>CAYTJL010000121.1:0-27104 GCA_964437785.1 uncultured Polyangiaceae bacterium
GTTCCGGCGCAGGGATTCGAACCCCGATTAGGGGATTCAAAGTCCCCCGTCCTGCCCTTAGACGACGCCGGATCGAGCGACGCGCATGCTAGACGATCCCTCGCGGGTTCTGCAACCCAAGATTGCAGAGGCTCGCAAAAGGCTCGATCTGCCGCCTCGTTGCGTGGCGTGCGTCAACGCGCCGAGCGGCCATCCCGCGGGAGGCGCCGCTGCCCGCGCTCATCGTGACGCGCGCGCGCCGTAGGCCTGTGCCGCGCCGCCGCCCCCGCAGCAGCCGGCGTATCCCACGCCTCCGCGCTGCGCTGCGCTTCATCCTCCTCATCCACCCCACGCCCCCGCTCGTGCTCTACGCCTTCGAGCATCACCGCGCTCTGCGCGTCCATCGCACGTCCAGGCGGCTCCGCAGGGCTCGTCCGCGCGAGCGCGATCGCCGTCGAGAGCGCACCGACGCTCGCCCCGAGCGCGATCCAATGCCCGCCGCGCGCGCGAAAGCTCCCCCAACGCCGCGCCGCAGGAGACACGGAATCTCTCGGCTCCACGCGCGCTCTCCGCTCACTCTGCGCGCTTTGCTCCATACGCGCGGCCTGCTCCACGCGCGGATCCGACGCGAGCGCCTTGGGCGCCGCAGGCAACGTCGGGAGATCCTGCGAGCGCGGCGAAGACTCGGGAGGGAGCGAGATACGCTCGGCCCGGAGCGACGGCGCCTCCGCGCGAGGACCGCTGAGCCGCACCTCGGAAGGCGAAGGCGACCGCGCCACCGCGAGCGAGAGCTCCGGCAGCCGATCCACCGGCGTCCAGCACTCGAGCCCCTCGCGCCACACCCGCGCCCGCACCGTCACGTCCCCTCGCTCAATCGCGTTCCACAGCTCGAACGTCGTCATGGCCTCGAGCACCACGCCGAAGTCCACACACCACTCAGGCTTCGCGCGCCCCTTGTGGCTGCCTACGACCGCAGCAAAAGGGTCCGCTCCTGGATCGCTGTAGCTCATGGTCGCGCGAACCGGATTCATGCCGCCGTGTCGGTACAGGCAACGCGGGCATCGGGCCAAGAATTGCGCCACGCCCTCCGCCAAACCCGCCGGCCGCTTTCCCGCCGCCCCATCCCCATGTACGATCGACCCCTCGGGAGTATTTATGGCTTCGCGCGCGCTTCGGCTTTGGATCTTCACCTTCCTCACCGCCGTCCTCACCCTCATGGGCTGCGGCCGCTCACAAATCGAGGACGTCCCCATCGGCGACGGCGGCGGCGGACAAGGCGGCGGCTGCTCGTGCGGCGACGACAAGTGCCAACTCGCCTGCGGCGAGACCATCGCCACCTGCCCCGACGACTGCGGCTCCTGCGCCTTCGACGACTTCTGCGGCGACGGCTTCTGCCAGCCGGGGTGCAACGAAAACGGCACGACTTGCCCCCAAGACTGCTCGGGCTGCAAGCCCACCGAGTTTTGCGGAGACGGCATCTGCCAACCCCAGTGCGGCGAAAATCCTGGCACCTGTAAAGACTGCGCGTGCCCGCCCGACGTGTTCTGCGGAGATGGCATCTGCCAGCCCGAGTGCGGCGAGAACCAAAACAACTGCACCGCCGACTGCGGCTTCTGCCCGCCCGAAGCCTTCTGCGGCGACATGAAGTGTCAACCCGAGTGCGGCGAATCGCCCAACAACTGCTCCATCGACTGCGGCGGATCGTGCGTTTGCGGCGACATGATTTGTGCGCCCCAGTGCGGTGAGAACCTCGGGACCTGCCCCCAAGACTGCGGCCCCACGTGCCTTTGCGGCAACGCCAAGTGCCAGCCCGAGTGCTTCGAAAACAGCCTGAATTGCCCGCAGGACTGCGGTAACTGCACCTGCGGCGACATGATCTGCGACCCGGCCTGCGGCGAGAACCAATTCACCTGCCCCAACGACTGCGGCCAGGCGTGCGGCTGCGGCAACTTCGTCTGCCAACCCCAGTGCGGCGAGAACCAGTTCAACTGCCCCAACGACTGCCCCGTGGCGTGCACGTGCGGCGACCTCTTCTGCGACCCGGTCTGCGGCGAGAACCAATTCAGCTGTCCCTTCGACTGCACCCCTCAATGCGGCTGCGGCAACGCCCTCTGCCAACCCCAGTGCGGCGAGAACCAAATGACCTGCCCGCAAGACTGCGGCATGGGCTGCGTCTGCGGCAACGCCGTTTGCCAGTTCCAGTGCGGGGAGAGCCCCGCGACGTGCCCGCAGGACTGCGGCGTGGGCTGCGTCTGCGGCAACAACATCTGTGAGCCCCAGTGCGGCGAGCCCGTCAATTGCCCCCAAGACTGCGGCGGAGGGTGCCTGTGCGGCAACAACGTCTGCCAGCCCCAGTGCGGCGAGACCCAAGCGAGCTGCCCGCAGGACTGCGGCGGCGGGTGCGCGTGCGGCAACAACGTCTGCCAGCCCCAGTGCGGCGAGACCCAGATGTCTTGTCCCCAAGACTGCATGCAGATGTGCGCGTGCGGCAACGCCGTCTGCCAACCCCAGTGCGGCGAGACCAGCGCCACCTGCCCGCAGGACTGCCCGCAGGCGTGCGTGTGCGGCAACAACGTCTGCCAACCCCAGTGCGGCGAGAACCAAGCCACCTGCATCCAAGACTGCAAACCGCCCTGCCTCTGCGGCGACATGATCTGCGATCCCTCGTGCTTCGAGGACTCGAATTCATGCCCGCAGGACTGCGGCCCGAGCTGCTTCTGCGGCGACAACCAGTGCCAAGCCCAGTGCGGCGAGACCCCCAACAACTGCTCGCTCGACTGCGGCCAGCCCTGCATCTGCGGCAACAACATCTGCCAGGTCCAGTGCGGCGAGACCAACGCCACGTGCCCGCAGGACTGCCAACTCCCGTGCCTCTGCGGCAACGGCATCTGCCAACCCAACTGCAATGAGACCGCCGCGAGCTGCCCGAGCGACTGCGCGCCCGGGTGCGCGTGCGGCAACGCCGTTTGCCAGCCCGCGTGCGGCGAGAGCCCCAACACCTGCCCGCAGGACTGCGGCGGATCCTGCGTTTGCGGCAACTTCCAATGTCAGCCTCAATGTGGCGAGACCGTGCTCTCTTGCCCGGGCGACTGCGCGGTCGCGTGCGCGTGCGGCAACCAGCTCTGCGAGCCCGTCTGCGGCGAGACCACGGCCACGTGCCCGAGCGACTGCCCCTCGTGCGTGTGCGGCGACAACCAGTGCAAACCGCAGTGCGGCGAGTCCAACGCCACCTGCCCGCAAGACTGCCCGCCGAGCTGCGTTTGCGGCGACAACAACTGCGACGCGGCGTGCGGCGAGACCGTGATCACCTGCTCGATCGACTGCGCGACAGCGTGCCAGTGCGGCAACTTCGTCTGTCAAATCGAGTGCGGCGAAGACTCCCAAACGTGCTCGCAGGACTGCGGCTTCGGCTGCTCGTGCGGCGACTTCTTCTGCGACTCTTTCTGCGGCGAGAACCTGATGACGTGCCCGCAGGACTGCTCGTGCGTGTGCGGCGACTTCATCTGCGATCCCAACTGCGGAGAGAGCCAGTTCACCTGCCCGAACGACTGCGGCAATCCTTGCCAGTGCGGCGACCTCTTCTGCGATCCCAACTGCGGTGAGACGGTGCTCACCTGCCAATCGGACTGCGCGCAGATCTGCGCGTGCGGCAACTTCCTCTGCGAGCCTCAGTGCGGCGAGAGCCCGTTCTCGTGCCCCAACGACTGCAACGGCGCCTGCATCTGCGGCGACACCAAGTGCGAGCCGCAGTGCGGCGAGAACCAATTCACCTGCCCGAACGACTGCCCGATCGGCTGCTTCTGCGGCGATTTCAACTGCAACCCCGCCTGCGGCGAGACGCCGTTCAACTGCCAAGCGGACTGCTTCGGTCTCTGCATCTGCGGCAACACGTTGTGTGAGCCGCAGTGCGGCGAGAGCGCCGCCAACTGCCCGAACGACTGCTGACCCTCACCCCCCGGCCCCCTCTCCCGTACCGGGAGAGGGGGAGAAGAATCAGAACGTCGGGAGCGGGAAGCGACGGGCGTACACGCCGGGGTGCGCGTCGCTCACGTCCTCCCAACCGATCACCACGAACCCCGCGCCGCCGACGGTGATCGCAGGGCTCTGCCGGACCCCGGGATAGGCCCTCGACGTCGCGATAAAGTCGGTGTTTTGGCCGTTGACGCTGTTGAAGCCAAACCCCTTTGCGGCGTCCACGAAGCGCCCGATGATGTCGTGTGTGTCGGTCGTCTCCCACGCGACCGCGTAAAACTCACCAAAGCCGAGCGACGCGGCGACCACGGGCCGCTGCTCGTTCGTCGGCGCCGGGCTCCCGGTGCGACCGCTCGTGTTGAGCGGCTCGTTCTGATCCCCCGCGAGGGGCTCCCCCGCCTCGTCGAAGCGCTGAAAGTAGATGTCGCCGTCCGACCGCCAAACCACCACCGAACGACCGCTCGCTTCGAGCGCGATGTCGGGCTGCTCTTGCAGCCCCGCCGTCACCGCGTTGACGCGCTTCCCCGCGCCCACGACGCCGTCGATCGACACGGTGGAGAGCAAGATGGCGTCCGCGTCGTCGCTCGCGCCGCCCGCATAAACCACCTTCCAACCGTTGATGTCGCCCGCGACGCGCGCGTTCGAGCCCTTGGTCGTGATGGTCAAATCATAGAGCGGTGGGAACAACGTTCCATCCGTCTTCCAGATGCGGCCGAGCACGCTTTGCGCCTGCGACCAGACCACGAGCACCGTGCCCGCGGGCCCCGCCGCGAGATGCGGTTGCGACGTCCCCGGGAGGGCAGAGACCTTGATGGCGTCCGCGCAAAAGCCGTTGTCGCAGCTGCCCGTCATGCACTCTTCGGCCATCGTGCAAGGCTTGGTGTCGACGCATCCATTCGCGGTGAACGGCGCGAGGAACACGCTGAACGAGGTCGGGTTGTCCTCGTTGCTCACGTACGCGAGCGCGACGGTGTCGGTCGACGCGACCGCGAGCACCGGCTCGTGCTGCTTGCGCGCGACGCCCGCGATGGTGGTCGACGAGCACCGGAGCGGCAAGCCGAGCTGGAGCGACAACGGCGCCGGGTCGGTGATCGGCGAGAGATCGTTCGCGAGGTAACGCAGCATCACGTCCTCGTTCCCGAGCGCGTCCGCGGTGTTCGAATTCACGAACGCCGCGCGCATCATGTTGGGCGTCTTGACGCCGCCCGGCCCGAACGTGAGCGACAGGTGCGATTTGCTGCCCGGCGGGCCGCTCTCGACCTTGGGCTTCACGCCCGGCGGGTTGCCCGCCGAGAGATGAATCTCCTCGGCCGTGCAGTCCGGGAGGCACGTCGCGTCTTGCTGGACCGTGCTGCACGTGCAGTTTTCGGTGCAGATCGGCGCGGGATCACATTGCTCGCCGGGCTGCACGCGCCCGTCGCCGCAACACGCCGGCTCGACGAAGCGCCGCACCGTGACCTCGACCTCCACCGCCGCTTTGTCGATGACCGCGGTGGCGCACCCCTCACCGATGATCGCGCCGCCGTTCTTGACCTCGATCGCGAACATCTTCTCGTTGCCGTCGCGCTCGATCTCGAGCGTCTTGCACCACGCGAGCCCGGCGGGGCACCCCTCCTTCGAGAGCGATGCCGTGATGACGTCGGAGCCCTCGGGGATCTTGTCGACGTGGCCTGTCGCGTCGTCGCACGCGGCGAGGGACGCATCGAAGACCGTCACCGTCACGGCCGTGGCTTGATCGAGCAAGCCCTGCGGCGACCTCATGACGAGCCCGACCGCGACCGAATCGCCGGAGCACGAGGCCGACGCAGCAGCACCCCCGGCGATCGACGCGAGGGCAACGAGGAGATGACGCCGCATGTCCGCAGTCTAAGGCATCTCGTCACCGCCTTGCGCGCGAAGGTCGCGGCATGATCCGGGACACAGCCCGCGCGTGAACCGCGCTTCACGATCGTCCGTCTCGCGCGCGCAGAACCAACGAAAGCCGCTGATCACCTCACGAACGCGGCGCTCCTCGGTCCCGGCCCGTTGCGCTTGTCCGAGGTACGCAGCTTGCTATGTTCCGTGAGCGATCGCGGTTCCCCTCCTTGCTTTTCGATCCGCTCCGAGAGATTCGGGAGACAGTATGAAGCGACTTTCCCTGCTGGGTTTGTTCTCCGTCGTGTCAGCGCTCCTCGCGGGATGTCCCGTGTGGGGCAGCGGAGATACGGGATGTCAGGACGGAAACTGCGGCGGGGGGTGGTCGTCTTCGTCGGGAGGCGGGTCGCCGGGCGGGTGCAACTCGCCGGACGACTGCGGCACCAACCAGACGTGCGGCTCCGACGGCTTCTGTCACCCCGGCGACTGCACCATCTGGGGCTGCGTGACCGGCTTCACCTGCGAGGTCGACCCCAAGAGCAACACCGCGAGCTGCGTGCCGAGCGGCAGCAGCTCCAGCTCGTCGAGCGGCTCCTCCACGAGCAGCAGCAGTAGCAGCAGCGGCTCGTCGGGCTCCGTTTACTGCGGCAAGCCCGCAGATTGCGCGGCCTCGGAGACGTGCGACGCCGCGGGCACCTGCCAAGCGGGCGACTGCACCGCGGTCGGGAGCTGCGTGTTCGGCTTCCACTGCGACGCCGCCAACAACACGTGCGTGCGCGACAACCCCAACGGCTGCGGCACCGACGTGGAGTGCGTCAACTTCGGCGCCGGATACGCGTGCGTGAGCGGCATCTGCACGCAGCCGCTCGACCAGTGCTGGGACGGCGGCCAATGCCCGGCCAACGACAAGTGCGCGGCGGGCAAGTGCACCCCGGGCTGCGTCAACGACAACGACTGCCCCGCGAGCTACACGTGCGACACCGCGCTCGGCATCTGCGCGACGCCCGTTCAACCGTGCACCATCACCAACGACTGCGGCGGCCCGGATCTGGTCTGCGTGGCCGGCGCGTGCGTGCCGCGCTCCGTGAACGGCCAATGCCCCGCCGGCTCGTCGTGGGTCGACAACGGCTGCATCCCGGATCAAAAAGCCACGTTCCTCTGCCAAACGGACGGCGTTCAGGATGCGTGCGCGGGAGGCTCCATCTGCCTGCACCACGCTTGCTACATCTCGTGCGCGGCGCCCATGAGCAACGTGTGCGACACCCTGCCTTCGCTCAACCTGTGCAAGCCCGTGACGACGGTCTCCGGTCAACACGACGTCTGCGCGTCGACGTCCAACCTGGGCAGCGAGTGCGATCTTTCGGCGAACATCCCCTGCGCCGCCAACAAGATCTGCATCGACGGGTATTGCAAGTAACCCCACCGCCCGCGTCTTCTCCTGCGCGCGCCGGAACCCAAGGTTTGGTGCGCGTGGTTATCTCTCTCGCATGATCCCGCTCCATTCTCTGCGACGCCTCGCGCCGGCTTCGATCGTCTTCGTGTCGCTCGGCGCGGCGGGGTGCGAGGGCTGCAATCGTCCTACGAACGCGGTTCAGCTCATCGCGCTGCAAGGCGCGGAGGGCGACGTCGCGCTGGGTGATTTTTCCGGCGTGGTCTCGGGGCCCGCCGCGCCCTTCGGTGAATCCGGCTGCGTCGCGCCGGACGTCTTTGCGGAGGGCCTGCGAAACGCGGGCGTGACCACGATCCGCAACGGCGAGCACGGCGACGACACGCTCGATCTCGACCTGATCTACAACTGCTCCGGCGGCGCGTACGAGCCGTGCGACGGCCAGTATCCATGCTGGTCGGGGTGCGCGCCGGTGTACCCCGACGGCTGCGGGGACTTGCTCTTCGAGGCCGGAAACGGCAGCGACGCGCGCGCAGAGGCCATCCTCGACGGCGGCTTCGGGTGGGTGCTCCGCGTGGGATCGAGCGCGAGCGTGGACCCCAAGCTCGCGATGCGCACGCACTTCGGCCCTTCCGAGAGCGAGGACACCGGGTGGATCGCCGCGATGAGCTGCGAGGTCGCGCGCTACCGCGCCATGGCCGGCGACGCGCTCGAAGGCGTCGAGGTGCTCGGCGACTACTCCGACAAAACGTGGGACGTCGAGGGGCGCGGCGCGGAGGGCTACGGCGATCTCACGGTGCGCGCGCTCGACGCGCTCGCAGGCATGGGCGTGACCGAGCCCATCGGCGTAGGAGGCTTTCACGAGGCCGAGCTCGACGAGCTGCGCGACGCCTCGTGCGACACCTCCGCGATCGCCGTCTTCTTGGAGCGCCTCGCGGACGCGGGGATCGCCCCCGCGTGGATCGGCGTGCACCTCACCGAGGACGGGCTCGACGACAACACGGAGCGGCTCGCGATGTTGCGCGCGCTGCTCGACGGCGAGAGCCCTTGCTACGAAGACGCGAGCTGGGCAGGCACGAGCCTCTTCGCCGAGACGACCATCCACGTGAGCGCGCACGCGCCGTCCTCGGACGCGCCGTTCTCGGAGTACACGGGGAAAGAAGGGGGCGCGAGGACGGGCGCGTCGCTCATCGCGATGCAGGCCGGCGGCGCCGTGCGCGCGTTCGCGCACCGCGCGGCGGGGGACGATCGCGGCATCCTCCGCTGCGACGGGCGGCGCACGCCGCGGGGCTCGGTGATCGCGCTCTGGGGCCTGCTCGCGAGCCGCACGCCGACGCAGGGATCCATCGTGATCCGATCCGATCTCTACGCGCTCGAAGCCGTCGGCGAAGGCGGCAAGCGCGCGGTCTTCCTCGCCAACGCGAGCTCCGAGGCCGCCGCGTACGAGCTCATGTTCGCGCCGGGCGACCAGCGGATCAACGCGTTCAGCAACGTCTGCCTGCATCAAGTGAACGACGTGGACGACGGCGTGGAGGCGTATTGCCAGATCGTCGACCCCGTGCTCACGATCCCAGGGCACACCGTGCAGCTCGTGACCTTGGATCCATAACCTGTGCTCGATCCCATCACGCTGGATCAGATCCGCGCCTTCGTGACCGTCGTCGACGAAGGCAGCTTCTCGGCCGCGGCGCGCAAGCTCCAGCGCGTGCAGTCCGCCGTGAGCCACGCCATCGCCAACCTGGAGGCGCAGCTCGGCGTCGCGCTCTGGGATCGATCCACGCGCGTGCCCAAGCTCACCGATCAAGGCCGCGTGCTGCTCGCATGCGCGCGGCGCGTGATCAGCGAGACCGACGGGCTCCGGCGCGTCGCGCGCGGGCTCGTCGGCGGGCTCGAGCCCGAGGTCGCGATCTGCGTGGACGCCGCCTTTCCGCTCACCGCGCTGGTCGATCTGTGCCGCGAGTTCGCCGAGGTCTTCCCCACGGTCGAGCTGCGCGTGCACACCGAGATCATGGCCGCGGTGACCGCGCGCGTGCTCGACGGCACCTGCCATCTCGGCGTCGCGAACCCGGCGGAGAGCGGCGCGGGCCTCACGCGTCACCATCTCTCGACCGTGCAGTTCGTCACGGTCGCCTCCAAAGATCACCCGCTCGCCAAGGCCAAGGGGCGCATCCCCACCGAGCGCCTCGCCGAGCACGTGCAGATCGTTTTGTCCGAGCGCTCGCCTGGAAAATCGCCCGATCGCGGCGTGCTCTCGCCCATCACGTGGCGCGTCGCCGACCTCACCACCAAACACGCGCTCATCCGCGCGGGCCTCGGTTGGGGCAACCTCCCCGAGCACGTCGCGCGCGCGGATCTGGCCAAGGGCACGCTCGTTCGCGTGCAGCCCGAGGCCTGGGGAGAGGTGCTCATCTCGCTCGCCGTGATCCATCGGCCCGAGCTCGACGCGGGGCCGGCGACGCAATGGCTCCTCCGGCGCATGAAGGAGCTGTGCCTCCGCGACGTGGGACCCGAGCCGAGCCCCGACAAACCTCCGCGTTCCAAGCGCAAGAAGAAGGTCAGCGCGCCCGAAGCTTGATCTACGATCGGCGCATGTCGCGCCGCGCCCTCTCTTCAGCTTTCTCGCTCGGCCTCCTCGCGATCGCTGCTTCGCTCGCGCCCACGGCGTGCGCGGAGGGCACCACCGTCCCGACCGCGAGCACGGGCACAGGCTCCGGCGGTTCGGGCGGAGAAGGGACCAGCACGTCGAGCACGAGCACGAGCTCAAGCTCGAGCTCCGGCTCGGGCCCGTGCATCTCGGCGCAGGACTGCGCGGCGTTCTCGGACCCGTGCAACGCGGGCACGTGCATCAACGGCGAATGCACGAAGCAACCCGCGAACGAAGGCGCGTCGTGCGACGACGGCAAGCAGTGCACGCTGAACGATTTTTGCCAGAACGGCGCGTGCACCGGCACGCCCAAGCCGTGCCCCGCGAGCGACTCGTGCCACCTCGGCTTCTGCGACACGACCTCGGACGCGTGCACGCAAATCCCTGGAAACGATGGCTCTCCGTGCGTCGACAACGACGCGTGCACGCTCACGGGCAAGTGCCAAGGCGGCGTGTGCAACGCGACGCAGATGATCGACTGCTCGTTCTTGGACACCGAGTGCAGCGTCGGCTTCTGCGACCCGATGTTGGGCTGCAAGGTGATGCCGATCAACGACGGGACGCCTTGCAACGACGGCTTTTACTGCACGGTCAACGACGTCTGCCAAGGCGGCCTTTGCACGGGTGATCCGAGGCCGTGCGTGCCGCCGGGCGACGTCTGCAAGATCGGCGTGTGCAACGAGGCGCAGAAGACCTGCGTCACGACCCCGGGCAACAACGGCGCGGCGTGCGACGATCTGAACGCCTGCACGTCGGGCGAGACGTGCTCGAACGGCCTCTGCGGCGGCGGGCAGCCCGCGAACATGGGCGGCACGTGCGACGATCACGACGCGTGCACCACCGTCGACACGTGCGGGCAAAACGGCCAGTGCGTCGGCAGCGCGCCCATCACCCAATGCGTGAGCGGAGACGGCTGCTGTCCCTCGGGCTGCTCGCTCGCCGACGACACGGACTGCATCCCGCCGTGCTGCGGCGACGATCAAAACCCCTTCCCGCTCACGCACAACTGCTTCCAAGGCGCGACGTGGATCGCATGGCAATACGTGCCTACGTGCAGCTTCAACATGACGCGCCTCGAAATCGCGTCCGACTCCGGGAGCGTCGCCTTGCTCACGGATCAAAACGGCAAGCCCGGCGCGGTGCTCTTCCAATCGCCCCTCTCGCCCACGAGCCCGGTGGGCTGGCTCGGCGCGGACGCGAGCCCGCCGGTCGCGCTCACCGGCGGACAGGTCTATTGGATCGCCGAGGCGGTCGGCGAGTGCTCGGTCGCGAGCGGCGGTGTGATGCAGCCCTATTACGGCAGCTTCGGCGGCATCAACGGGCCTTGGGACGGGCCGTTTTCAGGGCACAATTGGACGTCGCACGTGATCGGCGAGTGCGGCCCGTAGAGGGCTCCTCGAAAGAAGTGCTACGTTCGGAGCTCCGCGTATGCCGACCGCGTTTCGTCGCGCCGCTCTGACCTCGTTCTTCGGAGGTCGCTGATCGCATGGACGTCACCTGCGAGCGCTGCAGCACGGCCTACGAATTCGACGACGCGCTCGTGTCGGAGCGCGGCACCACGGTCAAGTGCACCAACTGCGGGCATCAGTTCAAGGTGCGTCGCGCCGCTGCGGCGGGCGCCCCGGAGCGCTGGCTCGTGCGCACGATCGACGGACGTGAGCTCGAGTTTCGCGCGCTGCGCGAGCTCCAAGGCGCGATCGCGAAGCTCACCATCACGCGCGACGACGTGTTGATCCGCGGCGCCGCGAGGCCTCGAAGGCTCGGCGCGATCGCGGAGCTCGAGCCCTTCTTCAACGCCGTCTCGGGCGCGGTCAACAACCCTTACGGCACCTCGATGGGGCTCGGCCCGGAGGCGGCGCGCGCGCGCAACGCGACGCCGCAAAGCCCCGGCGTCGTCGCTCCGTCGGGCGCGCAGCGCACCGAGGGCTCCGTCGCGATCCCTCTGCCGATCGGGCCGCGGACTGCGGAGCCCGAGGCGATCGACGACACGCAGCTCATGCCGCCGACGCTCAAGCCGCGTCCGCCCATTCATCCGGGCGCGCTGCCTCCGCCGGCGATCTTGCCTCCGCCCAACCCGCCCGCGCGTCGTTCGGTTCCTCCGCCCGCGCGAGCGCCGACGCCTTCGGTTCCTCCCGGCGTCGTGGTGTCGCCCGACGGCGCGCCTATCCCGCGCGCTGCTGCGGTGCCTGCGATGGGCGGTGGAACGATCGTGATGTCCGAAGGCGGCGGCGCGCTGCCGTTCCCCTTCGACGACGCGTTCGCTCCTGCACAAGCGCCGCGCGTGCCTTCGGCGCCGCCGCCGCGCGCCGCAGCGACGCCGCTCATCGAGAACCCCGAGACCGAGGTCGAGCCGTCGCCGCCGATGGAGCACGCGCGAGCGCGCGAGTCCGTCCCGCCGCCGGGCGCGACCAAGTCGGTCCCGCCGATGCAATCGCCGCTCGCTACACCCACGCCTGCGCCGACGCGCGCCGGGACGACGGGCGAAGGCGACTACCTCGAACCTCGCTTCTCGTCGGTGGTGCCCGCGCGACGGGCCGGGCCCGCGCGCTGGATCGTGGGCTTCGTGATCGGCGGCATGCTCGCGCTCGGCGCGGCGACGGTCGGTCGCAAGATGCTCACGCCCGCGCCCGCAGCGCCGTCGGGCACCGCGGACGCGCGCATCGCGACGCTGCTGCAAGAGGGCGAAAAGAGCCTGGCCGAAGGGGATCTCGAGGGCGCCAAAGAGCACTTCGACAAGGCGAGCGTGCTCGCCGAGAACGACGCGCGCTTGCTCGGCGATCTCGCGCGGCTCTCGGTCGTGCGCGCGGACATCGCGTGGCTGCGCACCAAGCTCTTGGCCGACGGAGATCCCGATCGCGCGCCCGCCGCGCGCGAGCTCGATCAAGCGGCCGATCGCGCGCGTAAGGCCACGACCAAGGCGGCCGGCGTCGATCCAAACGGCGCGGCCGTGCTCCGCTGTCGCATCGACGCCGCGCGCATCGCGGGCGATGTGGCGGGCGCGCGAAAGCTCGTCGGTGAGCTGCGCGGAGGCACGTCGGATCCGGCGAACGCGCTCGTGCTCGCGGGGTTGGATCTCGCCGAGGCGGAGCCTTCGTTCCCGTCGATCCTCGATCGCCTGCGCGCGGCGCTCTCCGCCGATCCTCGCTTGAGCCACGCGCGCGCGTTGCTCGTGTATGCGCTCGCGCGATCCGGCGACGTCACCGCGGCCAAGGCCGAGCTCGACAAGCTCGGCAGCAACGATCGGCCGCACCCGCTCGCGCCGCAGCTCCGCGCCTACGTCGCGCGGCAAAAGGCGCCCGAGCCCGCGGCGTCCGCGAGCGCGTCCGCAAAAGCGGGCGCCAAGGTCGCGCCGAGCGGGACGCCGAGCGCCGTGCCCAACGCGCCTCCGAACGCGCCGCCCAACGCACCGCCGCGCGACAAACCCGAGCCGCACGACCCGCCGAGCGGGCCTCCGCTCGAGCTGCCGCCCGGCGTCGATGTCTCGGATCTGCCTGGAATCAAGCCTCCGCCGGCATCTCCGTCGCCGCAACCTCCGCCGACGCAACAACCCGCGCCGCCGCCTGCTCCTGCGCCCGCGCCTGCTCCCAAGCCCAGCCCTCCGCCGACGCCGCCGGGCGTCGACACGTCCGATCTTCCGGGGTTCAAGTGATGCGATCGCTCTCCGCGCCCTCGTTGTGCGCGCTCTTCGCGATGGTCGCGGCCGGGTGCCACGGCAGGCCCGTGCGCGACGAAGCGCCTGTCGCTACCCCTTCGGCGAGCGGAACGACCGACGCATCCAAGGCCGCGACGAGCCCGAAATCATCGTCCTCGGGCGCGGGGACGGTCGCCGAGATCGATCTCTCGAAGGGTGATCCCGAGGTGACGAGCGCCTCGCTGTTCGGGCCCGCGCCCAAGCGGACGCACGCGGATCTCGTGCGCGTGCTGCGCGATCTGGCGCGCGGCAAAGAGGGCCCCAAGGGCGTCTTCGTCAAGATCGGCGGCGCGAGCACCGGCCTCGCGCGCGCGCTCGAGATCGGCCATTTGCTCGGCGAGGTCAAGAAGACCAAGCCCGTCGTGTGCCACGCCGACGGCTACCACAACGCGACGTTGCTCCTCGCGATCAAGGGGTGCTCGCGCGTGTGGGTGAGCCCCGCGGGCGACGTCGACGCGATCGGCATCGCGGCGCAGCTCCTCTTCGCGAACAAGCTGCTCGAGCGCTTGCACGTGGGCGTCGACTTCCTCCAGATCGGCAAATACAAGGGCGCGGAGGAGACCTTCACGCGCGACGGCCCGAGCCCCGAGGCGCGCGAGACGCTCCAGACCGCGCTGCGCGGAGTGCGCGCCGCGTGGCTCGCGGGGCTCACCGAAGGCCGCGGAGACAAGGCGATCGAGGGCATCGTCGAGGACGGTCCGTTCTCGCCCGAAGAGGCCAAAGACAAACACCTCGTCGACGCGGTCGGCTACCTTGACGACGCGCGCGACGAGGCCAAGACGCTCTCGGGCGCGTCGCGTGTGAGCCCGCGCTTCGGCGGCGACGGGCGCGGCGGCGGAGGCTTCGTCGGCGTGCTCCGCGCGATCGCGGGATCGGGCTCGATCGGCACGCCGCACGTGACGGTGCTGCCCGCGGCGGGGGCCATCTCGATGGCGCCGAGCCGATCGTCGCCGCTCGGCGGGAGCGACGGCATCACCGAGCGCGAGCTCGGCCAGAAGATCGCGAAGCTCACGAGCGACACGTCGGTCAAAGCCGTGGTGCTCCGCATCGACTCGCCCGGCGGATCCGCGCTCGCGTCGGATCTCCTCTGGAAGAAGCTCATGAAGCTCCGCGAGAAGAAGCCGCTCGTGATCTCGGTCGGCGATCTCGCGGCGAGCGGCGGGTATTACCTCGCGTGCGCGGGCACCAAGATCATGGTGCAACCGACCAGCATCGTGGGGTCCATCGGGGTCGTCGGGGGCAAGCTCGCGGTGGGGCCCGCGCTCGAAGAATTCGGCGTTCACACCGAGACCATCGCCGCGGCGCCCGACCCCAAGAAGGGCGCGCGCGCCGCGTACATGTCACCGTTCACGCGCTGGGACGAGGGCACCAAAGAGCGTATCCGCGTCACCATGAAGGCCGTTTACGATCTCTTCCTCCAGCGCATCGCCGAGGGCCGCGGCATGAAGGTCGACGCCATCGCGCCTTCGGCCGAAGGGCGGTTGTTCTCCGGGCTCGACGCAAAGGAGCGAGGGCTCGCCGACGCGGTAGGTGGGCTCAGCGACGCCATCGATCTCGCCATCACGCTGGCCAAGCTCCCGAACGACACGCCGGTCGAGGTGAGCGCCGAGGATGGAGGCTTGTTGGATTTGCTGGACGAGCCCCGCGCCGCGCGCGCGCCGCTCGCCGCCGCGGGCGAAGCTTTGCCCGGTTGGCTCGCGGTCCCGGAGCTCGCCGCGTTCGTAGGATCGATGGAGCCTATCTTGGGAGGGGAGAGGGCTATTACGAGCCTGCCCTTCGCGGTGCAGATTCGATAGCAGGCTCGACGTCGGACAACAGCGTTGTTATCGGACCGCGAAGGTGGGATTGAAGACAGAGACCTTGGCGACGCGGCCGTCCGGCATGCGGAGATCGCGCTTGGTGGACGAGATCGCGTCGAGCACGGCGACGATGTCGCGGTACGGCAAACGATCGTCGGTGTGCAACGTGATCTGATCTTGCTTGCGATCGGTCGGATCCGAGTGCTGCTTCTCGCGACTCCACTCCTTGGCGAGCGTGTCCGCGAGGTCCTTGTAGCGGAGCACCTTTTGCCCGTTCTCCTCGACGTACGCGGTCGTCTTGGGGATCTTGTTCTCGCTCACCACGGTGGAGCCTTGTTTCCATGTGAGGGTGAACTCGCTTTCTCCCACCGTCACGTGGAGCACCTTCTCTGTGTTTGTGCCGCAGCCGTTCGCGTCACACGGTTGATTGCCGGGCACCTGCGCGTCCGCGTTGATCCTCGATTGGGTGACCCACACCGCGGTGATGAGGAGGAACGCGATGGTGCACATCAACAGATCGATGAACGGGATCATGTTGATATCGCTGTTGGTCGCCCGCTTCTTTCCGCCGCCCTCACCCACGTCGACGCCGCCCATGGAGCACCTCTTTCTTTCGTCCCGCCGTGCTGGAAAAGGTTACGAATAACGAAAAACTCAAGCGGTACGCGGTGTTATGTGTCCGCGGCCGGCGCTGAGTTCCGTCTTTTTTTTGAGGCGGCGTGAGGAGGTTGGTTTAAGGGGCTTTGGTCTCGGCGAGGACCCACGCGAGATAATCGGGGTTGCCCTCGCCCTCGTGGATGGAGAGCGCGATGACCTCGGGCACCTCGTACGGGTGGAGCTCACGGATCTTGGCGGTCACCGCGGGCACGAGCGACGCGCGCGTCTTGATGAGCAACGTGCTCTCGCCGTCGCGGCAGACCTCGCCCTTCCACGTGTAGATGCTCACCACGTTGGGCAGGACGTTGACGCACGCGGCGAGCTTGCCCTCGACGAGCGCGCGCGCGATGCGCTCGCTCGCGTCGGGCGGCGTGTTGCAGAGCACCACGCGGAGCGGCTCAGCGCTCACGCTCACTCACCAAGGCGAGGCTTTTTGCGCGCCGCGCACCAGCTCGAGCGCCCTCCGGCCCACGTACTCCTCGACGTCGGCGGGGGCGATGTGGCGATCTTTGGCGAAGTCGAATTCGCGCGGCTTGCCGTCGCCGAGGGTGATCTTGATGACGGCGCTGTCGCGCACGAGCGCGAGCGCGAGCGTGTGCTCGTTGAGCGCGAGCTTGTACGCGTCCGTCTCCTCGTGGAGCTCCGCGGGCTGCGATTTGTCTTTGATCTTGGAGCACGTGAACCGCAGCGCCTCGACCGCGAGGCTCATCGCTGCTTCCGCCGTGGTCAGCGCCTCCGCAACGCGCTTGCGGTGGCGCTCGGCCTCCTCCGCGTCGCGCTCGGCCTTGGTCTTGACCGCCTCGATCAGCTCGTCTCGCCAGCTCACGATGCCACCTATCTACGAGAATGCGCGCGATGTAAAGAAGAGTGTTCCCGCTATTCGTCGTCGTCGTCCTCGTCCATCGCGCGCGCGCTCGCCGATCCTTGGCCGAGCCCGCCTCGCACGCCGCTGCCCCCGTGCCCGAACGGGATGATCTCGGTCGCGCGATCCGTGAGCAGCGCGTTCGGCAAGGAGCCCGCCATGCTCGCGACCTCGGCCAAGATCCGATCGCACATGGTCGCCGCGTTCGAGACGCACGCGACGCCGAACGTCGCGTGCTGCGGGTGATCGAGCTCGCCCACCTCGGCGATGGAGACGCGCATCCGCGACTCCGCGCGCTCCTTGAACGAGCGCACCACGCTGCGCTTGTCCTTGAGCGATCGGGCGCCGGGGATGGTCAGGTGAAGGCGGAGGACGCCGATGAACACGGGAGGTCCCCCATCACGAGAGCTTGGTCTTGACCTCTTCGATCTCGAAGCACTCGATCTGATCGCCGGGCTTGATGTCGCGGTAGCCGTCGAGCGAGATGCCGCACTCGAAGCCCTCGACCACCTCTTTGACGTCGTCCTTGAAGCGGCGCAGGCCGGCGAGCTTGCCGGTCCACACCACGACGTTGTCGCGGATGAGCCGCGCGTCCGCGGTGCGCTTCACGGTGCCGTTCAGCACCATGCAGCCGCACACGAGGCCGACCTTGACGATCGGGAAGATCTGACGGACCTCGGCGCGACCGAGGACCTTCTCGACCTTGGTCGCGGGGAGCAGGCCTTCCATCGCGGATCGGATGTCGTCGACCGCGTTGTAGATGATGTTGTAGAGCCGGATCTCGACGCCCTCGGCCTCGGCCAAGCTCGCGGCTTTCCCCGCGGGCCGGACGTTGAAGCCGACGATGATCGCCTTGGACGCGACCGCCAAGTTGACGTCGCCCTCGGTGATGCCGCCGACCGCCGAGTGGACGATCGTGACCTTGACCTTCTGCGTGGAGAGCTTGGCGAGCGCGTGCCCGACGGCCTCGACCGAGCCCTGCACGTCGCCCTTGATGATGAGCTTGAGCTCGAGCATCTCGGCTTCGGCGATGTGCTTGGCGATGGTGTCGAGCGAGTGGCGCACCTCGGTGGGGCCGCCCGTCGGCTTCTTCTTGCGGCGTTGATCGGCGATCTCCTCCGCGGTGCGCGCGTCTTTGACCGAGTGGACCGGATCGCCGGCGCTCGGCACCTCGTTGAGGCCGAGCACCTCGACCGGCGTCGACGGCCCTGCTTCGCCCACGGATCGACCGAGCTCGTCGGTCATCGCGCGGACCTTGCCCCACGCGCTGCCGGCGAGGAGGATGTCGCCCGTGCGCAGCGTGCCGTCTTGCACCATCACGCGCGCCACGGGGCCGCGGCCGCGATCGAGCAAGGCTTCGATCACCGTGCCGATCGCGCGCTTCTTGGGGTTGGCCTTGAGCTCGAGCACCTCGGCCTGCAAGAGGATCGACTCGAGGAGCTGATCGACGCCTTGGCCCGTCTTGGCCGACACGTTGACGAACATCGTGTCGCCGCCCCACTCCTCGGTCTGGAGGCCGACGGAGGCGAGGTCACGCTTGATCTTCTCGGGATCTGCGCCCGGTTTGTCGATCTTGTTGACCGCGACGATGATCGGCACCTTCGCGGCTTGCGCGTGGCTGAAGGCCTCGCGCGTCTGCGGCATGACGCCGTCGTCGGCGGCGACGACGAGGATGACGAGGTCCGTCACCTTGGCGCCGCGCGCGCGCATCTCGGTGAACGCCTCGTGGCCGGGCGTGTCGAGGAACGCGACGGTGCCGCGCGGGGTCTCGACGCGGTACGCGCCGATGTGCTGCGTGATGCCGCCGGCCTCGCCCTCCGCCACGCTCGCCTTGCGGATGCGATCGAGCAGCGACGTCTTGCCGTGATCGACGTGGCCCATCACGGTGACGATCGGCGGGCGCAGCTCGGAGTCGTTGTCCGCGTTCGTGTCGGTGCCCGTCGCGAGGTTGATCGCGTCGCTCTCGCTCACGGCCACGTCCTCGACCTGCCAGCCGAACTCGCCCGCGAGGATCTTCGCGGTGTCGGCGTCGAGCGTGGAGTTGATGTTCACGCCGGTCATGCCGAGCTGGAGCAGCCGCATGAGCACGTCGGTGGCCTTGAGGCTCATCTTCGCGGCGAGCTGCTGCAAGCTCACCTGCTCTTCGATCTTGATGACCTTCTTGTGCGAGGCCATCTCGACCGTGCCGCCGCCGGATTTGCGCATGCCGCCTTGGAGCGGCGTAGGCCCTTTGCGGAACGGCTGGCGCCCGCCCTGCCCGGGCCGTTGCCCAGCTTGACGTTGTCCCTGCGGGCCGAAGCCCGCGGGAGCATTGCGCGGCGGAGGCGTATTTTGCCGAGGATCGTACATGGTCCTGCGAGGCGGCGTCGGACCTGTGCGCACCTGCGGCGTCATGGGCACGCCCGGACGGCCGCCCCATGTCTCGATGCCGGTCTTGGGCGCGGGCTGCGACGGCCTGCGCGGAGCCTGTCCTGGAGGAGGCGGCGTCGAAGGCGCGATCTTGGGCGTCGCCGCCAGATCAGGCAGCGGCGCGGGCGGCGGGATCGCGGGCGCTGCGGCGCGCGCGGGCTCTTGTTCGATGGGTGGTGCGATGGGGCTCACGGGCTTCGCTGACGGCGCGGGCTTCTCGATAGGCGCCGCTTCGCGAGGAGCTTCTTGCGGCGCGGGCGTGGGGCTCGCGGGCGCGGCCGCGGCGGGCTTCTCTTCGGATGCGGCGCCCATCGTGCCCACGGTCTCGGGCCGGATGAGGACCTGTTGCGTCGTCTTCGACGCGGGAGGAGGCGGCGCTTCGGCAGGCTTCGCGGGCTCGGCCGCGGGCTGCGTCGCCGCCTCGATGAGCGCGGCTGCGCTCGGTGCTTTGGCCTCGTCTTTGGCTGCCGGACGAGCTTCGGACGGAGCGTCGATGGGCTCGAACATCTCCATCGCGGGGGGCGTCGCGCCGGCGCGACTCCTTCGCGAAGGGGCTGCTTTTCCGGCCGCGGAGGGCCGCTCCGCGGGCGCAACGGCGGGCTTGGACGGGGGAGCGTCGCGCGCGATCGGCTCGTCGCGCGTGATGACCGGGGCCGTTGGGGCCGTGGCCGGAGCGACGTGCGCGGAGGCCGCAGAGGCCGCAGAGACCGGCGCGATCTCGCCGGTGCTGCTGCCCGTTGAAGGACGGCTCGGCTCCGCGGCGGGCACGCGTCGTCGGAGCGTGGGCTCCGACGCAGGCGCGAGGGGACGCGAGGGTTGATCGGCTCTGCCCATCTGCGACGGCGAAGGCGCAGGGACTCCCGGGGAAGACGGACGTGCGGAGGGGATCCCTTCGCCCGCATCTGTCCTCGCGCGTCGTTTGACGACGGTCGGACGAATGCGCTCCTCGACGACCTCGGGGGATTTTTGGCGCTCCAGATGGCGCTTGAGACGCTCGACCTGGTCGCTCTCGACGGCGCTCATGTGGTTGCGCACATCGACAACGCCCAAGGTCTGGAACAGCGCCACCATGGCCTTCGGGTCCATGTTGAGCTGCTTGGCGACCTCGTAGACCCGCACCTTACTCATGCACCTCGCTCCACGTTCGACGACTTCCGCTCCGCGCGCGAAGAACGTTTACCTCTTGAGGGGTTGTCGGACGGGGCGTGCTTAGATGGCACCTCCCCGCACGACCCTGCTGCGATGACCGCGCTTTTGATCGCGGCGGCGATCCGATCCGACGTGATGGCCATGACGGCGACGCCGGCGGCTCCTCCGTTCACCATCGAGCCCAATCGCTCTTTGGTCCCCCACGCGACCGCGCGCCCTTCGGCGACGGCGCGCTCGACCTCGGTGAGCGAGGCCGCGGCCGCGGCGTCGGTGGCGACAATGACCAGCTTTGCTTCGTTGCGCTTGCAAGAGAAGGTGACCGCGTCGGATCCGATCGCGAGGGCCCTCGTGCGGACCGCCGACGAGATGAGCCCTTGGATGCGGCGATCGAACACCGCGCGCAGCCCTTCGAAGAGGACCTCGGTCGAGAGCGGCACGACGGATCCGTCGCTCGTGACGAACGTGCTCGCGCGTCCCTTGGTCGCGCGCGGGAGCCCGCGTTGCACGGCGCCCGCGAGGCAGGCGCGCGCGAGATGCACGTGCGCACCTCGGCCCGCGGAGCTGCCCTTGAGATCGATCGCAATCTCGCCGTTCGGACCGAGGACCAGGCGCACCTCTCCATCCCCGCGGATCACCGGAGCGCCGCAGCTGATGCACGTGCGCGCGGCCGGCCCTTTCGGCGGCTTTTGCGTCACGTCGGTGTCCTTCGCCGGGTCCATTCGATCCAATCAGCTCCTTGCCTCTGCGGCGCGGCGGGCCTCGCGGCGCGCGGCGTCGAGCACCTTCTGCTCGGTGTCCACGAACTCGCGCGAGCCTTGCTTGATGGCGCGCGCCTTCTTGATGCCGAGGCCGGTGCGGATCGCGAGGCGATCCTCGTCCTCGCGCAGCACGTCCTCGACCGAGCGATACCCCGCCTCTTCGAGCAGCATCACGGTGCGATCGCCGACGCCGCGGATGAAGAGCAGGCGCTCGCGCTCGGTGAGCGGCTCGGTGCGCTGCGACGCCATGCGGATGCGCTCTTGGCGCATGCGCTCCATGGTCGCGTCGGCCTGCGACTTGATGCGCTCGGCGGCCTCGTTGCCGCCGAGGCCGGGGATGCCGGCGAGCTCTTCGAGCGAGGCCTCGCTGACCTCCTCGATGGAGCGGAAGCCGAGGCGGTACATCGACTTGGCGATCGCCTCGGTGACGATCTCGATGCGCTGGAGCGCGTTGATCGCCTCCTCTTCCATCTGCTTGAACTTGCTCTCGCTGATGATGTCGAGCTTCCAGCTCGTGAGCTGGGCCGCGAGGCGCACGTTCTGGCCTTTGCGGCCGATCGCGAGCGAGAGCTTCTCGTCGGGGACGACGAGCTCCATGCGGCCGTCGGCCTCGTCGACGATGACCTTGTGGACCTCGGCCGGTTGGATCGCGGCGATGACGTAGCGCGCCGGATCGCGGTCGAACGGCACGATGTCGATCTTCTCGCCGCGGAGCTCTTGTACAACGGCTTGTACACGAGAGCCCTTCATGCCGACGCAGGCGCCCACGGGATCGACGTCGGCGTCGCGCGACGTGACGGCGATCTTGGAGCGCGCGCCCGGCTCGCGGGCGACCGAGACGATGCGCACGATGCCCTCGTAAATCTCGGGCACCTCGGCCTCGAAGAGCTTCTCGACGAGGCGCGGATCGGAGCGCGAGAGGATGACCTGCGGGCCGCGCGCTTCGCGATCGATGTCTTTGACGTACGCGACGATGCGATCGCCGGGCCTGTACGTCTCGCGAGGGGTCTGCTCCTTGAAGGGGAGGATGCCCTCGGTCTTGCCGATGTCGACGATGATGTTGTTGCCCTTCTCGAAGCGCCGGACGATGCCGCGGATGAGCTCACCCTTGCGGTCTTTGTACTCGTTGTAGATGAGGTCGCGCTCGGCGTCGCGGACGCGCTGGAGGAGGACCTGCTTGGCGGTCTGGGCGGCGATGCGGCCGAACGTGGTGCGGGCTTGCTTGAGCTTGAGGATGTCGCCGAACTCTTTGTCTTGATCGCGGGCCTTGTCGGCGTCCTCGGGGCGCCAAAACACCTGGAAACCAAGCTCCTCACCGAGCGTCGCGTCGAGCTTGTGGCGGTCCACGTCGGAGAGGCTGATCTCGCGCTCGGGCTCGATGACCTCTTCGACGACGGTCATGTACTGGAAGAGATCGACCTGGCCGGTGTCCTCATTGAAGCGGGCCTCGAGCTCGCGCGTGGGTCCGAAGACGCTCTGCGCGGCCTTGAGGATGGCCGCCTCGATCGTCTCGATGAGGATCTTCTTCTCGATCCCCTTCTCCTTCGCGACTTGCTCCAGGATGCCGCCGAGGCTCGCTTCCGAGCTCGACTGCGCTGCCACCGTTGCCATGACTCCTGCTTCTCCTGATCCGCCGGTTACCGCTTGGGCGAGGCCTTCTTTGCGGCCCCGCTGAGCTGTTGCTTCTTCTTGGTTTTGGGCTTCTTCGATGACGAAGACGACGAGGGCATTTCGAAGACGAGGTTGGCCGCCGCGACGTCGGTGAGCGCCGCGCGGAGGGGCTTGTCGTCGACCTCGACCGTGATGGATCCGCCGCCCGCTTCGGTGAGGGTGCCGCGGAGCACGCGCTGGCCGTCGGCGGCGGGGGTGGAGAGCTTGACCTTGACGGTGTGGCCCACGAACCGCACGAAATCGGCCTCGGTCTTGAGCGGCCGGTCGAGGCCGGGGGAGCTCACTTCGAGGTTGTAACGGTGCGGGATGAGGTCCGTGACGTCGAGCACGCTCGAAATGTCGCGCGAGACCTCGGAGCAATCTTCGAGCGTGACGCCGCCCATCGCCCACGCGCTCACCGCGCTCTGCGCGACAACGCGCTCGATGGTGACTCGGAGCGTCCAGCCCACGCGCTCGGTGACCCAAACGAGATCGACGAGCGTCACCTTGTGCGCCCCGAGCACGGGCGTGATCGCGTCGCGTACACGCGCGAGGTTCACGCCTGCTTTGATCGGGGTCTTCGGTTCGCTCGTCGTCATCATTGGTCTCGTTCGCGTTTGCCTTTCGTTTGCGCTGTGGCGGATGGTCCACTTCGTTCGATCCGAGCGCGGGGGGTGCTGCTGCGCCGGTCGCCCTCGGGTGGGACCCCGAAGAAGGTGGGCCGTGGTGAGCCCGGAAAAAACAGAAAAAAAAGGCCCGACTCCCAAACTTGGGAACCCGGCCCGCGGATCCGCCTAGTTGTGGGGCGGCAGCCTAGACGGCTTCCTCGGGATTGGCAAGGGGGCTCAGTCGCAGAGTGGGGCGCAGCGCGCGTTCAGGGGCTCACCCCCGCGCCCGCCCCTCGAAGAAGCCGGGATCGACCGTGAGCCGCTCGGCGATGCGCTCGCGCCGCGCCCGCGCCTCCGCCCGGCGAGCGCTGTAGAGCAGCGGTGATTGGCTTGGCAAAACGAGGTTCTTGGGCAGATACAGAGTCGCGCAGGCGGGCCCGCCGCCGGCCTTGCCGAACAGCTCGAACAAGGGCACGCGCACGACCGCCAAACCAAGCTCCTTGACGGCCTTCACGAACGCTTCGCTCGCGCCGTCCGGCACGAGCAGGCCGTCCATCACTTGACGTGAGTTGCCCGTATAAGCCTCGACCGCATCACCCCTCTCCATGAGGAGGATGGCAGAGGCCCCGAGCGCCTCTTTGACCTTCGTTGCATCCTCACCATAGAGGCCGCCGGGATAATGCACCAAGATGCCGTCTTTGCCGGGCGGCCGCCCGCCGAAATGAACGGTGTCGCCGTGGAAGTGCGGATAGACGAGCTCGGCATAAATACGCTCGCGCTCGGGGACGCCCGCGAAGTCCGCCGCGAAGGTGACGCCTTCGAGGCTCGATCGCATGGTCTTTTCGCCCACGCCCGCGTCGTAATGGCCCTTGACCGTGTAGGTGAGCACGACGCGCGTCTCGCCCGCTCCGTCGCCGCGCACCACCGGAGCAACGTCGGCCATGCCCTCCCAGCGATGGGGGTTGTCGCGCACGTCGAGCGAATACCCACCTTGCTCGGCCATGGCGCCGAGGAGCCGCCGGTAATAGGCGTTCTCCGTGATGCGATGAGGCAACATGTGCGGCAGCACCGCGCGCATCGCGCGACCCTCGATGACGACCCAAGGCCCGTTGGCGGCGAACACGCGGCCCGTGAGCACGTGGCTCAAATCGCCGAGCACCTCGGAGGAGCCTTGGGGCCTCACCTTGCCTTCGGCGTCGACCGTCAAATCGCCTTTGTCGAGGAAGGGCTCGTCCTCGGGCTCGAAGTCGAACACGGCATCTCCGCCGAGCGACACGATGCCTTCACAGATGGTGAGCCACTCGTCGTACGCGCGGCGGGGCGCGTACACCGGGTGCGCGACCTCGCTCTTGTAATTGGCACCTGCCTTGTTGACGGTGGCAGGGACGGGCGGGCGCACCGCGAGGATACGCCCATAAACGTCGGCGAGGGCTCGGCTCATAAACGATCCTTCAAGCGCGGTGAGGGACGTGGACGTTCTTCTCGGCGGCGACGCGGATCGCGGTCTCGTACCCCGCGTCCGCGTGGCGAATGACGCCCATGCCAGGGTCGCTCGTGAGCACGCGTTCGAGCCGCTTGGCGGCGGCCTCGGTGCCGTCGGCGACGACCACCATGCCCGCGTGGATCGAATACCCGATGCCCACGCCACCTCCGTTGTGGATGCTGATCCACGAGGCGCCGCTCGCGCAGTTGACGAGAGCGTTGAGGAGGGGCCAATCGGCGATGGCGTCCGAGCCGTCGCGCATGGCCTCGGTCTCGCGGAAGGGCGAGGCGACCGAGCCACAATCCAAATGATCGCGGCCGATGACGATAGGCGCCTTGACCTTGCCAGTCTTCACCAGATCGTTGAGCGCGAGGCCGACCTTGGCCCTGTCGCCATAACCGAGCCAGCAAATGCGCGCCGGGAGCCCTTGGAACGCGATGCGTTGCTCCGCGAGCTCGATCCAGCGGCGCAAATCTGCGTCGTGCGGGACGGCCTCGAGCACGGCTTTGTCGGTGGCGAGGATGTCCTCGGGATCGCCCGAGAGCGCGACCCAGCGGAAGGGGCCTTTGCCCTGACAGAACAGCTCACGCAGATAGGCAGGCACGAAGCCGGGGATGTCGAAGGCGTGCACACACCCGGCCTCCATGGCGGAGGTGCGGATGTTGTTGCCATAGTCAAACGCCTCTGCGCCGCGCTGCTTCATTTCGAGCATGGCCTCGACCTCGGCCTTCATGGAGGCTTTGGCCCGCGCCACGTACCCCTTCGGGTCTTTGCGCCGCAGCTCGGCCGCCTCGGCGAGCGAGAGCCCTTGAGGGATGTAGCCGTTGAGCGGATCGTGGGCCGAGGTCTGCTCGGTCACCAGATCGGGGGTCACGCCGCGGCGCACGAGCTCGGGGTACACGTCCGCCGCGTTGGCGATGAGGCCAATCGATTTGGCGACACCCGTCTTCTTGCACTCCTCGATGAACGCGAGGGCCTCGTCGAGCGACTCGGTCCGCGCGTCGAGATAGCGAGTCTGAATCCGCTTGTCGACGCGCGCGGGGTCGATCTCGACGCCCAGGAACGCGACGCCGGCCATCACGGACGCGAGCGGCTGCGCGCCGCCCATCCCGCCGAGACCCGCGGTGAGCGCCCAGCGCATCCCAGGCCGCTTGACGCGGGCCTCATGGGCCTTGCGCGCGGCCACGAACGTCTCGAAGGTGCCTTGGACGATGCCTTGTGTGCCGATGTAAATCCACGAGCCGGCGGTCATCTGGCCATACATGGTGAGGCCCAGCGCTTCGAGCCGGCGAAACTCGTCGAACGTGGCCCAACGGCCCACGAGGTTGCTGTTGGCGAGGAGCACGCGCGGCGCGTCCGGGTGCGTGCGGAACTTGCCAACCGCCTTGCCCGACTGCACGAGCAGCGTCTCGTCATCCGCGAGCTCGGTCAGCTCGCGCACGATGACGTCGAACGCCTCCCACGATCGCGCGGCTTTGCCCGCGCCGCCGTACACGACGAGATCGTCGGGCCGCTCGGCGACCTCGGCGTCGAGGTTGTTGTGCAACATGCGGAGCGCAGCCTCTTGAACCCAGCCTTTGCAGCGGAGCTCGGAGCCGCGCGGCGCGCGGACAGGGCGGGGATCATGGGTCGACATGGACAGCGCGCTTAGCGCAGCCGCGCCCTAAATTCTACGCGTTAGTTGATGGTCGACGAAGGCATCACCGGCTCTTTTTTCTCGCTCGCTTTGGCGCGCTCCTTTTGGCGCTCCAGCGCGGCGCGGACGAACCGGGCGAAGAGAGGATGCGGCGCGGTGGGCCGGCTCTTGAACTCGGGGTGGAACTGGCACCCTACGAAGTAGGGATGACCCGAGAGCTCGACCATCTCGACGAGGCGTCCGTCGGGCGAGGTGCCCGAGAGCACGAGCCCCTTTTGCGCCATGGACTCACGGTACTTGTTCGAGACCTCATAACGGTGGCGATGGCGCTCGCTGATGCTGGTCGCGCCGTACGCCTCGGCCGCGAGCGTGCCCTTCTCCAGCACGCACGGGTACGCGCCGAGCCGCATGGTGCCGCCCTTCTCGAGCACGCCCTTTTGATCGGGCATCAGATCGATGACGGGGAACGGCGTCGCGCGATCGGCCTCGACCGTGTTGGCGCCCGTCATGCCGCACACGTGCCGCGCGAACTCGACCACCGCGAAGTGCATGCCGTAGCAGATGCC
>CAYTJL010000121.1:27121-27835 GCA_964437785.1 uncultured Polyangiaceae bacterium
GACTCGCGCGCATAACAGATGGCCGCGATCTTCCCCTCGGTCCCGCGATCGCCGAAGCCGCCCGGCACCAAGATCGCGTCGAGCCCGGCGAGCAGCGCCTCGGCGCCCTTCTGCTCGATCTGCTCGGCGTCGATGTACTCGAGATCGACGCGCACGTCGTTGTGGAGCCCGCCGTGGACGAGCGCCTCGTGGAGCGATTTATACGCGTCGCGGAGGTGCACGTACTTGCCGACCACGCCGATGCGGACCGCGCCGCGCGTGGGCTTCTTGAAGCGCTCGACGATGCGGTGCCAGCTCGACAGATCGGGCTGGCGCGACCAGATGTTGAGCAGCTCGGTGACCTTCTCGTCGATGCCCTCGGCGTGGAGCGCGAGCGGCAGCTCGTAGATGCACGCGACGTCGACCGCCGCGATGACGCAGTCGACCGCGACGTTGGAGAAGAGCGAGATCTTCTCCTTCATGCCGCGCGAGAGCGGCCGATCCGTGCGGCACATGAGGATGTCGGGCTGGATGCCGATCTCGCGCATCTCTTTGACCGAGTGCTGCGTGGGCTTGGTCTTGAGCTCGCCCGCGGTCGGGATGAACGGCACCAGCGTCACGTGCACGCTGATCGCGTTCTGCGCGCCGCTCTCGACCTTGAGCTGGCGGATCGCCTCCAAGAACGGGAGCGACTCGATGTCGCCCACGGTGCCGCCGATCTCGACGATCGCGATG
>CAYTJL010000122.1:0-1346 GCA_964437785.1 uncultured Polyangiaceae bacterium
GAAGGAGTGGATACGATGGGTCACGAAGCAATCGTCTACGGCCAAATCCTCGGGACTGGTTGGCGTCACGGCGAACGGTTCACGTGGACCCACGACCTCAACCGCGACGCGCTCGCCGCCGTACCGGTGGACGACAGTTGGCCGTGGGTGGTCCGAGATATCTTCGCCTTGCCCGCCCCGCACCCACAAGGGACGTACCGCCGCCAGGTCATTCATTTCGGCCTCTCGATCAAGGACGAGCCGTTTGACCGCGGCATCTGGGACGTGTGGCTCGGCAAATTCGAACGGGTCCTGCGAACGATGTACTGGTGCTCGGCGGTGGCGCATGTGGCCACCGAATGGGCACCACCATGGGTGTTTCAATGGGTCCCGACCGAAGACGCGATGCGCCGACTGCGAGACGACCCGCCGCGGCCCGTAGCCGATTGGGTCAGGTCGGTTCAGGAGATGAGGTAGCACCGGCCCAACCGCTGCTGGTTCTATCGGCGTGGAATATCAAGAAGTGATCGTCCGCACCGGCAAGCGATCCGCGCGCGCAACGGATCTGATATCCATCGGAGAGAACATGTTTGATCACGTCGTCTTCGGAGTCAGCGACTATGCGGCGAGCAAAGCGTTCTTCCTCAAGGCGCTCGGGCCGCTCGGCGTAACCGTCGCTTCGGAGGGGCCGCTCGGCGTCGAGCTGTGCCGCCCAGACAGCAAATCGTCATTGTGTATCCGCCGAATCGAAGAGAGAACGACGCATCTCCATTTGGCCTTCACGGCCGAGAGTCGCCGGCAAGTCGACGATTTCTACCGCGCGGCGATCGAGGCCGGGGGGACGGACAATGGCCCTCCCGGCCTGCGCCCGCAGTACCACGCCAATTACTATGCAGCCTTCGTCCTTGGTCCTGACGGGCACAACATCGAGGTGGTTTGCCATGAGCCCGAAGCCTGACCGCGCCGCTCCGCGCCGAGCCGCGTCGGGAGCTGCCTCCCACGGCGAAGGCGGCGAAGCAGGTGGGCAAGAAGCCCCTTGACTTTAGAACCCCGTTTTGACTCACTATCCGCCGACGTTTCACCAAGAGAGGCTCCATGAAGAAGCTCGTTCAAGTGTCGTTCCTGATCGCCCTTGGCGCGCTGACCGGCGCCGCGTTCTTCGGCGCCGTGCCCGAGGCGGGCGCGGGCGAGGACTGCTACAACTGCGGCACGGGCAGCTCCGCCAACCAGTGCAAGACGCGGGGCAAGGACACCTTCGAGCGCCGCAAGGTGTGCGAGGCCGCCGGCTGCAAGATCGCCGGCACCGGCATGTGCTCGACGGCGTCGAACGTGAAGGTCATTGACCCGGGCTGATGTCTCGGGCCGAG
>CAYTJL010000122.1:1446-8952 GCA_964437785.1 uncultured Polyangiaceae bacterium
GGCGATGAGCCTCCAAGCGATCGCGCTCCGCTTCTATCTCCGCCACTGGTTCAAGAGTCGGCTCGATCCAAACGCACCCGTATCGGTGCTGCGCGCAACCTTAGAGGACCTCGTCCGAAGGATGCCCAAGCCGCCCGCCGACGTCACCGTCACGCGCCTCAGCGCGGGCGGCGTGCCAGCCGAGCAGGTCGCCGCGCCGGGCTCCGATCCGCGGCGCATGCTCCTTTATTTTCACGGCGGCGGCTACGCGTCCGGCTCACCGGCGAGCGTCCGCGATCTCTCGTGGCGCCTCTCGGCCGCCGCGCGATGTCACGTGCTCGTCCTCGATTATCGCCTCGCGCCGGAGCACCCGTTTCCTGCGGCGATCGACGACGCAGCGTCCGCGTATCACCACCTCCTCGCCGATGGTTTTTCGCCGAAGTCGATCGCGTTTGCCGGTGATTCCGCGGGCGGCGGGCTCGCGCTCGGCGCGCTCGTGAAGCTGCGCGACGACGGCGTGCCCATGCCCGGAGCGGCGTGTTGCTTCTCGCCGTGGACCGATCTCGCGATGACCGGCGACACCATCACGACCAACCGCGAAGCCGATCCGATGGTGCAAGCCGACGCGCTCCCGCCAACGGCGGCTTGGTATCTGGGCTCGACGCCCGCGACCAACCCGTACGCTTCGCCGCTCTACGCCGATCCTCGCGGCCTTCCCCCTACGCTGCTTCACGTTGGATCGACCGAGGTGTTCCTCGACGACGCGCGCCGGTTCGCAGAGCGCATGAGGTCCGCGAACGCGGAGGTGGAGCTGCGGATCTGGCCGAAGATGCCGCACGTGTTTCAGGGCTGCGCCGCGTTCCTGCCCGAAGCGCGGATCGCGATCGCCGAGGCCGGGCGCTTCCTCGACGCGCGCATGCTCCGCGCCGATCCGCCGGAGAAGGCAGCATAAACGGAGCTCCGACCGACAAGCCATGATGCGCCGGCGCGGGCAACGCCGCTCGCCCCAGAAAGGCTGGTCATTTGGTTTGGGTTTCGGGATAAGCTCCGGCCCGTGCGATTGATCCGCGTCTTCGCGACTCCCGAGCGCCTCATCCCTCTCTCCCTCTTCGCCGGTGCGATCGTCACCGCCGCGCTCGGCGCGGGCATCGCGCGCGCGCTGCCCTCCGAAGGCGCGGAGACGCTCCCGCTCTCCGAGGTGAAGCCCGGCATGAAGGGCTATGGCCTCACCGTCTTTTCGGGCACCACGCCTGAGAAATTCAACGTCGAGGTCATCGCGACGCTGCACAAGTTCCGGCCCAACCAAGACTTGGTCATCGTCAAGACGCTGCACCCGCGGCTCGAGATCACGCGCACCGTCGGCGGCATGAGCGGCAGCCCCATCTTCCTCAACGGCAAGATGATGGGCGCGTACGCGTACGGCTGGCTCTTCGGCGTCGAGCCCATCGCGGGCGTCACGCCGATCCAATCGATGCTCGACGATCTCGCGCGGCCCGTCCCCAAACAGCTCTTCCCCGCCGCAGGCGGATCGCCGCTCGGATCCGGCAACAACAACACGGGCGCGTCGCCGCTCGCCGTGTCACCGCGCTCCCCGCGCGCGTTCTCGGGGTCGCCCATCACGTACGATCTCAAGGCGCACGCGGGCGAGCTCGCGCAGAACGTGTCGGGCATGCTCATGGCGCCGCAGGGCTCGTCGCTCGCGCGCGCGCAGACGCCCATCATGCTCGGCGGAATGGCCTCGACCGCGATGCGCCTCGCGAACGACATGCTCGCGCCCATGGGCCTCGAGCCCGTGCAAGCGGGCGGCGGCGCGAACAAGATCGATCCCGACGCGCCCACCAAATACACGGACGGCGGCGGCATCGGCGTGCAGCTCGTGCGCGGCGACATGTCCGCGATGGGCCTCGGCACCGTCACGCGCGTCTCGGGCGACAAGCTCGTCGCGTTCGGTCACCCGATGTTGGGCGGCGGCATCGAGAGCCTCCCCACCGCGATCGCCAAGGTGCATTGGTTCGTCGCGAGCACGAGCCGCAGCTTCAAGATCGGCGAGGCCGTGCGCCCGCTCGGCGCGCTCGTGAACGACAGGCAAGCCGCGATCGTGGTCGACGCGTCGGTGAAGGCGCCGGTCTTCCCGGTCCACGTCGACGTGAAGGGCGTGCCCGGCGTGCCCAAGACCTCGTGGGACGTCGAGGTCACGCACGATCAATTCATGGCGCCGATGTTCACGGCCATGGCGATCGGCAACGCCGTCGAGGAGACCGCGGCCGAGCGGCGCGACATGAGCTACCGCGCGAAGACCGTGATCAAGACGGCGAAATACGGCTCGCTCACGATCGCCGACTTCGGCGCGGGCGCGGGCAACCCCGTGAGCGCCGACGACTTCGCGCGATCGCGCGCGGTCCGGTCGATCGGCGCGCTGCTCAACAATCCTTGGGAGAGCGTGGTGATCGAGTCGGTCTCGTCCGAGGTCCGCGTGAACTTCTCGCGCGACGTCTCGCTCCTCCGCGGCGCCAAGCTCCTGGAGACCGAGGTCTACGGCGGCCAGTCGGCGCGCATCCAAATCAGCATGCAGCCCTATCAAGGCAAGATCGAGCATCGTACGATCGAGGTGAAGATCCCGATCGAGCTCGCGGGGCGCGAGGTCGAGATCGATCTCGCGCCGGGCTACGATGTCGAGCGCACCATCGCGACGCCCGACAGCATCGCGGGCCTCGTCGCGACGCTGCCGAACCTCTTCTACGACGCGGAGAGCATCGTCGCGACCATCCGGCTGCGCGAGAACGGCGCGGCGTACGGCGGCAAGGTCGCCGATCGCCTCCCGGCCTTCGCGATCGACACGATGCGCACGGTCAGCCAGTCCGATGCGCCCGAGGTCTTCGCCTCTCTCTCGCACGTCGCCATCCCCATCGGCCGCTTCCTCGTCGGGCGCGACAGCGTCCGCGTCGACGTTCGCCGCAACCTCAAGTGATCACGATCTCGCCCAAGAACACCAAACGCCGACCCATGAGCAAACCTCGTCCCTCGATTTTTCGCGCCGCGCTCGGCGCGCTCGCTGCCATGTCGCTCACGCTGCTCGTCGCGCCCGCCGACGCCGTCGGCACGCGGAGCTTCCGCCTCGCGACCATGGAAGACTTCAAAGGCGGCAACCTCACCGGCGTCGCCGTCGACTCCAGCGGCGAGCTGCGCGCGGGCTTGAATTTGGGCTCCGTGCCCATCAACGACGCGTCGAGCGCGTGGTCCGCGGTCGTGCTCGGCGACGGCACGGTGCTCGTCGGCACGGGCAACGACGGCAAGATCTTCCGCGTGAGCGGCGGGCAAGCGAGCGTCGCCGCGACCACCGATCAGATGGCCGCTTCCGCGCTCGCGATCGCATGGAACGGCGACGTGATCGCGGGCACCTTCCCTGAGGGCAAGCTCTACAAGATCCCCGCTGGCCAAAAGGGCGGCGCCGCGGCGCAGTTCTCCAGCCTGCCCGGCGCCGAGCACGTGTGGAGCCTCGCGTTCGACGCCAAGAACAAGGCGCTTTACGCGGCGACCGGGCCCGAGGGCAAGCTCTATCGCATCGATCAAACCGGCAAGGCGCAGGTCTATTACGACAGCGACGAGACGCACCTCGTGTCGGTCGCCGTGGCCGACGACGGCACGGTCTACACGGGATCCAACGGCAAAGCGCTGCTCTACAAGGTGACGGGGCCGGGCCGCGCGTCGGTGCTCTACGACTTCGACACCGACGACGTGAAGTCCATCGCGGTCGATCCGAGCGGCCGTGTGTACGCGATCGCGAACAAATACAATGACACGTTCGCGCCGCCCAAGCGCACGCGCATCGGGCCCCCCGGCCCGCAGCCCACGCGCAGCTCGCGCCCCGGGCGCGGCTATCTGTATCGCTTCGGCAAAGACGGCGTCGCGGAGCCGATGATGAACGACGGCGACGCGCACTACACGTCGCTCACGTTGGGGGACGACGGGCTCGTGTACGTGGGCTCGGGCGGCGAGGGCCGGCTCTTTGCGATCGACGACAATCACCTCGAGCGCATCATCGCGGACACGGCCGAGCGTCAAACGACGGCGGTGCTCATGAACGGCAAACACCGCTTCGTCGTGTCGAGCGATCCCGTGGTGGTTCACCCGGTCAAGGGTGTCGGCGGCGCGGACGCGGTGTGGACCAGCAAGGTGCTCGACGCGGGGCTCCGCGCGATGTTCGGCCGCCTCTCGTGGCGGGCGACGGGGGTCGTGGAGCTCTCCACGCGATCGGGCAACACGGCGAGCCCGGACTCCACGTGGACGGCGTGGTCGACGCCGCTCAACGCGCCTGGCCAAATCAAGAGCGATCCTGGTCGCTACGTGCAGATCCGCGCGCGCTGGGCGCGCGATCCCGCGGCTGTTTTGCGCGAGATCTCGCTCTTCTTCGTGACGGACAACGCGCGCGCGATCGTGACGTCGATCGAAGCGTCGAACCGCAACCAACCGCGCTCGCTGCGCCAAGGCGTGCAGTCGTCGGGCGGGGAGACGCCTCGTCCTTCGAGCTCGATCCGCATCTCGTGGAGGGTCGACAACCCCGATCAAGACGAGATGCGTTATCGTGTCTCGTATCGGCTCGACGGTCAGAGCACGTGGAGGAGCGCGCAGAAGCCGGGCGACAAGCTCACCCGCCAGGATTTCGACTGGGACACGAGCGCGCTGCCCGAGGGGTATTATCGGATCTTGATCGAGGCGAGCGACGAGCTCGCGAACCCGCCCGACAAGGTCCTCACGCACAAGCTCGAATCGAGCACGGTCCTCGTCGACAACACGCCTCCTGTGTTCAAGGCGCTCGCGATGAACGGGCGGAGGCTCACCGGCGAGGTGGTGGACGGGATCGGGCCCATCGCGCGCATCGAAGTCTCCATCGCGGGGAGCGACGAGTGGCGGCCCATCGCGCCCAAAGATGGCGTCTATGACGAGGCGTCCGAGCCCTTCGACGCCGACATCTCCGCGCTCGTGCCCGCCGGCTCTCACATCCTCGCGGTGCGCGCCTACGACACCGCGGGCAACATGGTGAGCCGCGACGTCGAAGCCAAATAAAGCCCTCTCCCCCTCATTCAATACAAAAGATAAGGCCGCCTCCGCGCGGCGAACGCCGCGAGATCCGCCTGCCAGGAGGCGATGATCTTCTCCGCGCTCTCCCCGCGCTCCAGCGCCGTGAGCGTCGGCGCGTGGCCGAGGAGCGTGATCATCTTCTTGTGCTCGAAGCGCGCGCCATAAAGGTCCATGAGCGCCCGCGCGAGGGCCATCCCCGCATGGAGCGGCGAGAACGCCGCGCCGTTCGTCACCTTGATGAAGACCCCCGAGCACCGCGCCCCCGCGTGCGTGCTGGCCGTGGGCGTAAAGGTGTCTTCTGCGAACACGGCTCCTGGGACACCCGCTTTGGAGAGGGCTTGGGCGAGCGCAGCCCCATCGATCCAAGGCGCGCCGAGGCGCTCAAACGGCTTGTCCGTGCCGCGCCCCACGCTCACGTTCGTGGTCTCGAAGAGGGCGATGCCCGGATAGAGCGTCGCCGCCTCCGGCGAGCGCAGGTTGGGTGAGGGCGGGATCCACGTCAGATCCGTCTCGGCGAAGGTGAGCTTGCGCGACCAGCCCTTCAAAGGCACCACCGTCAGATCGGCGCCGACGCTCCTCTCGGCGTTGAAGAGCCGACCCAGCTCGCCGAGCGTCATGCCATGTCGAACCGGGAGCGGGTGATAGCCCACGAACGAGGAGCGGCCCTGTTCGAGCACCGGCCCCTCCATCACCTCTCCTCCGAGCGGGTTGGGCCGGTCGAGCACGACCACCTTGATCTTGGACTCGGCCGCTGCTTCGAGCAGGTGAAAGAGCGTCGTCTCGTAGGTGTAAAAGCGCGCTCCGGCGTCGGCGAGGTCCACCACGATCGCGTCGAGCCCTGCCATGTCGGCTTTGTCCGGCTTGGTCTTTTGCCCATACAAGCTCACGAGCGGGAGCCCGGTGGAGGCGTCTTTTCCGCCCGTCACCGCCCCTTCGGCGCTCGCCCCGATCCCGTGCTCGGGCGAGAAGAGCTTCACCAGCGTGACGCCGGGCGCTTTGTGGAGGACGTTGACCGTGCTCAGCCCGCGCTTGTCGACCCCGCTCCGGTTGGTCAAGAGCCCGATACGTTTGCCCGCGAGCTGCGCAAACCCACCGTGGATGAGCGTGTCCACCCCGGTCTCGACCACGGTCCCTCCCTGCTTTCGCGGAGCGACGTTTTGCCCAAATCGCCGCGCGCCGACCGCGGCGACGTCCCTGCGGAGCTGGGCCACGTCCCCTTTGCCGTTCGGATAAAGCCTGCTCGTGAGCACGATGGAAGCCGTCCTTCGCGCCGGATCGATCCACATCGACGTCCCGGTGAAGCCCGTGTGCCCGACGCCGCTCCTGCCCTCTTGCACGTCCCAGCCATACGCCCTCTTCTTTCCCTCGGAGAGCTCATGGGGCGTGAGCCAGCGCGTCACCGTCGCGCGCGCGAGCACCGTCTTGCCGTTCAACGTGCCTCCCCCGATCACCATCTTGGCGAAGGTCGCGAGATCGCGCGCCGTCGAGAAGAGCCCCGCGTGCCCCGCCGCTCCACCCAGCTTGGCCGCCCGCGGATCGTGGACCTCGCCGCGGAGCAATGCTCCATCCCTCGGCTCGGTCGGCGCGACACGGCCCCTCAGCGCCGCGCCCGGACGAAACATCGTATCGCCCATCCCGAGCGGTAAAAACAGGTTTTTGTGCGCGAACGCGTCGAGCGGCTCGCCGCTCACCGCCTCGACGACGGCGCCCAGCACGATGTACCCGACGTCGCTGTAGAGGTACGTCTCGCCCGGATCGTGCGTGAGCGAGAGCGCGTTGATGCGCGCGATCGCCGCCTCTTTGCCGTCTTTGTAATCGACGATCGCGTTGTCGGCCAAGAGCCCGCTCGTGTGCAGGAGGAGCTGTTCGAGGGTGATACTCTCTTTGCCTTTTTGCCCAAAGCCGGGGAGGTACTTGGCAGCGGGATCGGTGAGGCGGAGCTTGCCGCGCTCGGCCAGCAAAAGCACGCTCGGCGCGGTGCAAACCGCCTTGGTGAGCGACGCGATGTCAAAGAGGGTGTCCTCCGTCATGGGCTCCGCCGCGCCGCCCTCCTCGCTCGCCACCACACGTTGCCCGGCGGCAAACACCATGAGCGGGTCGTCCCCGCGCGCGATCGCGGCCACGGCGCCTCGGACGTCGCCGCGCGCGATCGCGTTGTTCACCGCGTCGTTGAGCGACTCGACCGTGGAGACGGGCGGCGCGACGCGGGCTGACGCCACGGAAGAGGGGAGAGGCGAAGACGAGGGAGGGGAGGAGATGGAGAGCGAGGGAGAAGCCTCGGAGGCGGGCGCGGGCGGCGCCGAGCCCACAGGCACGCTCGACTCGGCCGGCGAAGGCGGTGACGGCGAACGACCGCAGCCGGCGATCGCGAGCGTCACGAAGAGGAGAGAGAAGGGAGAGCGGCGCAAGGCACCGGGCAACGGGCCGCGCCGCGCAGGCCATTCCCTC
>CAYTJL010000122.1:9052-21933 GCA_964437785.1 uncultured Polyangiaceae bacterium
TGATCCAAGCGCGGGGGAGGGGCACAACCCCATCGAGAGCTCGGTCGAGAGGGGCCGAGCAGATGGGATAAAGCAAAAGGATTGATGGATATCATGAAAACGACCATGAAGCTCGCGGGTGCCCTTGTTTCGATGCTCATGCTCGGCGCGCTCGCCGGGTGCAACGGTGACCCCGAGACCGAGCCATACAGCCAAGGAGGGCCGGATGAGCACGTGAGCGAGGCCAAAGGTGAGCTCGCCGGGGACGTGAGGCTCAAGTTCCTTCACAGCGGTCTTTGCATCGGGCCCGCGAGCAGCGTCGTCGGCTCACCGCTCATCCAAAAGACGTGTGACCCGTTGGACACGAGCATCAAGTTCGTGAAGGAGTACGCGGCCGCTCCGCTCACGCGGCCGGCCACGCAGTTCCGGCTCCGCTTGAAGGACAACACGAACCTTTGCATGCACATCGGCGGGCCCGGGCTCGACAACGGCGCAGTGGCGGCGCTCTACGACTGCGACGATCCGCGGGATAACCAGTGGTTCAACGAGGACACCACCGTTCCGGGCGCTTATGGCGGTATCCGCGCGGTGCACAGCGATCGTTGCCTCGCCGTCATCGGCTCGCTCACCAACGTGGGGAGCGCGGTTTATCAGTGGGGCACGCCCTGCGCCAACGATTTCCAGAAGATCCTTCAATACATCTGATCGCGCCGCGTGAGAGAGAGCAGCGCGCCACCCCGAAAGGCGCGCTGCTCCGCTCTTTGTCGGCCGTCAGCCGATCCGATCATCGAGCTTGCCGTCGAGCATGTCGAGCTTGCGCTTGGTCTCGACGAACTGAGCCTCGGTGACCACTTGCTTCTCTTCGAGCAGCGCGAGCAGCGTGCGCGCGAAGAGAGCGATGGAGTCGATGTCGCGACGGAGCTCTACGTTTTGGGCTTCGAGCGCGGCGAGCCTCGCCGCATCGGGAGGACCAGGAGGGATTGCCCCCGGAGCAGGCGACGCAGCGACGGGCGCGGGAGCCGCCGCAGCGACGGGCGCGGCAGCCGCAGCAGGCGCGACGACGCCGGCGCCCCACGTCGAAGGATCCGACGGCGGCGCCCACGGCGTAGGCGCGGCCCCAGGCGCTTGAGGCGCAGCGGCCTGAGGACCGGGAGGCGCATACGCGCCGCCGGGCGGAGGACCATAGTTGGGCGCGCCCTGCGGAGCGCCATAAGCAGGCGCGCCGGGGGGAGCCCCGTATTGCGGGGCGCCCGGCGGAGCACCATAAGGCGCGGCGCCGGGCGGAGGACCGTATTGCGGAGCGCCGTATTGAGGCGCGCCGTATTGCGGGGCGCCGTACTGCGCGCCGGGGATCGGCTGGCCCGCAGGCACCATTTGATCGCTCGACCCCACCAACCCTTTGAGCCAATCCATTCCCATGCGTCGACCTCCGGGCGCGGAGCATACTCCGGCGCCCGCCGATCATGAACACCGTTTTTGACAGAGAGCCCGCTCAGACCCGCCTGCGGCGAATCGCGGCGAGCGCCAGCAGCGCAAAGGCCCAAAGGGCGCCTTTGCCTTCTCCTTCGCTCGTGCGGCAGCCACAACCACCCTCGTCCTTGGGCGCAAATTGCCCGCCCGATCCGCCGTCGCCGCCGCCGCCCGCGCCCGCGCCGCCCGCGCCCCCGGAACCGCCGGTGCCTCCGCTGCTCGACGTGGAGCTCGATGACGTGGAGGACGACGACGAGCTCGACGACGTCGCGGAGCAGTCGGGATCCGGCGGGTTGCACGAGGGATCACACGACCCGTCGGCGCCGCAGTGGTTGATCGCGCAGTCGGGGTCGGGCGGGTTCACGCACGAGAGCGCGCAAATCCCATCTTGGCCGCAGTGCTGATCGGCGCAGTCCGGGTCCACGAGCTTACCCACGTTGCACGCGTCGTTGCAGGCGCCGTCCGCGCGACACCCATCCATGTTCTCGAACGCGTCGATGTGCGGTTGGATGAAGGCTTGGATCGCAGGCCCGTCCGTGCGCGCGTTGACGCCGTCGATCTGGCAGTCGAAGTCGCCGTACGAGGTGGTCCCCGCCACGCGCTCGACCATGCCCTTGACGAAGAACGACGGGCCGCCCGAGTCGCCGTCACACGTGTTCTTGCCCGTGGTCCGATAATAAAACTGGGTCGCGTCGATAGGCCCGCTGCCCGTGTCCTGCCCCACGTCCGCCGGCCCGACCGCGACGATGGGGAACGCCACCACGCGGCGAACGTCGTAGTTGCCAAAGTCGTCCGCGCCGTACCCTACGTAGTTGAAATTCGGGCCGATGTACGTCGGCGTGTTGTCCATCGTGTCGCGCAGCAAAGGCACGCTCTGCACGGGCGCGTCGGCCGCGAGCTGGAGGATGGTGAGGTCGTTCGAGAGGGTGACGTCGCTGTATTGCGGGTGGCGGATCTCTTGGCTCACCGTCACGACCATTGGGTTTTGCGTCAGATCGGGGCCGATGAAGATGCGCGAGATGCCGCCGAAGCAGTGCCCGGCGGTGAGGACGACCCGCTTCGAGATCAAGACACCCGTGCAGAAGGCACCTTGGTTGTCGCCGACGCCGACCGTGTAGGCGCGGAACGTGTCCGGCACCCCGCCGATGATCGGTTGTTCGGCGTGGCCCACCGTGGTGTCGGGCGCGCCTTCGACCGCGCAGCCGGCGGCGAGGAGAGCAAGAGAGGAGATGGAGAGCGTGAGGACGGAGCGGAGGTTCGAAGGCATCTTCGCTCGGTGCGCGCGGCGTGCCGCTGCGTCAACAGGGCTCTTGCCGGCGCGCGATCTTTTTTTCGCTCGAATATCGCATGAGATCGTAAAATTCGCTCATGCACATTCAAAAGAGGCTTGCCTCCGCGCCCCGACTCTCCGAAAAGGCATCTCGTGAACCTCACCACAAGGCGCCTCGCCCCCTTGGTCCTCACCGTCCTCTGCTTCGGCATGGCGTGCCTCTCCGGCGCGCGCCCGCCCAACGTCGATCCGCGCGGTACGCTCTCGCCCGGCGAGGGTGAGGCGGCGCTCCAAAAGCCCGAGGGCCCGTTCGGCGTCGCGTTCGCCTCGCCCCGCGGTCAAACGGTCGATCCGAGCGAGATCTCCATCGTGTGGAACAGGCCCATGCGCCCGCTCGAGCTCGCCGGCGAGGAGAGCACGCCGCCCATCTCCATCAAGCCTCCTGTGCGCGGGCGGTGGGGCTGGGTCGGCACCTCCGGCGTGGTGTTCGTGCCCGAGACCGCGCTCCCGCACGCGACCGAGATCACGGTCGAGGTGCCCGCCGGCACGCGCGCGCTCGACGGAGCGGTGATGGACAAAGGGTATGTGGTCCGCTTCTCGACCGCGCGCCCCAAGCTCGAATACGTGGACGCCGACCCCGGCAACCGCAACGATCTCACGCCCGCGTCGCGCTTCACGCTGCGCTTCAACCAGCCTGTGAGCGATCAAGAGATCGCGCGCGCCGTCACGCTCAGCGCGGGCGACAAGGCGGCGCCCGTCGCCTTCGAGATCAAGCGAAAAGACCCGCAGAACCAGGCCCTCGCCGAGATCGTCCCCAAGACCCCGCTCCCGCTCGACAGCCAAGTTCACGTAACGGCGGCCGACGATCTCCACGGCACGGAGGGGCCGCTCCCGTCGGGCGCGCTCACGTCGTTCGACTTTCGCACCTACGGCCCGCTCGAGGTGCTCGGCGTCGATTGCTCCCGTGACACGCCGAACGGCAAATGCTCGACCGACGGCGGCGTCTCGATCGCGCTCACCAACCCCGTCCCCATGAAGGACCTCAAAGCGGCCTTCAAGATCGATCCGCCGGTCAAGGTGCGCTGGCCGAGCTGGCTCGACGACGACAGCCGCACGAGCCGCCTCTACATCGGCGCGCGCTTCGCGCCCGGGCGCGTTTATCACGTCTCGATCAACAACGGCGGCCTCCGCGACGTCTTTGGGCAAGGGCTCAAGAAGGCGTTCCGCAAGCCGGTCGCGTTCGACGATTATTGGCCTCAAGTCGAGATCAGCCTCACGGGCAGCTTGTTCGAGGCGCCCGCCAAGCGGCCTATCCCGATCGCGACCGTCAACGTCCGCGAGATGCAGGTCGCCACGGCGCCGCTCGACGAGGCCTTGGTGCTCAAGCTCGAAGGCAACCACCGCGCGCCCACCGCGGCCGAGATCGGCGCGTTTTCGGGCGCCAAGGTCGATCACGTGAAGCCGGGCGGCGCGGCCAACAAGCCCGTCAATCACCTCATCAAGCCCGATGTCGTCCTCGGCAAAGACAAGAAGGGCCCGCTCGCGATCGGCGTCTCGTTCACGGACAGGCCCGGCACCCGCTGGGCGCGCACCGTCAACAAAGCTGCCATCATGCAGTTCACCGATCTCGCCATCAGCGCCAAGGTCTCTCCGCGCGGCTCGCTCGTGTGGGTGACCAAGCTCGGCACGGCGACGCCCGTCGCGGGCGCCGAGGTGCGCGTGATGCGGCCCGGACAGCAGAGCGCGCCTTCGTTCAAGACCGACGCGAGCGGCTTCGCCGAGATCCCCGAGGGCGCGTTCAAGCCGGTGAGCGACGGGCCCGAGCACGGCGTCATCTTCGTTCGGAGCGGCGATGACTGGACCTATCGGCCCGTGTCCGACACGTTGAGCGGATATCGTATCGGCGCCTCCCACGACCTCGGGCCCGACCGCCCGATCGGCCTCGTGTTCACGGATCGCGGGATTTACCGGCCCGGCGACACAGCGCACATCAAGGTCATCTTCCGCGAGGAGGCTCCCCGCGGCACGGCGACGCCCTCGGGCAAGCCCGTCGAGGTCACCATCGCCGGCCCCGACGGCGAGGCCATCTCCAAACAGAGCCACACGCTCGGCGCGTTCGGCACGGTGAGCGCCGACGTCAAGGTGCCTGACACGGGCAGGCTCGGCACCTATTCAATCCAAGTGAGCGTGCCGGGGAGCCCGCGCGGCTACGCGGACGCGACCGGCGATTTCGAGGTCGCCGAGTACCGCGCCGCCGAATTCAAGGTCTCGGTCGAGAGCGACAAACCCACGTACGTCCGCGGCGACAAGGCCTCTTGGTCGGCGCGCGGCGATTACTTGTTTGGAGCGCCGATGGCCGGCGCCGAGGCGTGGTTCAACGTCTCGCGGACCGAGACGTGGTTCTCGCCGCCGTTGCCCGAGGGCTTCGGCAGCTCCGACCTCACGTATTGGTCCGGCAAGCCCGAGGCGAGCGAGCGCGGGCACGACGTCCACAACGCCGAGACCAAGCTCGACGACAAGGGCCTCGCGGTCGCGGGCACGGCGCTCTCCATGCCCGCGCAGCGAGGGGCCGAGTCCATCACGTGCGAGGCGCGCGTCACCGATCTCTCGCGACAAGCCATCTCCAGCAGCACGACGGCCATCGTCCATCCGGGCGAGTTTTACATCGGCCTCAAGGGCGGCTCCGATCTGTTCGTCAAAGGGGGTGACACGCTCAAGCCCGAGGTCCTCGCCGTCGAGCCCAAAGGCGCGCGCGTCGCGGGCGTCGCGATCGCGGTCGAGCTCATCCAACGCCGATGGACGGTGGCGCGGCAGCAGGTGGGCGGGGGCTTTCGCACGGTGAGCAACATCGAGGATCAGACCGTGGGGTCGTGTCAGGTCACCTCGGCCGACAAGCCCGGATCGTGCGAGCTGCGCGTGCCCTCGGTGGGGTATTACATCGTCCGCGCGAGCGCCAAAGACAAGCGCGGGAACCCCGTCGGCGCGTCGAGCGGGGTTTACGCGACGGGCGACACGGGCGAGGTGAGCTGGGGAGACAACGACAAGACCGAGCTCGAGCTCGTGCCCAATAAAAAGAGCTACGAGGTCGGCGACACCGCGCGGATCCTCGTCAAATCACCCTTCAAGTCGGCCGAGGCGCTCGTCACGGTCGAGCGGTCGGGCGTTTATACACGTCACAAGATCACGCTCGCGGGCCCGACGCCCACGATTCAAGTCCCCATCACCGAGGACCTCCGGCCCAACGCCTTTGTCTCTGTCTTGCTCGTTCGGCCGCGCAGCAAACCTGCGCCTGCGAAGCCCGGCGCGGCCGACGTGGGCGCGCCGAGCTTCCGCGCGGGCTATACGCAGCTCTCGATCAACCCCGAAGCGCGAAGGCTCGCGGTCACGCTCAAGGCGAGCAAGAACGAGCTCCGCCCGGGCGACAACGTGGAGATTGATCTCGACGTCAAAGACAAGTTGGGCAAGCCCGCGCGCGCCGAGATCACGCTCTATGCGGTGGACGAAGGCGTGCTGTCGCTCATCGGGTACAAGACGCCGGATCCCATCCCCGTCTTCGGCGCGCCTCGGCCGCTCAAGGTCGCGACCATCGAGGCGCGCGAGGTGCTCGCGCAGATCACGAACCCGCTCGGCGCGCTCGGGCTCGACAAAGGGCTCGAGGGCGGCGACGGCGGCGGCGGCTCGATCCGCCGGGATTTCAGGGCGAGCGCGTATTACAACCCCTCTCTCCTCACCGACGCTTCGGGCCACGCCAAGGCGTCCTTCAAGCTCCCGGACGGGCTCACCACCTATCGTGTCATGGCCGTGGTCGCGGCCGAGGACGATCGCTTCGGGTTCGCCGAAGATCGTTTGGTGACGAGCCGCCCGCTCATGGCGCGGCCCGCGCTCCCGCGGTTCATCCGCGCGGGCGACCAGATCGACGCCGGCGTCATCGTCACGGTCAAGGGCCTTCAAAAGCCCTCTGTAGAGGTGAGCGTCGCGGCCGAGGGGCTCGAGATCAAAGGCGACAGCAAGCGCACGGTCACCTTGGGAGACACCAACTCGACCGAGGTGCGGTTCGTCATGGACGCGCCCAAGGTCGGCAAGGCCAAGCTGCGCTTCACCGCCAAGGGGGCTGGGCACGAAGATACGGTGGAGGTCGTGCGCGACGTCAAGGTGCCCGCCGTGCTGGAGGCCGTGGCCCTTTATGGGGACACGACCAAAGCCGCGGCCGACAAGCTCGGTGACCTCTCGTCGATGCGCGATGACGTGGGTGGTTTGGAGGTGTCGATGGCGTCGACCGCGCTCGTGGGCCTCGCGGGCGGGATGGAGCAGCTCATCGAGTATCCTTATGGGTGCACCGAGCAGCTCACGAGCCGTTTGGTGCCCCTCTTGCCGCTGCGCGACTTGGCGAACGACTACAAGGTCAAGCTGCCTGCCGACGTCGATCGCGCGATCCCCAAGACCATCGCGACGATCCTCTCGCACCAGCGCGGGGATGGTGGCTTTGGCCTTTGGGCCGAGTCGCCCGACGCGAGCCCGTTCGTCACCGCGTATGCGCTCTGGGGCCTTCACGTGGCCAAGAAGCACGGCGCCGAGGTGCCGGATCATGCGATGGAGAGCGCGACCAAATACCTGCGCTCGCACATGAAGCTGGTCGACGAGCCGGTCGCGCTCGCGTCGATGCCCTTTGTCCTCGACGTGCTCGCGGAGGTCGGCTCGCCCGACGCGGGCCGCGCGAGCGACGTCTTCGAGAAGCGCGATAAAATCCCGCTCTTCGGCAAGGCGCAGCTCCTCCACGCGATGGCGATCGGCAAGAGCGATCCGTCGCTCGTGGAGAAGCTCTTCTCCGAGGTCGAGGGCCAATTGCGGGTCGACGCGGACGAGGCGCGGGCGGTCTCGAACCATGGCAATCGCTATGCGGTGCTGATGGACTCCGACGTTCGGACGTCGGCGCTGGCGCTGCGGGCGCTCCTCGCGGTCAAGCCCTCTCACATGCTCGGCGCGCGTCTCGCCAAAGGGCTCCTCAAGGATCGTAAAGGCGGCGCGTGGCGGAGCACGCAGGAGACGGCGTGGGCGCTCCTCGCGCTCGATGATTATCGGCGCGCGCAGGAGGCGGCGGTCCCGGACTTCGTCGCGCACGCGTTCGTGGGCGATCACGAGCTCTTGAGCGCGACCTTCAAGGGGAGGAGCTTCGCGCAGCCGCGCGCGATCGTGCCTGCGTCCGAGGTGCTCGCGGCGGGGCAAGCCGCGGTGGCGGTCGAGATGGACGGCACGGGCAGGCTCTTTTACGAGGCCCGCCTCCGTTATGCCAAGAAGGCTTTGCCCAAGACCGGCTTGGAGCGCGGCATCTTCGTCAAGAAGACCATGCGCACGGTGCGCGCCGAGGAGCTCAAGAAGGCGCTCAAGCAAGCTCCTGAAGCGAGCGCGCGGGCCTTCCGCGGCGGCGATTTGGTGCTCGTCGAGGTGCTCGTCGTCACGCCCTCTCCGCGGTCGTACGTGGTGATTGACGATCCTTTGCCCGCGGGCTTCGAGGCGGTCGACACCAAGCTCGCGACCACGGGCGCGTCGCTCGACGTAGACTCCGCGGAGGACCAGGGCGACGACGAGGACGACGATCAAGACGCGGTCGCCGCGGGGCGCGCGCACCGATCGAGCGCGTTTTTGCGCGAGGTGCGCGACGATCGCGTGCTCTTCTTCGTCGATCACATGGGCGCTGGGATGTTCCGGTATCGGTATCTCGCGCGCGCGACCACGCTCGGCACGTTCATCGTGCCTCCCACCAAAGCAGAAGAGATGTACACGCCTGAGGTCTTTGGGCGCACCGCGGCGGACACGATTCGTATCTCTCCCAAGTAGAATACCAGAGGCGAGCTTCGAGCGTAAGCGCTTGCAGTTTTTGGTCATTTCTGCGATGGTTCGGTGGTGACCGAGCTCCAACCCCACGCGTCTCCTTCCAACGAAAACACAAAGCAGGCCGTCGCCGGAGCGAAGAGACCCGATCCGCGCCGGATGTACCTGATGTCGCTCGTACAAAAACTCCAATCGCATGCAGAGGTCATGCGCCAATTTCTGGAGGGGAAGGACCAGAATCCAACGCTCGGGTTAGCTGCGGAGACCGGGGTGCGAGACGTGCTCAGGGCCGTGTTGCCGTCGAGCTTCGGGGTTACCTCCGGGTTCATGTGTAAGGCGGATGGAAGCCTGATCGATGGGACGGACAAGGATGGCTTTTCCCCCCAGACAGACGTCATCCTTTATGATGCATCTCATTCATGTCCGTTCTACAGCATGAACGACATCGGGGTGCTGGCCGAGCAGGACGTGCTGGGTTTTGTAGAGGTCAAAGACCGCGAGGATGGTGAATCGGCGTTGCGTGATCAGGGAACCAAGTCCGGCGCGCTCCCTCATATTGCTCGCCTCGTCGAGCACGCTCCAGATGCGTTTCGTGCGGTCGTGTTGCTTCGGAGCAAAGATCGTAAGGAGAAGTCCGCAGTCAAAGCAGCGTACGACCAATGTAAGAGTGAAACGCTCACGAGCCGGAGCGTGCCCCACGTCGTTTACTGCGTAGCGGCGGGATACCTCGCGACCTATGAATATACCTCGAATAAGGTTCACTTCTTCGACTACGAAGAGAACAAAGAGACCTCTGCTTTGGCGGATTTCCTCCACATCCTTACTGGCTTCTTCGCCGTTCGCGGGCTCTCTAACCCGTCGACGGTCCTCGCCTTGTCGGCGGGAGAACGGCTCAAGCGGAGGGCCATCGAATCGCTGGAGCTGAAGGATCGCGAGCCGCTCCCCTCGTTGTGGGGTATGGTCAACGCGCACGATGCGGGCCTTAACGACGATATCGAGCCTTCATTCGAACAAAAGCTCAAGCGCTTCGTGACGGATCGTGTGCGAGATCTTTACTGCACGGCTACGACCGGCCGAGCGGGCGATGAGGTCTGCGCCGGGATCGCGGTCGTGGCGCGCTTCAATGAGGGCGACGCGCGTTATGCAGCATCGTTTTTCACGCAGACACCCCGCGGATTCTTGAGCTGCGTAGACCCCGAAGAGCCCAGCGGTGCCCCGCGTGCACCTTGGCTCATTGCCCATGAGCGCCCCGAAACCTATTTTCTCCGGATCTGTGGGATTCTGCCGCAGATTGGTGATCCGTTCCGCGGCACTACCACCGAGAGAAAGGAGGCCTGAGCATGTACATCGTCGCCATGTGGCTGCGTGCTCCCAAGGACGGAAGCGAAGGAGTCAACGTCGTGGTGTACAAGCACCCGGGTGGGTTGCCTCATGGGGGCGATCTGAAGGAGATCATGCGGGAGCCTGGAACGCGGGTGGGGGCGGTGCGCTATGACGAGCTTCGTCCCGGCAACAATAGGATCCAAGCTACCCTCGACGTCGTGCTCGAAGACGATGGTTACGACCGCTCGATCGTCGTTGGTGCTCTCCGCGAATGGGAGAGGACCCTCGGCATGTTCGTGTCCGAGCCATTGCTTATCGATGTGCAACTGCCCAAGGGGCGACTGCGAGGGGTCTTCACGGCCAACCTTGGTCCGTTGGACCAGCAATCCACGCGCGCTGTCTTCGGGCTTCTCGTCAGCACGATCGATAGAGCGCTCGCGAAGAATCACGACAAAATCGCGGCCTGAAAGGCCATCCCAACTGCGACCTGCGACATGCCCGTCGCACCAAGAAGCCTTGTTGGTGCGACGGGTAAACCGCACTGCGACGCGCCTGTCGCACGAATAAAAGCATGTTTGACGCGAAGTGTCGTGGTTATCGCGCTTGACAGAGGGACCTTCTCGGCGCGATCCTTCACGATTGATGCGCTGTACGGTTTGCAGCCATCATGGCCTTTCGGGGCGTCGTAACCTCGTAAGCCATCCACCAAAGAGAGCCGGGCGGCGCGGTGCGCCCTCAATCCTGGGAGAGTCCTGATGAAGCGCGGGTTTCCTCGAATGTTGGCGGCGTTGTTCGCTGTTCATGCAGCGCTCGTCGGGAGCGCGTGGGCGGGGGCGCCTCCCGAGCTGACGGAGCAAGGGAGGCTGTTCGACGGCCAAGGGGTGCCGCTCAACGCCTCGGTGGTGGTGGTGTTCTCCGTCTATGCGAGCGGCTCCGGGGGCGCGCCGCTCTGGTCGGAGACGCACACCGTCGCCGCGGACGATGGGTATTTCTCGGTGCAGCTCGGCTCCGTCACGCCGTTCCCGAGCAGCCTTTGGGACGGGTCACCGCGTTACGTCGGCATCAAGGTCGGGGCCGATCCCGAGATGACGCCGCGGCAAGACGTGGCGAGCGTGCCTTACGCGCTCGTCGCGAACGACGCTGTCGGCGACATCCACCCTGCGAGCGTGACCGTCAATGGCACCTTGGTGATCGACAACAACGGCGCGTGGGTCGGGCCTTCGAGCGGGCTCGTCGGTCCAACGGGCGCACAAGGGCCTGCCGGCCCGCAAGGCCCCATCGGTCCAACGGGCGCGCAAGGTCCTGCCGGGCCTCAAGGCCCCATCGGCCCGACAGGCGCGCAAGGCCTCCAAGGCCCGCAGGGCGACATCGGTCCTCAAGGCGTTCAAGGGCCCATCGGCCCGCAAGGCCCCACCGGCGCGCAAGGGCCCATCGGCCCGACCGGCCCCGCGGGCTCCCCCGACGACGGCAACGCTATCGTCACCAAGATCAACGACCCTGCGACGACGCTCCTCATCGACGGCGCGGCGCGCGTGACGGGGATCACCGACGTATCCATCGCTCCGAACGCCCTCACCCACGCTTCGTTCGCGAACCGCTCGCGGAAATTGGTGGTCTCGGGTGGATCGTTCGCGGTGTCGAACAACAACGGCGGGACCGTCAACTTCAATGGCAACCCCTTCCGCCGTAGGGCGCAGGCGGTGATCCTCCCCAACGACTCCTCCAACGTGGCGACGGCGACGTTCGTGATCCCGTCGGACTACGTGGCTGGGCAGAGCGCGCCCAAGATCACCGTGTATTGGGGAACGGACGAGGGGAACGCGGGCAGGCAGGTCGACGTGGACGTCGCGATGTCGCGCATCACCGACATCACGAACCCCGGATCGACCGTGGGATTCGTCTATAACTTCCGGCAAGGCTCGGGCGCGGACGCGAACGCGATGGACTCCCTCAACCCGGCGCAAGGCCAGATCGTCGCGCAGACCATGCCGGAGAACGGCGACACGTATGCTTCGGGCTCCGTGCCCGCGACGTTCGCGCCTGGGGACGTGATCATCCTCTCCATCGGTCGCAATGGGCTCTCGGCGTTCGATCCGAACGCCGGCAACATGTACCTCTATGGATTCTCGATGGACTATGTCGCCGACATGTGATGTGCGCTCACGGCTCGTCGCCTCGGCGATCCTCGGCGTTGCCGCGCTCATGATGGCGGGCTGCGCCGAAGGGTCGGAGGGCGGCGAAGAGACGGCGAGCGTCGAACAGGCGCTCGGCGAGGTCACGTGTGTCACCATCACGCGCCCCTCCGGGACGGTGGCGGACACGTACCTTCATCAAGGGCTCCCGGCGGGCAACTTCGGGACCTCAACGCAGCTCTCCATCGGGCCGAGCTCGCAAACGCTCCTTCGGTTCGACCTCGGCGCCGTGCCCGCCAACGCGGCGCTCGCGAGCGCCACGCTCCAAGTCCGCACCTGGCAAGGGAGCGGGGGAGTCGTCCGGCTCCACCGCGTGACGAGCGCGTGGAGCGAAGCCACGGTCACGTACCAGAGCTTCGGCAACGGGTTCTCGCCCACCGTCGAGGCGACGTACAACGCCGCTGTCGGGTTCAACAACGTCAACGTGCTCTCCACGGTGCAAGCGTGGGTGAACGGCGCCAATAACCAAGGTTTCTACCTGGAGTCATCGAGCTTCAGCGCGATTTTCTCCAGCGAAGCGGCGGGCAGCAGGCCACAGCTCCGCGTCTGTTATTACCCGGACAACGACGGTGACGGGTTCGACACGCGGACCGACTGCGACGACAATAACCCCAACATCAGGCCTGGTCGTTATGGGGCCTGCGGCGGCCATAACGGATCAGCGCTCGTCTCGGGCGGCGTGGTCGCGGACTCCCCCAACTACACGGGTGTCTTCAGCCTCGGCGCGTCGCCCGGCGTCGACGGCTCCGCGTCCTCTCCCAACTACAAGCTCCGCGGCGGCCTCATCGGCGCGACGCAGGGCGACTGACGTCATCCGC
>CAYTJL010000122.1:22033-27758 GCA_964437785.1 uncultured Polyangiaceae bacterium
CTCCTCCCTCACGGCTCGAAGACCGCGACGAACATCTCTTGCCCGTCGTCGGTGAGCTGACCCTTCGGCGTGTTGTCCAAGCTGAGGAAGAAGAAGAAATCGCCGGCGACGGCGACCTCGCCGCTCGATCTCACCGCGGCCCTCCCCTCCTGAATGTAGATGTCCCCGATACGCTTGCTGAAGATGTGCTGTCCATTGGCCGTGTACCGCGCGAGGAAGAGGTCCTCGTGATAATCCGTGCCGTTCTCGGGGCCGGGCGGCGGCAGGTTGGTGCAGCTCCCAAGGTCGATGCCCACCGAGGTGGGGCCGTCGATGAAGACCCCTGCCACCGTGATGGCGCCCGCCGCGTCGATCCCGACCGAGCGGCCCTCTTCGAGGCCGTTTTCGTAGAAGCGCTGGGCCCACATCAGCTCTCCGGTCGACCCCGAGAGCTTGGCCAAATACAGATCTCCCGCGTCGCCCGAGACATTGTTGACGAGCACCGTCCCGTCGAAATCGAGCGCGTTTTGGAACGACCCCGTGATCACGATATCTCCGTTCGGGCTGACCGCCACGGCCCGGAGGCGCTGATCGCCGTCTTGATCCGGCATCGGCGCGCCCGCGCCGAAGATGCGGCTGAAGCGGTGGGCGCCGTCGCCGTCGAAGCTCGCCACGAAGACGTCGACGCCGCCATGATACGGATCCGGCGTGCTCAAGTTGGCCGCGCTCAACGTCTCTCCCGCGAGGACGACCTCCCCCGAAGGGCCGACGGCGATGGACGCGCGACCATCGTTGACGTACCCCGTAGGGTAATAACGGCTCCACGTGACGAGGCCCCCCGCGTCGAGCTTGGCCAAGAAGGTGTTGGTGTCGCCGGCGAGCCCGCGCACGCCGTCATCGAAGATGATCTCCCCGCCGCCGATCATCGCCATGAAGAGCGCGCCTTGTTTGTCGAACGCGAGGGTCGAGACGGTCTGCGAAGAGTCGTTGCCCCACGCTTTGCTCCATTTGTAGTTCCCGTCTTTGTCGAAGCGAGCGATGAACGCGTCGAAGGCGCCGACCTCGTTGTGGACCGTGGTCCCGCCGTCGAACGTGAGCGCGCCTTGGAACCTGCCGCCGATCACGATGTCGCCCGAGACCGCGTCCACCGCGATGTCGCTGATCTCTTGATCTCCGAGCGCCGCATACGCGCGCGCCCACACCGGCACTCCGGTGGATCCATTGAGCTTGGCAAAGAAGATATCCGTGCCTCCGGTGGTGTTGGGCACCATGGTGTCGCCGAGGACGAAGGAATTCATCCCGAACACGCCCGCGGTCACCACATCGCCCGATGGCGCGAACGCGACGGCCCACGCCGCGATGTAAGCGTCGCTCGCTGACGCTTTGGCCCAGCGGAGCGCGGGCTCGTCGTTGGTGCACGGCGGCGGCCCCCCGCCGCTGCCGCCGTTACCACCGCTCCCGCCGGACCCTCGCGGGGTGCCCTCGTGAATCCCGAAGATCAGGTTGCACGCGGGCACCATCAGCGCGAGGGAGAGGAGCGCGAACGTCGTTTGGACAGGTCTCATGTGCATTCGCTCAGCTCGACGCTCATTGCGGCGGCACGCTCGGGATCTTGAAGACGTCCCACGCGGGGGTGTGGTTGCTCTCGTTCGAGGGCTGGTTCCACAGATACACGGCGCCGTAGCTCGACACGTTGCTCCCCTCGACCACGACCCCTGTCATGTAGAGCTGCGGATTGGGCGTGGAGCGGACCGACGAGAACACGAGCCAATAATACCGCTTGGCGCCGATCGTCGTCTGCTCGGGGGCCCACTTGGGCCAGCTGTTGGTGATGCCGGGGCTCGGCTTGTTCATGCACGCGGGAGGGTCGTTTGCGGCGAGCCGCGTCGCCGTGCCGCCCTGCGCCGGGATGACGAAGACCTCGGCGGCGGACGCGTTGTACATGTTGGTGTTGCTCGGGATGCGGTTGAAGACGATCATCTGATCGTCGGGCGAATACGAGGGATAATACTCTTCGAGGTTGGGGTCCGAGGCGCCGGGGACGGGCGAGGCGTTGCCACCTTGCTTGTTGTTGTAAGGCACGGTGTAGAGGTCGGCGTAGCCGTTGTCGAGCCGGCCCGTGAACTCCGCGTCCGTCGACACGTAGAGCAGGGTCGCGCCGTCGTGGCTCCACGCGGGCGAGCCGACGCCGCGCGGGTCGCCGTTCCTTTGGAAGAAGCCATAGGAGGTGCCCTCGCCGAAGGCCTGCGCTTCGAGGTCGATCCACGCGAGCTTGGCGTTTTGATAGGCGTCGAAGGGCGTCACCATGATGCGATCACCCGCCTTCCAATGCGCTTTGGAATAAGCTTGGATGCCGAGCTCGCCGAACTGGCCGAGCGTCTGGAGCGCGCCTTGGCCCACGAACATGGGTTGTTGTCCGACGGTCATGGGCTCGATGGACGCGACGACGTTCCCCCACGGGCCCTGCGCCACGAAGCCTACGAATTTGCCGTCGGGCGTGGACGTGTGACAGCCGATGCACGTGACCGACGCGCTCCCCACCGTGGGCATCTGCACTTGAGAGGGGATGAGGGTCGAGGCCACGGCCTCGTCCCCGACTTGAAAGCCCTTGAGCGAAGATCCGTTGGAGGTCGTCCAATACACGATCGCGCCCGACGCCTCGGCCGGTGCGATGGTGAACGACCCGCCCGCGCCGAGCGAAGGCGGCCCGTCGAGCGTGGTGCCGTTGAACGAGGCGCTCCGCACGGTGACCGTGAACGGTGAATCGACGGAGTGCGAGGTGATGGCCGTCCAGAGGTCTTTGGGCATGGTCCAGCTCGTCGAGGCGGTATAAACGACGAGGTCGTTGACCTGGCTCTCGGAGTGGAGGCGGATCTCGAAGAGGTTTTGGCCGCCGGGCGGGATTACGCGGAAGCGCGGGCGGAGCCAGTTGCTCGGGAAGAGGGCGTTCGGCTCGGGCTCGGCGAGGCACGGGCCGCCGCTCGGATTGCCCATGTCGGGCGGGCCGAAGAGGCCGGGCGCGTCCATGGGAGCGGACATGTCGACGATGGGTGTTGAAGGAAAGTCTTTGTACGGGCCGCCGAACATGCCGCCGGTCCCAAACAGGGTGCCGCCCGTCCCGCCCATGCCGCTCGACGACGACACGGCGCTCGACGCGCCGCCCGAGCCCGAGGTCGACGCGCCCGACGCGCCCGATCCCGTGGTGTTGCCCCCGCCGCCGCACGCCGCGGCCGCGATGGCGGCCGTGGCGAGCGAGAAGAAGACGAATGAGAAGGTGGTGCGGTGCGCGTAAAGCATGGTCCGACGATAGCGCTTCTCCGTCGTTTTGTCTTCTTGCGCGGCACCGCTCGGGATACGAAAAAGGAGAGGCCGTGCTCACCCACAAACACCTCACGCGGGATCGCCGCTCCGGGAACGTGACGCGTGTCGCCTCGCGCGCGCCTGCGATCAAGCCTCTGCCCGCGCTCACGCACACGGTGGAGGCGCCGCCGCCGCTCGTCTTGCCTCCGATCGTCTTGCCGCCGCCGCCGGCCCCTCCGCCGATCCCCGCGCCGCAGCCCGTCGTGATCAAGGAGCCCTCGGGCGCGCTCCCGCTCGTGAGCTGCATCATGCCGACGTCCAACCGGAGGGCCTTCGTCCCGCAGGCGATCCAAGGGTTTTTGAGGCAGGATTACCCGAACAAAGAGCTCGTGATCGTCGACGACGGCACCGACCCGATCGCGGACTGCGTCCCTTCGGATCCGCGCATTCGTTACGTGCGTCTCACGCGTTGGCTCAACACCGGAGCCAAGCGCAACGTCGCGTGCGCCGAGGCGAGGGGCGAGGTCATCGCGCATTGGGACGACGACGATTGGTATCGGAGCGATCGGCTCCGAACGCAGATCCTCGAGCTCTATCGGGGCGGGGCCCAGGTCTGCGGCCAAAGCAGGGTGCTCTTCTACGATCCGTTGTCGGACCGCGCGTACCGCTACGCCTCGCGCGAGGGCACGCCGTGGGTCCACGGCGCGACGCAGGTCTACCGGCGATCGTATTGGGAGCGCGTCAAATTCCCCGAGGTGCAGATCGGTGAGGACGTGATGTTCGTCGCGTCCCTCCGCGGCAAGAGCCTCCGCAACCTGCGCGACAAAGACCTTTGTGTGTGCATGATCCACAGCGGCAACACGAGCCCCAAAGACGTCCGCGCGACGCCTTATCGCGCGACGCCGGCGCGCGAGGTCCACGCGCTCATGGGCGCCGATCTCGCGCAGGTCCGCGCCATCGTGGTGGCCGTCAAAGGCTCTTTGCCCAAGGTGCAGAGGGAGCGCGTCACGGTGCGCGAGGAGCCGCTCATCTCGTGCATCATGCCGACGCGCGACAGGAGGCCGTTCATCCCGCTCGCGCTCGACGCGTTCCAGAGCCAGACGTACCCGAACAAAGAGCTCATCGTCGTGGATGACGGGCTCGATCCCATCGGCGATTTGGCGGCGCGCGCGCCGAACGTGCGGTATCTGCGCGTCATGGGCCAAGCGTCGATCGGCCAAAAGCGCAACATCGCGTGCGCCGAGGCCAAAGGCGCGCTCATCACGCATTGGGACGACGACGACTGGTACTCTCCCGACAGGCTCCGTTATCAAGCCGGCCCCATCTTGGCCGGCAAAGGAGAGATGACCGGCCTCCAGATGGGGGCGCTCTTCGATTTGAGCGCCGGTCGCGTGTGGTCCGCGCGGGCCGATCTCCACAATCGCATGTTCGTGGGCGACGTCCACGGAGGCACGTTGATGTTCCGGCGGGCCGTCTATTTGGCGGGCGCGCGCTACCCCGACAGGAGCCTCGCCGAGGACGCGGCGTTCCTGTGCGAGGCGCAGCAGCGCGGCCAGCGCCTCGTCAAGCTCGCTAACAAGGGCGTGTTCGTCTACATGAGGCACGGTAACAACGCATGGGCGTTTCCGGCCGGGCAAGGCGTCGGGTGGCTCTCGTCAAAGCTCCCTCCCGGGTTCTCGGACGACGCCAAGAGGAGCTTCATGACCGCTGCACGATCGCTCGTTCACGGCGCGCGCGGGCCCCTCGAGCACGCGCTCTTCATCCGCACGTACGAGGGTGATTTACCTTGGCTCGTTCATCTCTTGCGGAGCGTCGCGCGCTTCGTGACAGGCTATGACGAGATCGTGGTCGCGGCGCCGCGCACGGCGGAGCCCACGATCCGCGGGATGGCGCTCACGCGGGAGCGGGTGGTGCTCGTCGATGATGGGGTCGTGCCCGGGTATCTCGCGCAGCAGCTCACCAAGCTCAACGCCGATCAGCTCACGAGCGCGCGGTTCATCACCTTCATCGACTCCGATTGCGTGCTGACCGCGCCGTTCTCGCCCGCGCAGATGATGGATAAGGGCCGTCCCATCATCGTCAAGACCCCTTATGATCGCGTGGGCGAGGCCAAGCGCTGGCACATGACGGCCGCGCGCCTCGTGGGCGATCCCGTCACCCACGAGTACATGCGCCGGTTGCCGCTCATGTACCGGCGGGACGACCTCGCCGCGTTGCGCGCTTATTTGGAGCACAAGGAGCACGTGCCTTTGGCGCAGATCGTCCAAGGGCACGCGCACTTCTCGGAGTTCAACGTGCTCGGCGCCTTTTGCGAGCGGCACCGCGCGGGTCACTATCGCTTCGTCGACGACGCCGCGGAGCCCGTCGCGCCGCTGCCCGCCGTGCAGTTCTGGTCGCCGGGCGGCATCACGCCCGAGGTCGCGGAGCGGATCAAAGCCATCTTGGG
>CAYTJL010000123.1:0-27393 GCA_964437785.1 uncultured Polyangiaceae bacterium
CCGATCCTGACGGCGAGTGCGCGGGCGGCGAGTGCAACGGCGCGGGCGCGTGCGAGGTTGGAAACGGCACGGCGTGCACGTTGAACAGCCAGTGCATCAGCGGCAACTGCGTCGACGGGTTCTGCTGCAACACGACGTGCGCCGGAGTCTGCCAAGCGTGCAACGTGGCGGGGAGCCAAGGCACATGCGCCAGCGTGCCCGCCAACACCGATCCTGCCAACGAGTGCTCGGGCGCCGCGGACTGCAACGGCGCGGGTGCCTGTGAGCTGTCGGACGGCAACGCGTGCACGCTCGGGAGCCAGTGCATCAGCGGCAACTGCGTCGATGGATTCTGCTGCAACACCGCGTGCAACAGCACCTGCCAAGCGTGCTCCAACGCCAAGACCGGCAGCCCCAATGGCGCGTGCGCCAACATCGCCTCTGGAAACGACCCCGACAACGAGTGTGCTGCGCAGGCTCAATCGACCTGCGGCACCAACGGGGTGTGCAACGGCGCCGGCGCGTGCCAGCTCTACGTCTCGGGCACCGTGTGCTTGGCGCAGTCGTGCAGCATGGCCGTGCAGCAAAACGCGGACACCTGCAACGGCATCGGCACGTGCGTGGACGGCGGCACCACCTCGTGTGGCAATTACGAGTGCAACGTCGCCGGGACAGCGTGCTTGACCACGTGCTCGGCGGACACCGACTGCACCACGGGCAACTACTGCGGCGGCAGCGTGTGTCTCCCGAAGAAGAACACGGGCGCCGCGTGCGGCGGCAACAACGAGTGCTCGAGCACCTTCTGCACCGACGGCGTATGCTGCGGCACCGCGTGCGGCGGCACGTGCCAAGCGTGCAACATGGCCGGCAGCGTGGGCACGTGCTCCAACCTCCTTGCGTACGACGTCGACACGAGCCCCGATTGCGGCATCTCCGATCCCTCGAAGGCGTGCAACGGCGCGGGCAAGTGCCTGCTCCAAGATGGTTATCCCTGCTCGCTCGCGAGCCAGTGCATCATCGGCTCGTGCTTCGGTATCCCCAAGGTCTGTGGCGGCGACATCGCCCTCCATTGAGCCTCGCCGATCTGGCCTCCTTCGCTCCACACGGATTTACCAGAGCGCACATGCCGTATCGGCATGCGCTTATTTGGCCCATCGGTGTTATGGGCTGAAATAGGTTCCTCAGAAAATTCAGGATAGCCTCGGCTTCGTGATCCCGGGAAGGTCCACGTCCAAGCGCGTTCGAGTCCTGGGCGTGGCGCTCGCTCTCGCAGCGAGCGTCGCGCCCAGGGCTGTGCGGGCGGAGCCCATCGTCATGCTCCGCCCCACGGAACCATCGTTTACCAGCGGCGCTGCGGGGGCGGCGATAGGCTGGAAAAATTGGTTTCGTACGAGCTTCTTCGAGTGGTCCGCGGGGGCTTCGCTCACCACGCTCGGCGTCGGCAAGGACACCATCGGCGTAGACGACGATCGCGTGACCATGTCGTTCTCGCTGCGGCCGCGCGTGTCGGTCTTTCAGACGGCGCACGATCGGATCTGGGTTGGCTCGCAGCTCGCGTGGACAGCCTCGCTGCTCTCGTCCGACGTGACCACGTCGAGCACGCGGGTCTGGATCCACGACGTGCCGATCGAGGTCGGCTACAATCGCTTCTTCTTCGATCAGCGCTCCGGCGTCGTCGCGTACGTAGGCCCGAGGCTCGGCGCGTCGTTCCCAGCCTCCGAGCTGTCGCGCGCGGTCGGGCTGCGCGCGCGCACGTCGCTCGGCGTGGGCGCGGGCGTCGAGATCCCGCTGCTCCGCGGGCTCTGGCTCAAGGGGCTCTTCCTCTCCGCGGGCGGCCAGTGGATCCATGCCTTTCATGGATCCGGCGGCGGCGTCGCCGGCGAGGAGCTCCTCGGCCCCATCTCGGATCCCGGCCCGACGCCGCGCGGCCTGGGGCTCCTCGAGCACAACATGCTGTTCTCCGGCACCGGCGGCGCCAACAACCTGGTTGGCCAAGCTGGGGTGTGGCTCACCATCGTCGATCAGCTCATGCTCGGAACCACGTTTGGGGTCAACACGGGCATCTCCGGGTCCAACTGGGGTGGGGGCTGTGTCAACGTCGGTGTCCAGGGCGAGCCTTGCACCAACGTCCCCACCTCGTCTTCGGCAGCGACCTTGGCGCCCATCACGACCTTCGACATCTCGTTGAGCTACACCATCGCCAAGCTCGTTTGGCTCGGCTTCGGATATCAAAATACGAATCGCACCATCGGTGAAGATGGCAAACGCCGGAGCGTGTTTTACAGCTCCAACGCCGAGCTCTACCTGTCGAGCATGTTGTTCTTGGACGCTTTGTTCGGCAAGGTCGCCCGCTGAGCCGGAGACGGCTCCTTCCTCCGAAACCACCGCGCCCGCGCGCCGTAGCAGCCACCGTGCGCACCTCCTTTGCCCTCGCAGTCCCCCTCGCCCTCGCGGGCCTCCTCGCCGGTTGCAGCCCCAACGACGAGCGGCCGCCTCCGCTCGTCACCGGAGGCGGCAGCGGTCCCCCGCCGGTCATCGGCCCAGGCCCGTCGAGCAGCTCCAGCGGAGGAGCCGGCGGCCAAGGCGGTCAAGGCGGCGGCGGCGGCGGCGGTCAAGGCGGCTCCGGCCCTGCCACGTGGGGAGCCGATCAGTGCGAGTCACCGCCTCAAGGCGTCGCGGTCGGCTTCAACATCGGTGATCAGATCGATGACATCGTCGTGCGCGACTGCGACGACAACCTCGTTTCGCTCACCTCGCTGTGCGGCGCCAGCGCGACGTTCTTGTTCGGCGCCTTCGGCTGGTGCCCGCTCTGCCAACAGGTCTCCTCCGAGCAGGAGCAGATTACGGACAAGTACGCTCCTCAAAACGTGGCCTCGGTCAACATCATCATTCAAAACGGCCAAGGCGCGGCGCCGGACGCCAATTATTGCAAGACCTGGCGCGACAACTTCGGCTTCAAAGACACGATCACCCTCTACGACCCCACGGGCGCGAGCCTCGCCATCTGGGGGTTCTCGCCGACGTCGTCGCTCAGCGCGTTCCTCGACAAAGACCGCATCATCGTCAATACGCTGGAGCACAACGGGGACGTGGCGCTCATCCAGCAGAACATCGATGAGGCGCTCGCGCACTGAATTTCAAGGGGTTCTCAGCGGTCTCCGCGGCGGCGACGCCACCGGCTCACCGCCCAAAGGCCCATGAGGAGCGACGCTCCCCAAAGGCCCCTCTCGTCGGCCGCGCCCACCTCACAACCCGCGCAGCCGCCCCCTTTGACGACGACCCGCTCCGCGGCTTGCGGTGGAGGCGACGGTTTGGCCATGTCCCCCTGCGGAGCAACAGGCTCCGCGGGCTTCTCCTCGATGTCGCCCTTCTTGCCCGCTCCCTTGCGCGGTCCGCGGTGCACGCCCGCGTCGGCGGGCGCCTCGGGCTTGAGCTGCGCCGCGGCGCAGTCTGGGCACGCCGCGCGGACTTTGTCCTCGGCGGCCTTCACCTTGGTCTTCGCCTCCGCGCACCGAGGCCCGGGATCGATCGCGCAGAGCCGCTCCGTCGCGCGCTGCATCGACGCGAGCGCCTGGCACGCGAGCGGGCAGTTGGCGGTGTTGAGCGCGTCGGAGATCTGCTGGATCTGCTGCGTGAGCGCGGTCGCTTCGTCGATGGGCTCTGCCTCCGCCGGCGACGCGAGCGCGAAGACGATCGGCGCGATCACCATCGATGCTCGGAATTTCATGCGTCTGCTCCGCTGTCGTCGCCCGGCCTGTCCGTCACGCGGTACCCCACGCCGCGCACCGTCTCGATGAGCCCCGCGGCGCCGCCCGCCTCGGCCACCTTGCGGCGAAGCCCTTTGACGTGGGAGTCCACGGTGCGATCGGTGATCGCGAAGCCGTCGCCCCACACGCGATCGATGAGCTGCGCGCGCGTGAACACGCGGCCCGGCGCGGCCAGGAGGCACGCGAGCAGATCGAATTCGACGCGCGTCAGCTCGATGATCTTGCCGTGAACGGTGGCCCTGCGCGTGGCCTCGTCGACCGCGAGCGGGAGCGGCGCGTCGTGCGCGGCGACAGGCGCGTTCCTCGGCCCCACGCGCCGCAGCACCGCGCGCACGCGCGCCGCGATCTCGCGCGGGGAGAAGGGTTTGGTGACGTAGTCGTCCGCGCCGGTCTCGAGCGCGGCGACGCGGTCGGCCTCGTCGTCGCGGCTCGACAGCACGATGATCGCCGCGCTGAGCCCGTCGCGCCGGGCCTTGCCGATGAGATCGAAGCCGCTGCCGTCCGGGAGCATCAGATCGAGGACGACGAGGTCCGCGCCCTTCACCTCGCGCTCGGCCGCCGCCAGCGTCGCGGTGATCGTGACAAAGAAGCCATCGCGACGGAGCGAATACGCGATCGACTCTGCGATCGCGGGCTCGTCCTCCACGACCAAGATCTTGGGCATCGACCCGGAGCGTATCGTGAAGTCGCAAAGACGCGCGACGAACGAGGCGAGCGCACGCCTTCGCCGACGTTTTGCCTACCCCTCGCGACGCACGTGAAATACTTTCTCGCCCACCCGAGGGCCGGTATCCTGGCCCGAACCAAACGGAGGGCGAGCGCCCTCGCGGCTCTTGTGATGCTGTGATTGCTCGTGAGGATCGGCCTTGGTCATGTTCTCGAAGATCGGCACGACGCGGTTAGCCTTCGGCGCGGCGGCGCTCCTCGCAGTGAGCGTGGCCATCGCGCAGCCGGCGCCGAACCCCTACCCCGAGTGCAACCGCAAGCCCACGCCCGCGGACGTCGAGGGCGCCAAAGGGGCGCACAAGGCCGCGTCGCAGTTCTATGACCGCGGCAACTACGAGAACGCGATCCGCTATTGGAACGACGCGTACTCGTTCGACTGCACCGCGCACGGCGTGCTCCTCAACATCGCGAATGCCCACGAAAAGAAGGGCGACAAGCAGTCCGCGGTGACCGCGCTCGAGACGTACCTCAAGCGCGCGGGCAACGACCCGACCATCGAGGAGAAGGTCAAGAACCTGAAGCAGCAGCTCGCGCCGCCGCCCACGGTGACGGCGCCCCCGACCGCGCCGCCCACCTCGACGGCGAGCGCGCCGCCTCCGCCGCCGAGCGCGAGCGCTTCTTCTGCGCCGCCCGACGCGCCGAGGCCGTTCGGCTTCGCGCCGTGGATCGTGGTCGGCGTGGGCGGCGCCGCGCTGCTCACGGGCGCGATCTTGATCCCGCTCGGGCTCGGCGACGTCTCTCAAGCCGAAAAAGAGTGCCCCACGCGCAAAGGCTGCTCGCAGGCGACGACGGACCTCGGCAACGCGGGCCGCACCAAGGTCGGCGCGGGCGGCGCGATGGTCGGCATCGGCGTCGCGGCGGTCGCGGGAGGGCTCGTCTGGCAGCTCGTCTTCAACAAGCCCGTGGCCAAAAATGCCAAGACGGGCGGCCGCACCTTCGTCGCGCCGATGCTCGGGCCCAACGTGGGCGGCGCGGTCGTGAACGGCGCGTTCTAGTCACGCGCTGCCCGCGCGCGGCAGCGAGGCGAGCGCGAGCTCCGCGGCCTCGATCTTGGCGCGCTGCGCGTCGACGTCCGCGCGCATCGCAGGGAGGTTCTGCGCGATGCGATCGAGCGGCGGGAACAGCGCCGACGGCGATCCGAACACCGAGAGCTTCGCGAGCACGCGATCGAGCTTGTCGGGCGCGCGCTCGATCGACGCGCGCGCTTCGAGGAGGAACGACGCGCGCCACGCGGCGTGCTCGGTCTGCTCCGCGCGCGCGAGCCATCGTCGCGAGGCGTCGAGCTCGTCGGAGAAGCTCCGAATGGCGACGAAGAGCGCGTCGATCGGGCCCAGCGCAGGAGGATCTTCGGCCACGTCACACCTTCCTGCGATCCCAGACGAGCGTCTCGTGATCGTCGTCGGGAGGGGGCATCGTGGAGGGCTTGTTCCGCGCGGTCTGCAAGACCCACTCGGCCGTCGCCCAGCTTAGGACTTCAGCGCTCGGCAGCTCTTCGAGCATCGCGGGCTCCATCGCGGTCGACGCGTCGCCGTCGATCGGCTCGCCGCTCTTGACGCGCACGCGCGCCGAGAACGGGCCCAAGAGGCCGAGCGCGCTCGTGAGCGTCGAGAGCGGAGCCGCAGGGCCGCTCGCTCGTTCGAGCGTCGCGAGCGCTTGGCCGAGCGCGCGCGAGAGGGACGCGGCGCTGTCGTAGCGCTGGGATCGATCGCGCTTCATCGCGCGCTCGACGACCTCGATCACGGGCTCGGGGACCCACGAGGCGATCTCGCCGAGCCTCGCGGGCTCGCTCGTGATGATGCTCCTCACGATCGAGAAGACGTTCTCTTTGTCGAAGCCGTTGAGCGCGTGCGGGTGCTTGCCGGCGAGCAGCTCGAAGAGCACCACGCCGAGCGAGAACACGTCGCTGCGCGCGTCGATCGACGAAGGATCTTCGATCTGCTCCGGCGACATGTACGGCACGGTGCCGATCGCGCTCGTCCCGGTCGTGGTGATGCCGAGGTGGTGGAACTTGCCCGCGCCCAGGTCGAGCACGCGGACGATCGCGTCGTGGCCGATGTGGATGTTCTCGGGCTTGATGTCGCGGTGCACCGCGAACGCGTGCACCGCCGAGAGCCCGTACGCCGCGTCGCGGGCCACCTTGAGCGCCCACGGCACCGGCAGCTTGGAGAGCAGGTCGAGCAGATCGCGCAGCGTGTAGCCGTAGAGGCGATCCATCACCATCCAGATGAGGCCGTCCTCGCGCACCCCCGCGGCGTGCACGCGCACCACGTTCGGGTGTTGGAGCTCGCGCAGCGCCATCGCCTCGCTCGACGCGCGCCGCTGCGCCTTCGCGTCGCCGGTGAGATGCGCCTGGAGGCACTTGAGGGCGAAGCGCTCGCCCGTGCCCTCGCGCTCCACCTCGTGGACCTCGCCCATCCCGCCGCGGCCCAAGAAGCCGAGCACGCGGTAAGAGACCCCCGCCGCCTCGTCCAAGAACACGCCTTGGGGATCGATGAGCTGGGAGGAGTGCTGCATACGCGATCGGCCAGCCTTTAGATCGGATCGCGGCGTGAAGCGATGGGTTTTGGTCAGGTGTCTTTGGGGCGCTGGATGCGCCGGAGCACCTCGCGCGCGGTCGCGCTGAGGCCGTCGGGATCGAGCGCGGCCTCGATCGCGCGAAGCTCCTCGGCGAGCTCGAACGCCTCGGCGCGGCCCTCGTCGTCGAGGTCGAAGAACGCGCGGTGCGGGCGGACGTCGCCGAGCGGGCCGCGCTCGCGGTGCGCGCTCGCGAGCGCTTCGACGAGCGTTTCGCGATCGGGATCCGAGGTCATGGCGACGCGCTCTCCGAAGGGACATCGATCCTGCGCTTGCCGAGGCACTCCGCGAGGAGCCTCCGCGCGCGCGTGAAGTTCTGGAGGAACGTGTTCGGGCGCATGTTGAGCCGCGCCGCGATCGCCTCGTCGGGCTCGCTTCCCGCCGACGCGAGCCGCGCGTCGAGCACCTCGCGCGGCTTGTTCGGCAGCGCGTCGCGGCACTCGATGATCACCTTGCGGAGCAGCGGATCCGGGCCCGCGGGGGAGGGCGCCTGCGCGGCGATCGCGGCCTCCATCGCGTCGTCGTCGAGGAGCGCGGGCTGCCTCCTGCGAACCTCGTCGATGCAGAGGTTCTTCGCGATGCGCACGCCGAGGCGGAGCAGGCTGTTGGGCGCGCCGTCCGGCGTGTGGCGAGGCGCCACCTGCCACACGCGCAGCAGCGCTTCTTGCAGCGCCGCCTCGACGTCGACGCGCGTCGCGAACGATCGCAGGCTCGCGCGGATCGGCGCCTCGGCCGAGGCGAGCCACCGCCCGAAGGCGGCGGCGTCGCCCCGCGCGATCGCCCCGAGGTGAACGTCGAGATCCATCAAGCGCCGATCGTGAGGATAACCGGGCGCCCCGCGAGCATCATCACGATCATCGCGACGTCGCTCTCGTTCACGCCCTCGCCGACCTCGATCGCGAGCCGCACGCGCACGCCGCGCCCCGCGTCGCACGGCTTGGTCGACTGCTCCACGAGCACCTTCGCCGTGCGCGTCTGACCGTCCGCGAGCTTGACCTCGACCTCGTTCGGAGGCGCCCACGCGAGGGGATCGTTGATCGTGATCGCGACGAGCGCGACGCCGTCCTTGAGGCTCGCGATCGTGGCCGCGAGCTCGAGCGCTCCGAACGGGATCGACGATCCCTCGGCGACGGCCGCCATGACGGGCTCGTCACGAGTAGCCTTGTCGCCGCCGGTGAAGAAGCGCTTGATGCGATCGAACAAGCCCGGTTTTTGCGCGTCGTCCGCGAGCTCGACCTTGATCGTCTGCTGCGGGGCCGCCGGCATGGGAGCCGCGGGCGAGATCATCCCGAGCGGCTCCGGCGCGCTGAACGAGGACGGCGGTTCGGGCGCGCCGATCGAAGGCGGCGGGAGAGGCGCCGCGGCGGCCCCCTTGCTCGCTACCTTCTCCGGCGCGGCGAACGACGCGGGCGGCATGGGCGCGCTCCCGGCCCCCCTGAGCGCGGCGTTGAGCGTCTCCGCTGGGGTCATGCCGAGGGAGGCCTCGTCCTCTTCGGCTTCGGGCACGATCCCCGAGCGACCGAGCTCGATGGGCTCGACCTCGCGCACCATCCCCGAGCGCTTGAGCTCTGCTTCGGGCTCTGCTTCGGGCGCGGCCGGAGCAACGCGCCGTCTGACCACGGTCCCGCTCTTGGCCTTCGTGCTCGACATGGACCGCGGCGCAGCGCGTCCGGGCATCGGCGCAGGCGCGGCGGTGGGCCGGAGCCCGAGCCCCTCGGCGGACATGCCGTGCGGCAGCTCGTGCGGCATGCGCTCGTGGCGCGTCGGATCGTTGGGATCGACGGTCACCTCGCGCGACACGGCGATCCACGACGTGAGCCTCGTCGCGATCTGAAAGCGCAGCCCGATCTCCTCGATCGCGCGATCGAGCGCGCGCCGATCGCCGCCCGCGGCGAGCGACAGCTCGTGATCGTTCACCTTCTCGCGGCCGAAGAGCGTCGCGAGGCCGCCGTTGCCTCCGCGCGCCTCGGTCGAACGATCGTCGAGCATCGGAGCGACGTCGAGGCGCGTCTCCCACGCGCCGTCGGCCGACGATCCGCGCACCACGATCACGCCGCCTTCGGGCCGGATCGCGACGCTGATGAGCGCGGGCAACCCCGCGTAGAGATCGGGCAGCTTGGAGGGCGCGTGATCGATGAGCGCGTCGCCGTCGAGCGCGAGATCGACGAGCACGGGATCCGCGGTGCGCACGGCGATTCGCCGCGCCGCGCGCTCGGGATCTTCGCCGAGCCCGATCACCACCTCGACCCCGCGGCCTGCGCGCGCGGCGGGGCCCGTGAGCGATCGGTTGACGGCCGAGCCGACGCCGACGGTGTGCAGGCGCGAGGCCTCGGGCAAGCGCTCGACGATCGTCTTGATGACCTCGGTCTCGAAGCCGATCTGCCCGTCGGTCACGAGCACGATCTGCCGCTGCGCGCCTTGCCGGAGCGCGCGCATGGCCTCGTAGATGCCGGTGCGCATCTCGGTGCCGCCGGACGCTTGGAGCGACGCGAGCCACTGCATGGCCGCGCGCCGGTTCGGGTACGTCGCGGCCACGGGGCCGGGCCGCCACCTGCGCGCCTCGTTCGAGAACTCGATGAGCTCGATCCGATCGCCGTCGCGCAGCGTGTCGAGGATGGCCGCGACCACGCGGCGCGCTTGATCGAGCGGCTCGCCGCCCATGGATCCGCTCGTGTCGAGCAGCACGATGAGATCGCGCGCGACAGGGCGCGCGGCGTGATCGGGCGCGGGAGGGACGATGGTGACGAGGCCGAACGCGTGGTCCTCGTCGTGGCGAACGACGTCGAGCGAGGCGCCCACCTCGACGCTCGCGACGGGCCAGCGCACGACCACGTCGCGATCGAGCGCGGCGCCCTCGGCGAGCTCGACGATCGCGCCGGATGCCCTTGTTCCATAGGCGATCCGATGCGACGGCGACTCGGGCGATCCGCTCAGCGCGTCGCGGATCGCGCAGCGCAGCGTCGCGCGCGCGGGCAGCCCCTCGGCGGCGACGTCCTGCTCGATGCGCGCGGCGTCCGGCACGCGGCCCGCGGCGCCCACGTAGCGCGGGGCGACCACCGTCGGGAAGCGCCACTCCCACGATCCCTTCGCGCTCTCGACGTTGGTCGCGACTCCGCGTTCGCGGGTCGCTCGATCCGCGACCCACGCGAGCCGCTGATCGATCGTGACGCTCACGTCGATCGCCTCGCCCGGCGGGATGTTGCCGACCTGCTGCGTGAAGAGCGTCGATCGCTCCTGCTCCAAGAGCGCGGCGCTCCGGCCTTGGACGAGCGCCTCTTCGTAGCGCGCGCGCGCGATCTGCTTCTTGTCGACGCGGCCCACGGTGCGGCGACCGCGGACCTGGAACGAGAAGCCGCTCACCGCCGCCTCCTCGGGGAGCGGCAAGCTGTACGTGACCGAGAGGGGCTCGTTGTAAGGGTTTTCGAAGCGTTGTTCGACGACGACGCGCGCGACTCCGCCCCTCGCGTCGACGGCGAGGGACGTGCTGGTGAGCGGGAGGGCGCGACCGTCGGTGGAGAGCATGCGGCCTCCACGAGGGGCGTCGTCATCGCGAGCGGGGCGGTAGTTGGTGCGGTAGGCGGGGGCAGGGCTGGGCGTCATGGCGGCTCTCTCTCCTCTTCGTGCGGCCAACGGGCGGCCCCGCGCCCGGGTGACAAAGAAAATGAAAAAAGAAAAAACCAGCGATAACGCGGGGATTTTTGCGGCTCAGACGGGGAGGGGGACGTCGGGCTCGGGCGGCGCGCCGTCGCGGATCGAGAGCGTGTCCTCGCGCGCGGCGAGGCACGCCTCGCTGCCGACGACGAAGGCCGAGCAGTTGTCCGGGCGCAGCGGGTAGATCGCGCACTTGTTGTCGCTCATCAGGTTGCGGCAGCACCCGTTGTCGAGGAAGCGGAGCGTGACGAGGCCGTTTTTGCGCTTGAAATAGGCTTTGTCGAGGAGATCCTTGCGGCCCGCTTTGCGGAAGCGATCGAGGTCGGCCTGATCGACGATCACGTTCGCCTCGTGACAGCACGCGCCGCACTCCAAGCAATCGAGCTCGATCGTGCGCGTCGGGCCCGGGTGGATGGAGTCGCGCTCGCACCAGTCGATCACCGAGCCGCCGTACTCCGGCTTGACGCGCGTGGTGGCGAGCCCCTTCGCGGGGCCGAGCTTCACCCTGCGCCATCGCCGCTGCTCGATCGCGAGGATCGACCAGAGGCCGAGCTCGGTGATCGCGCCCTTGGCCGTGACGCCGAGGATCAGATCGAGATCACCGTTCTCGCGCTCGACGACCGCGTGGCCGCCCTTCTTCACGTGCGCCGCGGCGCGCGCGATCCACTTCGCCTTGAAGAGCCGAAACACGGGGCGGACAACGACGATGGCCGGCATCGGCGACGGATCCTACCGAGAGAGGGATGGCCTCTGCTAGCGTGTCGGGATCGATGAGCCGCGCGCGCAGGAAGATCATGATCGTCAAGACGGGGGAGCCGGTGCCGAGCGTCGCCGCCACCCGGGGGCAGTTCGCCGACCTCATCCGGGAGGTCATCGGGGACGCGTTCGACGGCGACTACGAGAGCTTCGACGCGCGCGAGGGCGAGCACCCGGATCCGCGCGTCGCGGACGCGTTCGTGATCACCGGATCGGCCGCCAACGTGCCCACGCGCGAGCCGTGGATCCTGCGCACCGAGGCGTGGCTCCGCGAGGTGGTCGCGGCGGGCACGCCCACGTTCGGCATCTGCTTCGGCCACCAGCTCCTCGCGCAGGCGCTCGGCGGCGAGGTGCAGAAGAACCCGCGCGGCCGCGAGATCGGCTCGATCGAGATCACGCGCCGCGACGGCGCGGACGACCCGATCTTCGCGGGGGTCAACGGCCGCTTCGTCGCGAACGTCACGCACGTCGACACGGTCGTGGCCCTGCCCGACGGCGCGGTCTCGCTCTCCAAGAGCGACCTCGAAGATCACCAGGCGATCCGCTTCACCGAGGTGTGTTACGGCGTGCAGTTCCACCCCGAGATCGACGCGGACGTGATGCGCGGCTACATCCTCTCGCGCCGCGCGATCTTGGAGGGCGAGGGCTTCGACGTCGACGCGATGCTCGATCGCGTGACCGACGCGCGCGAGGGCGGCGAGCCGCTCAGGAGCTTCGTGCGCCGCTTCGCCGCGGATCCCGTCAGCGATACTTCCGCACGACGACCGTAGTCCCCTCGCCGATCGCGGTCTTCACGTCGAAGAAATCGACGATGCGGCGCGTGCCGCGCAGGCCCACGCCCATGCCCGTCCTCGATCGGAACGCGGGCGAGAGGATCGCCGCGACGTCGGGGATGCCAGGGCCTTCGTCGCGCGCGATCACCTCGATCCCGGGCGGCGTCATGAGCGTGCGAAGCTCGATCGTCCCGTGCCCGGCGTAGCGGTAGATGTTGCGCGACAGCTCCGAGACCGCGGTCACGATCTGCGTCTCAGCGACCTCCGACATGCCCGCGGCGCGCGCCGCCTCGCGCGCGGAGAGGCGCGCGTTCACGATGTCGTTCTCGCGCGCGATCGTGATGGTCTGCGTGCGCGCGGCGGGGGGCTGCTGCGCGACGGGTTGGCGCCCCGTGTCCGTGACGCTCGGCGCGCGTTGGTCGGGCCCGAGGGCCTTGACCGCGCGCATGCACGCCTCGCGCTGCTCCCGCGCGAGCCCGAACAAACCGATCGCGCGCTCGACGCAGGTGACGATGAGCGGGAGGTGGCTCAGATCGAGCCTGTTCGCTGGCACCTTCGCGGTCGCTGCGCACAAGCTCACGATGGCATGCGCGCTCGGCGCGGAGACGTGCGCGATGAGCGCCGCGAGCAGCTTGCCCTCGAATCCTGCGCGCACCGAGCTCGGCGCGCTGGAGGGCGGGGGAGGGTCGAGCTCCTTCGCCATCCTCGTCAGCCAAGCCTCTCAGTTGGCTCGCCCAGGTTGATGGCCGAGGCTGCCCTCTCGTCGACGTTCGCTTCGGCCGCCTTGCGCATGAGCAGCTCGAGCGCGCGTTCGAGGTTCAAGGTGGAGGTGACGCCGGGGACGTAGAGGCCCATCTCGACGAGCGTGATGACCACCGATGGGCGGAGCCCACACATCACCGTATCCACCCCCATGAGCTTCGCTACCACGGCGAGGTCACGGAGGCACCGGGTGATGTGGCTGTCCATCATGTCGACGCCCGACAGATCGATGATGAGACCGGCGACCTCGCTCTCCTCGATGGCCCTCGTTACGTCCTCGGTGAGCCTCGCGACGAGCGCGTCGCTCAGGGACACCTGAATCGAGACAATGAGGTTCTTGTAGAGCCGGATGAGCGGGATGGGGTGCTCTTCGCGCATGCTCGTCTCCTCGTTGTCAACCGGGTGCACGGATCGATTGCGGGGTGGAGGTTGTTGTCGTGAGGCTCGCTGCGTCGGAGCGCGCCGCGGAGAGCCGCGCGCGTTCGATGTCGGCGGCCATCGCGCGCAGGCACTCCTTGAGGCCGTGCTTGAAGGTGCGCAGCGTGGTGAGCGGGCCGAGGTCGACGCCCAGCGAGACGAGCGTCTGCGCGACGGCCGCGCGCGTGCCGGTGAGCACGCAGCGCGAGCCGAGCAGCTCGACGGCGCGCACGAGCTTGATGAAGCGGTCGGCGGTCGCGGTGTCGACGACCTCGACGCCGGTGATGTCGAGGATGACGAAGCGGCTCTGCTTGTTCGTGATCGCCTTGAGGAGGCGCTCCATCATGTCGGCGCTGCGGATCTCGTCGACGAGCCCGATGACCGGCAGCGCGAGGACGTCGTCCCACACCTCCAAGATCGGCGCGGACAGCTCCTGCACCGCGTTTTGGAGCTGCTCCAGCACCTCGTTGCGCTCGCGCTCGCGGATGAGCTGCGCGGCGAGCTCCTGCTCCCAGCGCTTGCGCTCGCCCACGTCGCGGAACGCGGCGACCGCGCCCACGATCACGCCTTGCTCGTTGACGATCGGGTTGCCCGAGACCTCGATGGCGATGCCCTCGGGGTGCGCCTCGTTGCGCACGATCATCTCGACGTCGGTCACGGTGTCGCCCTTGAGCGCCCGCGAGATCGGCAGCTCGCCTTGGTCGAAGCGCGTGTGCCCGTCCGCGTGGAAGAGACCTTGCCGGTTGATGCGATCGGTCATCCCGATGCCCGGCTCCACCTCGGCCAAGATCCGCTGCGCGGCGGGGTTGTACGCGCGCAGCTTGCCGTCGCGGCCCGCGATGATCACGCCCTCGCTCATCGCGTTGAAGGTCGCTTCGAGGAGCTGCGCTTGATCGTGCAGCTCCTGCTTTCGCCGCCGCTCTTCGCCGATGTCGCGGATCACGGAGACCGCGCCGCGGATCGAGCCGTCGGCCCCCTTGAGCGCGCGCGTGGTGCCGCGGACCCAGAGCCCCTCGCCTGATTTGTGGTGCGGGAGCTCGACGTATTGCTGGACGTCGATGGTGCTCTCGCCGCGCGAGAGCGCGCGGACGATGGGCTGATCTTCGAGCGGGATCTCGGTGACGCCGTCGGCTTGAAAGACCCTCGCCCCCCACTCGTCGGGCATCGACGGGCCGTTCGAAGGCACGCCGAACATGTGCCGCGCCGACGGGTTGAAGCGCACGCGCCACGCGGAGTCGATCACGATGACGGCCTCGGCCATGGCGTCGAACGTCGCCGTGAGCAGCGCGCTCTCGGCGTCGCGCTCGGCGATGGCCGCTGCGAGCGAGCCCTCAAGCTGCGAGATCCTCGCGCGCAGCGCGTCGATCGAGTCGTCTTGATCCATGCGATCGTGGCTCCCTATCGTCGTTGACGAAGAGATGTCCTCCGAACGTACAAGAAACGGAGCGGCCGATCACTAGCGCCAAAATGCGCGCAAAAGGGTGTCCTGGGCGACATCGGGACCTCGTCAGCCGGGGGCGCGGATCAGCTGTTGTGCCGGCGTGACGTCGGCGGAGAGCCGCGCGCGCTCGATGTCGGCGGCCATCGCGCGCAGGCACTCCTTGAGGCCGTGCTTGAAGGTGCGCAGCGTGGTGAGCGGGCCGAGGTCGACGCCCAGCGAGACGAGCGTCTGCGCGACGGCCGCGCGCGTGCCGGTGAGCACGCAGCGCGAGCCGAGCAGCTCGACGGCGCGCACGAGCTTGATGAAGCGGTCGGCGGTCGCGGTGTCGACGACCTCGACGCCGGTGATGTCGAGGATGACGAAGCGGCTCTGCTTGTTCGTGATCGCCTTGAGGAGGCGCTCCATCATGTCGGCGCTGCGGATCTCGTCGACGAGCCCGATGACCGGCAGCGCGAGGACGTCGTCCCACACCTCCAAGATCGGCGCGGACAGCTCCTGCACCGCGTTTTGGAGCTGCTCCAGCACCTCGTTGCGCTCGCGCTCGCGGATGAGCTGCGCGGCGAGCTCCTGCTCCCAGCGCTTGCGCTCGCCCACGTCGCGGAACGCGGCGACCGCGCCCACGATCTCGCCCTGCTCGTTGGTGATCGGGTTGCTCGACACCTCGACCGCGACGCCCTCGGGGATCGCCTCGTTGCGCACGATCATCTCGATGCCGGCCACGGTCTCGCCCTTGAGCGCGCGCGCGATCGGCAGCTCGCCCTCTTCGAAGCGCGTGTGCCCGTCCGCGTGGAAGAGCCCCTGCAGCGCGACGCGCCCGGTCAAGCTCGTGCCCGCCCTCATCGAGACCAAGATCCGCTTCGCCGCTGCGTTGTACGCGCGCAGCTCGCCGCTCCGATCCGCGATGATCATCCCCTCGCTCATCGCGTTGAAGGTCGCTTCGAGGAGCTGCGCCTGCTCGTGCAGCTCCTGCTTTCGCCGCCGCTCCTCGCCGATGTCCCGCGTCACCGAGACCGCGCCTTTGATCGAGCCGTCCGGCCCTCGGAGCGGGCGGGCGGACGTGTGGAGCCAGAGCCCTTCGCCCGGCTTGTGGTGCGCGAGCTCCAAGTAGTGCTCGGTGGCGGACGCCTCGCCGGAGACGATCGCGCGCACGATGGGCAGCTCCTCGAGCGGCATCGGCGTGACGCCGTCGACGCGATAGCTCTTGCCCCAGCTGTCGGGCGTCGACATTTCGCCATCGCCGCCGTCGCCGAACAGCGCGCGCGCGTACGCGTTGAAGCGCACGCGCCACGCGGTGTCGAAGACGACCACGGCCTCGCTCATCCCATCGAACGTCGCGCTGAGCAGCGCGGTCTCCGCGTCTCGCTCCGCGATCGCGGACGCGACCTCTCGTTCCAGTCGCTGGACTTTGGCGCGCAGTGCTTCGATGGAATCGTCGTCGACCATGGAGCCCCCCATCGAGAGCCGAGGTTACAAGAAAATCTCGCGCGCGATCACTTGGGCAACGAGAGCGCGCAACGAAATCCGATGAAGGGCTGCGCGGAGCCGGGGGGCGCTCCTGTACGCCACGTCACCCTCAAAAACGAGGCTTGATTGTAATAGTCGCCGCCGCGCAGGACGCGTTTGTCCGCGACGGCGGCGCCCGCGGGATCTGCGCCCGGCGCTCGGCTCGGCTCGTATCCGTCGCGCACCCACTCCGCGACGTTGCCTCCGAGATCGAGCACGCCCTCCGGTGTTTTGTCGCCTGCGCGCGCGCCCGCTGCGCACGTTCCTTCTTCGCCTTCGCGCTTGCACGGACCGAACTTGGCGAAGCACGCGCGCTCACACGTGGGCTCCTCGTCGCCCCATGGGAACGCGCGCGACGTCGATCCACGCGCCGCCAGCTCCCACTCCGCCTCCGTCGGGAGCCTCCTCCCCTTCCATTTGCAGAACGCGTCGGCGCTCGCGAAATCGACGCAATTGACCGGGTGATCGAGGGCCTTTCGAGGTGCGTTGCAGAGCTTGTTCTGGTCCGCGATCATGGTGTCGGACGGCATCGCTCCGCCCGCGTCGACCGGGTCCACGGCGAGCGAGATGCGATCGGCCGGCGAGCACGCTTGTCTCTCGACGCACGCGAGGTACGCGCGCACCGTGACCTCGGTGCGATCGAGGAAGAAGCCCTGCGTGATCGTCGCTTGTCCAGCGTCTTCGCCGAGCGAGAACGATCCCGGCGGGATGAACGCCATGTCGGCCGGACCTGCGGGCGAAGGGCCCGCGTCGCCCGCGTCGCCCGCGTCGGCGTGCGCGCTCGACGAGGGCGCGACGCTCGCGCTCGCCGCGGGCGCGCTCGCGGTCGCGCTCGCCGTCGTCGCGCGCGCGGAGCTCGACGCCGCAGGGGGAGGCGCCTTCGGAGGGCCGTCTTTGCTCATGAGCCACGCCGCGATCACGCCGCCCGCGACGAGCCCGGAGACGATCGTGAGCCACGGCACGCGCCTCTTCGGGGCCTCGTTTGTGCCGGGATCCGCGCTGTCGCCGCCGTCCTTCGCGCGGCCCTCGGTCTTGCGCGAGGGCAGCGCGTGCTTCGCGAAGAACGGCGTCTCCGACATCGGATCGACGCCGGGCGGAGGCGCGGCGCCCTCGGCGCGACGTGTCTTTTGCGCGCTCGATCGGGCCTTGCTCGGCGCCGCTTTGGACGCGGCGCCGCCCATCTTGGTGGCCTCGACGGGGATGGTCTGCTCGGCGTGCGCGCTCGAAGGCGTTGGGCCTTCGCGCACGGTCGGCGCCGACGACGTGATCGTGCCCGAGCCGGGATCTTCTTCTGCGCCGGCGGCGAGCACGAGCGCGTCCCAAAACTCGGTCGCGTTCGGGAAGCGATCTTTGGGATCGACCGCGAGCGCGCGTTCGATCACGCGATCGACCTCGTCGGACACGTCGGCGCCGCGGGCGCGCGCCGTCGGCCGCTCCAGCGTGCTCGCGGCGGCGACGTAGAGCTGCGTCGGGTCGTCGCCTTCGAGCGCTTTTTTCCCCGTGACGAGCTCGACGAAGATGAGCGCGAGCGCGAACACGTCGGTCCACGGGCCGGTCGCGCCGCGCTGCTTGTTGAACTGCTCCGGCGCTCCATAACGAGGCGTGAACGTGGACGGGCCCTGCACGGTCGCGGCGAGCGCCGCCGTGATGCTCGGCACGTCCGCGAGCATCTTGGCGATGCCGAAGTCGAGCACCTTGATGGTGCGCTTGCCGAGCGCCGTCGTGACGAACAGGTTGTGCGGCTTGACGTCGCGGTGCGCGACCTTGAGCCCGTGCGCGACGGCGAGGGCGCGCGCCGCGGGGGAGAGCAGCGCGACGGCCTCGGCGACGGACATCGGCGGATCGCCGCGCTCGACCTTCTTTTTGAGGTGATCGGCGAGCGTCTCACCTTCGAGCCACTCCATCACGAGGTACGGCACCCACGTGCCGCTCGGCGAGGTGACCGCGCCGACGTCGAGCGCCTGCACGATGCCCGAGGTGGCCTTGGACAAGCGATGGAGAAGGCGCCCCTCGTCGCGGAGCTGCGCGAGCAAATCGCCCTGCTGCGCGGGGTCGAGCGTGGGCGGCACCTTGAGGCACTTGACCGCGATGACCTCGCCGAAGCCCGTGTGGACGCCCCGGTACACCACGCCGAAGCCGCCGTCCCCGACCACGGACGCGATGCGATATTTGCCGTCGATCGTGGCGCCGCAGAGCTGAAACGGATCGAAGCTCGGAGGGGGATCCGACATGGTGGCGGCGGCTTACCCCGGGCCAAAGGCGCGGGCAATCGACGCGGGTCGCGAGCTCACCTCCGCGTGTCGCGCGATCGAGGGCGGGAGTTGACTTCCTTTCACGGGGCGAGTATTTCGCGTGCGAAACATCGTGCCCCCCAACACCCCGCCTTCCCCGCCCGAGCAGCGCCCCGAGATCGATTCGATCGTCGAGACCATCATTTATCTCTACACCGAGTCTCGCCGGCTCACGAAGGGGATGGCGAGCCAATTCGGCCTCACGGGGCCGCAGCTCACGGTCATCAAGCTCCTGGAGACGTTCGACAACCTCTCGCTCTCTTCGCTGTCGGAGCGCATCCGCGCGCAGAACAGCACGGTGACAGGCATCATCGACAGGATGGAGCGCGAGGGGCTCGTGCGCCGCGAGCGGTCGACGACGGACCGGCGCGTGGTGCACATCAAGCTGAGCGACAAGGGGCAAAAGCTGGCGCGGCAAATCCAGGTGGAGCCGATGGAGATCTTTCGCGGAGCGCTGATGAGCCTCTCGGCGAGCGACCTCAAAGAGCTGCTCCGCATCATGGCCAAGCTCCAACGCTACGTGCGCGGCAAGCTCGCCGAGAATAGCGGCGGCGAGGCGTCCTGACCTCCACAACGATTACGGAGACATCATGTCCAAAGACCGTATGACGTTCACCGGACAGCCTAGGCTTGGGGAGGGGCGCGACCCCGATCTCTGCGTCATCACGTGCGCGCTCACCGGCGTGCTCGCGAATCGCAAGCAGTGCCCGGCCATCCCCTACACCCCTGTCGAGATCGCCGAGGAGGCCAAGCGCGCGTACGACGCGGGCGCCTCGGTCGTCCACATCCACGCGCGGAACGACGACGGCTCACCCACCTTCTCGCCCGCGACGTTCGCGCGCATCAAAGAGGAGATCCAAGCGCGCTGCCCGATCATCCTCAATTTCTCGACGGGCACGATCTTGGAGGACGTGAGTGACCAGTGCACGTACCTCCGCGAGAGCCGCCCCGAGATCGGCGCCCTCAACATGGGCACGATGAACTACTCCCAGTATTCGCAGAAGCGTAAGGGCTTCGACTTCGACATGGTGTTTCCAAACACCTATTCCAAGAACATGAAGCTCCTCTCGGCCATGAACGAGGCCGGCGTCAAGCCCGAGCTCGAGTGCTTCGACACGGGGCACACCCAAGGCATCTGGCCGCTCATCGACATGGGGCTCCTCAAGCCCCCGCTCCAATTCTCGTTCATCGTCAACGTGCTCGGCGGCATCCCTCCCCTCGTGGAGTCGCTCCAGCTCCAGACCAAGATCATGCCCCAAGGCTCGGAGTGGGAGGTCATCGGCATCAGCCACGGCGCGTGGCGCATGCTCGGGACGGCGCTGGTGCTCGGCGGCAACGTGCGTTGTGGGCTGGAAGATCACCTGTATTTGCCGAGCGGCGAGATGGCCAAGAGCAACGGAGAGCTCGTCGAGGTCGCCGCGCGCATGGTGCGCGACGTGGGCCGGAGGCCGGCCACCGTCGATGAGGCGCGCCAAATTCTGAGCCTCCGTCCGAGGGACGCCGCGTCATGACCGCGCGCGCTTATCGCATGATCGAGGTCGCCGCGCGCGGCCCCGCGGCGCTCGTCACGCTCAAGAACCCGGCGCGCAAGAACGCGATCGGCCCGCTGATGGTCAATGAGCTGCTCTATGCGCTCGACGACGCGTATAACGATGCTGCGGCCCGGTGTGTGGTGCTCACGGGCGCGGGCGACGCGTTCTGCGCGGGCGGCGACTTTCAGCAGATGACGTCGGGGGGCCCGGGCGAAGGTGCTTTGCCGGTCAAAGGCGATTACGCGGACTTGCTCCTTACCATGGTAAGGGCGCCCAAGCCCATCGTCGCCAAGGTGAACGGTCATGCGATGGGCGGCGGGCTCGGGCTCGTGGCCGCGTCGCACTTCGCGGTGGGGGCGCGCGGCGCGAAGCTCGGCACGCCGGAGGTCAACGTGGGATTGTTCCCCATGATGATCATGGCGGTGCTCGGCCGCGTGGTCTCGCGCCGTAAGCTCACGGAGATGATGCTCTTCGGCGAGCGGATGGAGGCGGACGAGGCGGCCTCGATTGGCCTCTTGAGCAAGGCTGTCGACGCGGGCGAGCTCGACGCGGCGGTCGATGCCTTGTGCGAGCGTATCGCGGGGAAGAGCCCCATCACGCTCAAGCTCGGGCTCGAAGCGTTCGCCGCGCAGGACGACATGGCCTTGGCCGACGCCCTCCCCATGTTGCGTGACAGGCTCGCGGGCTGCCTCGCGACCGACGACGCGCGCGAGGGGCTCATGGCCTTCTTGGAGAAGCGCAAGCCCGTTTGGACGGGGCGTTAACCTCGATTCAACCCCTCTTCATCGACAAAGAACCCTTCTCGAACAAGGACCGTCACACTCATGAACATGCGCGATCTCGTCAAGGACCTCGAAGCGCGGCGCGACGAGGTGCGGAAAATGGGCGGCGAAGAGCGGGTGAAGAAGCAGCGTGAGCGCGGCAAGATGACCGCTCGCGAGCGGCTCTCTGCCTTCTTCGACGACGGGGTCTATTTCGAGGTCGGGATGCACGGCACCCAAATGGGCCTCGCCGCCGGGCCGGACGGCAAGGACAGGCCCCCTGCGGACGCGGTCGTGTGCGGGTTTGGCAAGGTGGATGGGCGGATGGTCTGCTCGGCCTCGTACGACTTTACGGTCAAAGGGGGGAGCATCGGGCAAACGGGCGAAGAGAAGGTGACGCGCCTCCGCCAAATGGCCCTCCGCGGCCGGATGCCGATGGTGTGGTTCATCGACTCTGCGGGCGCGCGCATCGATCCGGGGTCGAGCCACCCGGACGCTATCTCGCTCTTCGCGGGCTCAGGGCATCTCTTTCGCGAGCAGGTCCACATGAGCGGTGTGGTGCCTCAAGTGGCCGCGATGGTGGGCCCGGGCGCGGCGGGGACAGCCTACATCCCGGGGCTCGCGGACTTCGTGCCGATGGTCAAGAACATCGGATCCATGGCGCTCGGCGGGCCTCCGCTCGTCAAGGCGGTCACGGGCGAGGACATCTCCGAGCAGGAGCTCGGCGGCTCCAAGATCCACGCGACCAAGAGCGGAGTCGGCGACGTCGAGGTCGAGAACGACGCGGCGGCCATCGCGCTCATCAAGCGCTATCTGTCGTTCTTCCCGTCGAGCTGCGAGGACAAGCCCCCTGTCTTGGCGTGCACCGACCCCATCGATCGGCGCGAGGAGTCTTTGCTGGACCTCTTGCCCGAGAACCCGCGCAAGCCTTATGACATGTACAAGTTGATTCACGCTGTCGTGGATCACGGCGAGATCCTCGACGTAAAGCCCAAATTTGCGCGGTCGCTCATCACGTGCTTCGCGCGCATCGGCGGGCAGCCCGTGGGCGTGGTGGCCAATCAGCCCAATCACTTGGGCGGCATCTTGGACGTGGACTCGTCCGACAAGGGCGCGCGCTTCATGCAGATTTGCGACGCCTTCAACATCCCTCTCGTGTTCTTGCAAGACGTGCCCGGCTTCATGGTCGGGTCCAAGGTGGAGCACGAGGGCATCATCCGTCACGGCGCCAAGATGCTTCACGTGATGGCGGCGGCGACCGTGCCCAAGATCGCCATCGTGGTGCGCAAGGCGTACGGCGCCGGCTATTACGTGATGTGCGGCCGGGCGTACGAGCCGGACCTCATCGCGGGCTGGCCCACGGCCGAGATCAGCGTGATGGGGCCCGAGGGCATGGTGGGGATCGCGAGCAAGAAGCTCTTCGGCGACATGCCCCCTCCGCCCGAGGTCAAACAAGCCATCGTGGCGCAGCTCCAAAAGAACATCGACGTGATGAAGGTGGCCGGCTGGGGCCTCATCGACGACGTCATCGATCCTCGCGACACGCGGCGCACCATCGCGTGGGGGCTCGAGCTGTCGAAGAACAAGCACCTGGAGCGGCCGTTCAAGCGGCGGGGCATCATCCCGGTGTAAGGGGCTTTGGGCGCACGCCCCTGAATCGCGCCGGGCGCTGTGCTAAGAGCCCGCCCCCAATGACGCCCGATCAAGCCATCCAAGAGGCCGCCTCGGACAAGATCCGGCCCGTGTATCTGGTGCTGGGCGAGGAGCGACTGCTCGTCGATCAGGTGGTCGCGGCGATCCGCGAGGCCACGCAAAAGGGCGGCATCGCTGGCTTCAACGAGGACAAGTTCACGGCGGGCGAGGCGCAGGTGAACGCCATCCTCTCGGCCGCGCGCATGCTCCCCATGATGGCCAAGCGCCGCTTCGTGCTCGTGCGCGCGCTCGATCGCTGGGAGAAAAAAGACGAGGACGAGGCCGAAAAACCGGCCGCAAAGAAGGCCAAAGGCGCGGTCGAATCACCGCTCGATCTGCTCGCCGAATACGCCAAAGAGCCCTCGCCGAGCACCGTGATGGTCATGGTGTCGCCCAAGCTCCACGGCCAGCGGCGCATCGTCACCACCGCCAAAAAGAGCGGCTTCATCGTCACCTGCGACCCTCTCCCGCGCGACGCGCTGCCCGCGTGGATCACGCGCGCCGCGCGCGAAAAAGGCCACGTTATCGCGCCCGACGTCGCCGATCACCTCGCCGAGATCGCAGGGCCCGAGCTCGGCTACGTGGCCGACGCGATCGAGCGGCTCTCGCTCTACGCCGGCAAAGGCGCGCCCATCACCGAAGACGCGGTCGCCGCCGTGGTCACGCGCGTCCGGCAGAGCACGGTGTGGGAGCTCATCGACGCGCTCGGCAAGCGCCAAGTCGCGCCTTCGCTCGCGCTCCTCGGCGACGTCTACGACCCGCGCGACGGCGGGCTCAAGCTGCTCGGCGCGATCGCGTGGTCGGTCCGCCAGATGGTCAAATTCGAGTCCGCGCTGCGCGCCGGGGCCGACCCCAAAGACGCGGCGATGCGCGCGGGCGTGCCGCCGTTCCGCGCGTTCGATCTCGCGAAGACCATCCGCGGGCTGCCCGCGGGCACCGCGGCCTCGTGGCTCTCGCTGCTCGCCGAGGCGGACCTCGCGCTCAAAGGATCGAAGCGCCCCGCGCAGGCCGTGCTGGAGGCGATGCTCATCGACATGTGCAGGTGAGCGAACGAAAGACCAACCGCGCGCTCACCGTCGTGGGCCTCATGCTCTCCATCGCGATGGCCGCGCTCGAAGCGACCGTGGTCTCGACCGCGATGCCCACGGTCGTCGGCGATCTCGGCGGCGTCCATCACTACGCGTGGGTCGTGAGCGCGTACCTCGTCACGTCGTCGATCACCGTGCCGCTCTACGGCAGGCTCGCCGATCTCTACGGCCGCAAGCCCATCCTGCTCTTCGGCATCGCGATGTTCCTCCTCGGATCCATCGCGGGCGGCGCGTCGCGATCCATGCCCATGCTCATCGCGTCGCGCGCGATCCAGGGCCTCGGCGCGGGCGCGATGCAGCCCGTCACGCTCACGATCATCGGCGACATCTTCGACCTCGAAGAGCGATCGCGCATGCAAGGCATCTTCGGCGCGGCGTGGGGCTTCTTCGGGCTCGTCGGGCCGATGCTCGGCGGCTTCATCGTGAGCACGATCGGGTGGCGCTGGATCTTCTACATCAACCTGCCCTTCGGCCTGCTCTCGATGGCGCTCGTCACCTCGGCGCTCCACGAGCGCGTCGAGCGGCGCGCGATCGCGCTCGACATCGCGGGCGCGGTGATCCTCTCCGTCGGCATCACCTCGATCCTCGTCGCCGCGTCGCGGATCCGCGTGTCGATCACGATCGCCGCGGGCGCCGTGGCCTTGATCGCGATCGCGCTCTTCGTCGCGCAGGAGCGCAGGGCCAAAGATCCGCTCTTGCCGCTCGATCTCTTCAAGATGCCGGTCATCGCGATCAACTGCCTGGCGGGCGCGATCATCGGCGGCGCGATGATCGCGATCATGACCAACGTGCCGCTCTTCGTGCAGGGCGTGATGCGCGGATCGCCGTCCGAAGCGGGCAGCGCGATCACGCCGATGGTGGTCACGTGGCCCGTCGCCGCCGCGCTCTCGGGCAGGCTCATCAAGCGCATCGGCTTCCGCCCGCTCATCCGCGCGGGCCTCGGCATCACGGCGATCGCGGCGATCGGCCTCGCTTTGTCGGGCGGGCGCTTCGGGCTCAACGGCCTTCGCGCGGCGACCGCGGGCTTCGGCGTCGGGATGGGGCTCGCCAACACCGCGCTGCTCATCTCGGCGCAGATCAGCGTGCGGTGGGATCAGCGCGGCGTCGCGACGGCGAGCGCGCTCTTCGCGCGCACCATCGGAGGCGCGCTCGCGGTCGGCGTCACCGGAGGCGTGATCGCGGCCGCGCTCAGCGCGGATCCCTCGATCCCCGCCGAGGCGGTCAATCGCATGCTCGGCTCCGAGCGCGGCGCCTCGCTCGATCCCACGCTGCTCGATCACGTGGGCGCGGCGCTCCGCCACGGCATGGATCGCGTGCTCGTGATCATCGCGGCGCTCGCCGCGATCGCGTTCCTCGTGAGCCTGCGCTTCCCGCACGTCGAAGCGCGTGATGCGGTCTCGCGGAGGACGCCTTGATCCGCGCCCCTTCCCATTGCCCCGGCCTAAACCTTACGCTACGACTCACGCGGGCTCGCTTCGAAACTGCGGCGAGCTTCACGCGTACTTTCGAGAGCGAGCAACAATCAAGGAGAGCGAGATGCACGTCCCGACCGCGGCGATCCGGCCTCAGCTCCACGTGGTAGCCCAAGCCCCTGTCCCCACCAAGTTCGGTCAATTCGAGATGTCGGTCTTCCATTGGGAGGGAGAGGCGCGGTCGAACGGCCTGTCGCCCGATCACGTCGCCATGGTGATGGGCGACATCCGCGGCAAGCGTGGTGTTTACGTGCGTGTCCACTCCGAGTGCCTCACGAGCGAGGTGTTCGGCTCTCTCAAGTGTGATTGCCGTGACCAGCTCGACGCCGCCATGTCCGAGATTGGCAGGCGCGGCGAAGGCGTGATCCTCTACCTCCGCCAAGAGGGCAGGGGCATCGGCTTGCCCAACAAAATCCGCGCGTACAAGCTCCAATCCACCGGGCACGACACCGTCGACGCGAACCGCATGCTCGGCCTCCCCGACGACGCGCGCGAGTACGACGCCGCCGCCGCGATGCTCTCCGAGCTCGGCGTGGCGTCCATCCGCCTGATGACCAACAACCCCGCCAAGGTCACCGCGATGCGCAAGCTCGGCGTCGCGATCGAGGGCCGCGCGCCCGTGATCGTGGGCCACAATCACTTCTCCGCGTCGTACCTGGAGGCCAAACGCCTTCGTATGGGACACTCGTTGCCCTCCGTCGTAAGTGGTGTAAACGGCGCGGTCCACCGTGGGGGCTCGGCTCCGGCGAACAGCGTCGACGAGCTCGAGGCCTCTGATCTCAGCGATTGATCCTTGCTTTTGTGCGTTACCTTTTTGACTTTCCCGGGCAAATGCTTCATGGAGCGCGACATGACGGCTGAGGAGGAGCGCACCCGTCTCATCGGGCAGATCGCACGTGTGCTGCGTGACGGTCCCGTGCCCGACGAAGCGCGCGCCGGTGCGTTGACCTTTATCGGGTGGCTCGCCCGGAGGATGCCAGGCGAGCCCGTATCCAAGGCCGGTGTTCGCGTGATGTTGCGCCGCTCCCGCGTGGCGATCGAGAAGCGACCTCGCCTCCGGTAGCTGCGCCATGGGCCTCCAAGGTCCTCCAAGCCCCGCTCCGACTGCAAAAGCTTGCGCTGATCCGCCGGAAGCCCTGTGATAGGGGAACCCGATGGTCGACATGGGTCTGCCCGAGCCGCGCCCCGATGATGACGAAGACGTCGTCTGGGGTCTGTCGACCGCGAGCGCGCTCTGGGCGCGCGGCGAGCGCAACGACGCGATCGTGTGGCTGCGTCGCGCGTCCGAGGCCGCGAGCGCGGTGGGCCAGGATTTTCGCGCGTCGGAGATTGGCATGTACGCCGCCGAGCTCGAAGATCTGCTCGCCGCGGAGCCCAACGCGGCCTTGCCTCCGCTCCTCAAGCGCGAGCCTTCTCCTTCGTTCTCCGATGCGGCGACGCTCCCCTCGTTCAGCGCCTCGCAGCTGATCGGCGGCGCGGCGGCGAGCAGCGCCGCGAGCGATCTCGGCCTCGCGGGCGATCGAACGTCCATCGACGTCGAGATCGACAGCGGCGAGCTCATCGCCGTCGACGCGCCCGCCGCTCCTCCAGCGCGGCGTCCCGCTTCGGTGTTGCCCCCGCCGGTCCCGCCCCCGCAGCGGCGCCCTGCTTCGGTGTTTCCGCCGCCGGCCGCGCCGCCTCCTCCGGCGAACGCTTCGGCGCCGCCGCGCGCGCCTTCGTTCGCTCCTCCGGCGGGGACGCCGCTTCCCCCGCTCGCACCGCCGCGCGCGCCTTCGTTCGGGCCGCCGCCGCCCATGCCGCCGTCGTCCTCGGGTGGGCAGCGGCCGGCCTCGTTTGCGCCGCCGCCTCAAGCGCCGCTCACGCCTCCGCGCGCACCCTCGTTTGGGCCGCCACCGCCTCAACCACCCTCGTTTGGGCCGCCACCGCCTCAACCACCCTCGTTTGGGCCACCTGCGTTTAGCCCGCCTCAGCCACCCTCGTTCGGGTCACCTGCGTTTAGCCCGCCACAATCACCCTCGTTTGGGCCGGCGCCCGCTCCGCTCTCGACGGCCGCGCCCTCTCAAGCCATCTCGTCTGCGCCGCACACGCCTCAACCGGCCGGGGTTCGGCCTCCATCTATCGCGCCGCCGCCGCCCCCTGCTCCACCACCTCCCGCGCCGCCGCCGCCGTCGGAAGGACAGCTTTCGGCCGGCGCAACGAAGAGCCCTT
>CAYTJL010000124.1:0-22711 GCA_964437785.1 uncultured Polyangiaceae bacterium
GGCCAAGGCGAACAAGAGAACATGCAGGATCCATGGCCGTACGGGCATGAGCGCTCTCCTTTGCCTCATCACGAAGGCGTTTTAGACCCCTCTCTCGCCGGGGCGTTGCGTTCTCGGCCGCGGTTCGATATTTTGCGCTGCGTGAGCGAAGGATCGACATGAGCAATCTCCGCCGCGCCGCCCGCGCCAAGCCCAAGGCCAAGGCCAAGCCTAAGCCCAAGAAGAAGCCCGCCGCGACGACGACCGGCCCGAGCGAGGCCGACCGGATCGCGTTCAATTTCTTCAAGAGCAAAGGCCTGACCGACGAACAAGCCGCCGGCATCGTGGGCAACTTCGACCACGAAGCGGGCATGGACCCCACGAAGCACCAAACAGGCGGCGGGCCGGGCCGCGGCATCGCGCAATGGTCCAAAGGCGAGCGCTGGGACACCACGCCTGGGGACAACGTCGTTGACTTTGCCGCCAAGATGGGCAAACCCGCTACGTCGCTCGAAGCGCAGCTCGAATTCACGTGGTTCGAGCTGAACAAGTTTCGGTATCTGGGCCTCAAGAAGCTCCAAGCGGCCACGACCGTAGAGCAGGCGACAACGGTCTTCCAAGACTATTACGAGCGGCCCAACAAAGCGCTCGCCCACACGGATCGCCGCATCGCGCACGCGAAGGCGGCGCTCGACGCCTTTGGAGGCGGCAAGGGCGCGCGCCGCATCACGGAGGGTGAAGACTCCGTCGTGCTCGGCAAAGCGCAGCAACCCGCGGCCCACGTGGAGAGCCCCGATACGGGAGGTGGCAAGATCAAAGAGGGCCACCCGACCATCTTCGTCGGCAAACAACAGCTCCCGTTCGCGCGCGTCGGCGATCCGACCAAGATCAAAGATGGGATGGTCATCGACGGCGACTCGACCATCCTCCTCGGCGGCCAGCCGGGGAGCAGCCAAGCAGGGAAGTAATAAAGCTTCAACGGGGCAAAGGGATGCTCACGAGGAGCTTGCCCGTGGCGGTGTCCCAAATCTTGGCCTCGGTCTTCGTCGCGCCGAGCAGGCGTTTCATGTCCCATGCGAGATCAAAGGCCGTGACGCCCGAAAAGTCGATGGTGTACGCGACCGACTTCGACACGGCGCTCACGAGCTCCCCCTTCTTGTCCCCGCGCACGACGAGGAGCCTTTCGCCGTCATCGAACATCACGAGCTGCGTCACCTCCTCGGGCTTGGGGATGTCGTACGCGGCGATGGTCTTGAGCGAGGCCATCCGAAAGGAGCGAAACCACCGGAGAGAGCCGCTCGCGAGCGCGATCTCCCCGTCGCGGGAGAACGCCACCGGGCCCACGTGGTCGTTGCAGCCGGCGCTCGCCGCGAGCGCCTCAATCGCCTTGAAATTGCGGCCATCGTAGATGGCGAGCCCATGGCCGGCGGGCGCCGAAGCGGCGATGTACTTGGCCCCAGGTGACACCCAGGAGCCAAAGGTGCCTCCCGTGTTGTGGCCGCCCTCGGCCTTCCGCGTGCACGTCGCGATGTCCCAACGCGCGCTCACGCCGGCGGCGGTGGTGACGAGCGAGCCTTGGTCGGGGGTGAACGCGATGTTCGCGGCAAAGCCACCTTCCGTGACGCAGAGCTTCTTCTTCTTGGCCACGTCCCAGATCGTCGCGTTCTCACCTGCGCCCGCCACGAGCTTACTGTCGGGCGAGAACACGATCGCATAGACCTCTCGGCCGATGGCGTCGGGCAGCTCGGCGATGAGCTTCGCGGTGCTGGGATGAAAGACACGGACCTTGCCGCCCTCTTCGACCGTGGCGAGCGCGTCACCTCGCTGCGAGAAGGTGATCGCGACCACGGGGGCGCCGTGATCGGGCAGCGCGCGCGCCGCGCCCCCTTCGATGGAGTGGAGGGAGACCTTCTTGCCAGCGCCCAACGCCACCTCTCTCCCGTTGGGTCGAAACGCGACGACGACGGTCTCGTTGTGGTCGCCCGGAGGAGCGATGTTGGGCAGAGGCAAAGAAGGCGCGCTCGACGGCACGTGCGCCGGCGCCGAGGCAGAGACGGAGGTTGTCGCCAACGGAGCAGGCGGCGACGTCGATGCGGACGGAGCGCCTGTGGGAGCATGGTTATCTCTTTGGGAGCAGGCGGAGAGAAGCACGAGGGCCACGAGGCCGGCTGCCCGCGCAGAGAGGGGCGGCGTGGGGGCGATGAGAGGAGCTGCGTGCGGTGCCGGCTTGGCGCTCATGCGCGGAGAGTAAACGCAGATGGCCTGCGCATGCCAGCCGCGTGTGGTCGCGACCCGGCTCGTCGGCGCCCTTGTTCGGCACGGCAGCCAATCCGCCAAGTAACTATTCGCGGAGCTGGAGCGAGGCGAGCACGTGATCGACGTACGCCTCGCAGGGCTCGCGCGCGGCGATGGGCGCTTCACCGATGATGATGAGCCACGTCTCGCCTGCCATGAGATGGACCCGGCGCCCGTAGATCACCTCGCCGCCCTCGATACGCCAGCGCGCGCCCACGTCGAGGGCCGGAACGGACGCGACCTCGACCTCGCGATCGAAGAGCACCTGATACCCCATGCTCCGCGCCGCCGCGTCTTTGCCGTACGCGGCGACGGCTTGGCGAAGGCTCATGGTGAGGGGGAGGCGCCGCCGTTCGATCAACAAGAGGACGCCCTCGCCGTCCGGCGAGGTGCCCATCAGGCACGTGACCGTCTGATCGATAAAACGACCGTCGGGCAGGTCGAACATCGCCTCGTTCATGTAATACGAGCCCATGGCGTAGCTCACGAGGCTTTCATGGAACGGCCGCGCGTGTCAAACGCAGCCAAACGCGGTCAAGGCTCTTCGACGATGGGGTACACCTCGACCCCGGCGCTCTTGAGCGGCGCGATCCCGTCGGGCGGGGTCGCGTCGCGCGCCGCGGACAGCTCGTCGCGGCTCGCCCAAATGCTGATCGACATGGCCTTTCCGGTCGCGGGATCGTACGCGAAATAGCTCGCCTTGCAGCCCGGCTGCTTCTTCTGCCACGCGCGGTGGGCGCGCGCCTGCTCCATGTCGGCGGCGCTCGGGCGCTCGTGCGTCACGACGCGACAAATGCCCTTGGTCGCCGGCGCCGCGCCTTCGCTCTTGGAGAGGTGATGCGCCGTCCACAGCTTGGCGATTTGGAGGACCGGGTGCATGTCGGCGACCCCGTAGTCCTCCGGGGTGATGGCTTTGCCGGTCACGGTGAAGGTCCCGAGCTTGCCGCCGAAGTCGTCGAACACCGCGTATTTGCCGGTGCCCGCCGACCTCACGCGGTAGGTGCTGTCGTCGATGGTCACGCGCTCGCCGTCCACGTGGGTCTTGGTCGCCATTGCGGCACGGTATCAGAAGGAGGCCCTTATTGACAGGCCAAATCCACGCTCCCAGGGGGCGCCACCACCGTATCGGCGTTGAGCCAGACAGAGGCGTTGGTCCCGAGCTGGCCTTTGGCGTTGTCCCCGCGACAAACGATGGATCCGTCGTCGTAGACCGCGCAGAGCGACGACGAATAGGGGTTGCCCGCGAGCGCGAGCACGCGGCGCGCCGTGAAGACGGGCGTGATCTGCGGGCTGCCCGGCATGAACATGTCGATGATCACGCACGTGGCTTTGCCCTGATCGTCGAGCCAACAATAACGGGACTTCCCGGGAGGCTGGTTGGGCGGCGCGTAGTTCAACGTATAGGTGCCGTCGACGACGTGCCCGGCGGAGCCGAACGTCGGGAGGTTCGGCGGCGGACCATTGCAGGCGAGCCCCAAGCCCTCGACCAAGCAATCGGTGCGCACGTTGGCCGCGCGGAAGATGCCCATGGGGTCAGCGACGATCATGCCGAACGTGTCGCAATAAAACGCCTGCACCGACGAGGCCACGAGGGAGGGGAGCGACCCGAAGTTGTAGCCCGCGCAAAAGAGATCACCCCCGCTCGTCAGCGCGCACATCTGGTCCCACGTGCCGGTGCCGAGCGCGACGATCCCACCGACGTTGCCCCACCCCACGAAGCTCGGCGAGCCCGCGGCGCTGCCCGTGCCGAACTGGCCATGATCGTTGGCCTTGCCCATACACGCGCCGGTGCCGTCGGTGCGCCGGACACACACCGAGTTGTGATCGGGCGCGTTGAAGGTGGACGAGATCAAGATTTGATCGACCGCGCCCGCCCCCGGGATCGCGGTGAAGGTGGGGCCAAACACGTTGGCGCCGATGTTCCCCGCGCACCGGAGCTCGCCCCCTTGGGCCGCATAACAGGCCGCTTGATCGCCGATCGCGATAGCCACCGTCACGCCCGCGCAGACGTTGCCATTGTCGTCGAAGAAGGCTTTTTGGGTGCCTTGCCACATAAACGTGGAGGCGTCGGGCGCAATGGGGAGCGCGGCTGTCTGCCCGTTCCCGCCGGAGCTGCTCGACGAGGACGACGACGTGCCGCTGCTGGTGGAGGAGCCGCCGCTGCCCGCCATACCGCTGCTGGTGGAGGAGCCGCCGCTGCCCCCGCTGCCCGAAGAAGAGGACGATACGCCGCTGCTGGTCGATGAGCCACCGCCGCTGCCCGACGAGGAGGATGACGTCCCGCTGCTGGTGGAGGAGCCGCCGCCGCCCGAAGAAGAAGAAGACGACGACGAGCTGCCGGAGGGCCCTCCGCAGCCCTGCCCAATGGCGCAAACGGAGATGGCGGAGCCGATCGCGAAGACCAAGGAAGAGCGCTTCATCTGGCCATGATGCCGCCTTTCGAAATTCGTGTAAAGCGGGGACCAGGGGTGAATTGTGCAGCCCTTTGCACAATTCACCCCACCGTCACGTCGCCCTTTGCACAATTCGCGTCGGAGGCTCGGCTGCGCCCCCAAAGACCCCTCGAATCCGCGGCGAGAGCGCGGTGGCCCACGTCTTGAATTGGGCCTCTCGCATGAGCCACGACGCCTTCGACATCGCCGCGGACGAGACCATCACCTGCGACGGCACGTGGGACGTCCGGGACGCCGAGCCCGAAGCGGATCGGAGCCTCGCGACCGACGTCGCCAAAGGATCCATGGTGGCGTCGATCGCGCTCGGGCTGATGCTGGGTGTCGTCAAGGCCGCTCCCGCGAGCGAGGCTTTGGATCTCTTGGGTCGCGGGCTCTCGATTGGCCTCTTCGGCACGGTGGGGCTCGCGATGATGGTCGGCGTCGCGAGCCTCCTTCACCATCACTCCTCGGCTTCGTGATCCGGCGCGGCCATCTCGTCGCTCACGAGCTTCACGGCAGCATCCTTCTGCGCCGCGGGGAGCGAGGGCAACACCTCGGCGAGCACCTCTTCCGCGCGCGCGCCTTTGGCGCCCTTGTTCCCACGCTGCTCGCGGAGCTTCTTCATGATGGTTCGCACCTGCTCCTTCGAGACGCCGGACTCGAGGAGGATCTTGCGGAGCGCGTGCATTCGCTTGCTCCCGCGCCGCTTGCCCTTGCCACGTTTGCCAGGGTGCTTTGCATAATCGACGTCCGCCCGATCCGTCTCCGTCGGGTCATCGTCGCCGGCAGGAGGCGTGTTTTGGGGCGCTTTCTGCGGCCCCTCCGCGACGGCCGAGGGCGCCTCGCCGGGAGCAGAGGAGGACGACCGGCAGCCCGCGAGCGGCGCGGCCATGATCGTCAGAGCGAGCAGCGAGGCAACGAACCGACCGTGGGCGAGAGTGGCAATCGACATCTTGATAACGCTCCCTTCGTGCCCAATGAGACGCCGGGGGCAGCCATCGCCCTACGCGTCGAAATCGTGCGCACATGGCGCTATCCCAGGCGCGCGCGATAGCGTATCGTCGGCGTTGATGATCCTCCGCCGATCCGCTGCATTTCCTGCGATCCTCGCGGGGCTCGCGCTCGCGTCCGCGGCGCTGCCCGCGGGCTGCTCGGGCGAAGCGCCCGCCACGAGCTCGAGCGCCGGGACCGGCGGCGCGTCGAGCGCGTCGTCCTCTTCGGGCTCGGCGAGCTCCAGCGGGAGCGGGGGTGAAGCTCCCCTGCCCCACACCTTTATGGTGTCCGGCACCGTGACCGACGGGACCAATCCCGTCGAAGGGGCCTTCGTGCTCCAAGGCGGCGCGGCGATGCCCGCCATGACCACAGGGCCGGACGGCGCTTATTCGATCACGCTCACCCAAGACATCCCCGGGATCCCGACCGTCGTCGCCACCAAGCTCGGATATCGCACGCGCGGCGTGGAATTCATCGCCCTCCCCGAAGGGCCGGTGGACCTCGATCTGCGCATCGTCTCTCCCCCGGACAACACCTCGTATGTGTACGGCGATCCGGGCATCGGCACGGTGGAGCACGACAACAGCACCAAGTATTGCGGCCATTGCCACACGTCGTTCGTCGCGCAATTCCAGACCTCGGCGCACGCCAAAGCCACGCGCGATCCCTTGGTGCAAGACCTCTATGCGGGCGTCACCGAGGCGTTCACCACGCAAGCCGCGTGCGTCGCCGCAGGGGGGTTGTGGAAGGTGGGCCTCACCCCGGGGAGCCCGCAGACGCCCGTCTCCAAGTGTTATCAGGGCGGCGGCGTGCTCCCCGACTTGAACCCCGGGTGCGGCGGCGCGGGCAAACCTGCCTGCGACGACCCCGCCATCCCCGTCGCGCAAAAGCCAACGGCGTTCGGCCGCTGCGCGGATTGCCACGCTCCCGGCATCGACGGCAAGGCCGGCGGCCGCGACCTGCACGAGGCCGAGGGCATCGCGTTCGAGCATGGCAATCACTGCGACCCTTGCCACCACGTGCGCGACGTGGACCTCACCAAACCTCCCGGCGTCGCCGGAGCGCTGGTGATGCAAAGGCCCAGCGACAAAATCTCGGACGACCCCACCGCCAAGATCGCGCAGGTGATGTTCGGCCCGCTCCTCGACGTGCCCAATGGCTTCATGGGCGGGAGCTACCAGCCCAAATTCAGCACCTCGGAGCTCTGCGCCGGCTGCCACGAGCAAAAGCAGGAGGCGATGTTGCCTGGCAATTCGCTCGACCCCGCCCGCTGGCCAAACGGTCTCCCGACCCACTCCACGTTCACCGAGTGGTCGGAGGGCGCGTTCAACACCCCAGGGACACAGTGCCAGTTCTGCCACATGCCCGCCGACGACACAGGGATGCTCAACACGCTCGACGTCACCAAAGACCCCTCCGTGGCGGGCATCACGTTCGGGTTCATCCGGCCTCCGTCGCAGATCCGCAAACACATCTTCCGATCGCCGCTCGAAGGGTCGCCGCGCTTCATCGATCAAGCGGTGGGCCTCTCGTTCGCGACGTCGAGCGACGGCGTGACGCTCACGGTGGACGTCCACGTCCAAAACAACCTCGCGGGCCACGCCATCCCCACGGGCGAGCCCATGCGCGCGCTCGTTCTCTTGGTCCGCGCGGACGCGTGCGGATCGCCCATGGCCCCCTCCCAAGGCATGACCGTCAACGACATCGGCGGCGCGCTCGCTCGAGGGGTGATCGGCAATGGCGTCACCGCCGCCGGCCCGTCGCTCACGTGGGCAGAAGGCGCTCAGCGCGCCAAGGTGGGGGACGTGGTTCGTGTCGTTCGACCCACGGGCCTTTATGATGATTATGAGGGCATCGGCTTCTTCGCCAATCCCCTGTTGAGCCCCTTCGAGAAGGGGCTCGAGATCCAAACGCCGGTCGGCGAAGCCACGGTGATGAACGTCGCCGCGGGCGTGCTCACGCTCTCGGGCTCGTTGCCTTTGCAAGCGGGCGACGTGGTGTACCTCGGCGACGCGCTCGCGGGCGACGTGGCCGACGGCGACACGTCACGATCGCTCGCGGGCGAGCCCGGATACACCTTCGCGCGCGTGCTCATCGATGCTTCGGGCGCGCGGCACGTGCCCCATTATCGCGCCGTCGACATGGCGAGCGACAACCGCGTCGCGCCGCAGGCGACCGCCGCCACCACGCATGGCTTCTCGATCCCGGTGGGGTGCGCGATGGGCTCGGTCACGGCCACGCTCGTGTATCGGCCTGTCCCGAGCGTGCTCGCCAAGGAGCGCGGGTGGGCGGCCAAAGACTACGTGATCGCGCAAACGGCGATGAGCGTCGCTTTACCTTGAGCTACCCAAACGCTATAAGCGAGGGGTGAGGTCTTCGAGTATGCTGACAACAGTAGAAGGGGTATTTCGAAACGGGCACGTCGAGCTCCGGGAAACGCCGGCAAATATCGAGGAAGCGCGCGTGATCGTGACTTTCCTCGAACCGGCGACCAGGGAGGCGGGGCTCCCCCCACGGACAGCGTGGGAGCGCCTCACAAAAGAAGATCCGTTCCCCGAGACACCAAACGAGCGACTTCACGCGTTCCAAGAATTGCTCGCGTCGCTCCCCGAAGCACCCGTGATTCCGTTGGAATCCATGGATCGCGGGGACCTCTACCGATGAGGGTTCTCCTCGATACGAACATCCTCCTGCGGCTCTCTGCAACGCAGGCGCCTGAGCACGCGGATGTCGTCCGGGCGGTGACGGCGTTGTTGACGCGCGGCGATGTGCCGGTGATCGCCGCTCAAGTCCTTATCGAGCTCTGGGTGGTCGCCACCCGTCCGACAAACGTAAATGGCTTTGGCTGGACGGTTGCCTAGACCCACGCCGCCGTCCTGGGCTTCCAAAGGCAATTCGCGCTGCTCGAAGACACACCAGCGGTCTTTACGCACTGGATAGCGTTGGTCACCGGCAACGGCGTCCAAGGCAAGCGCGCTCATGACGCGCGCTTGGTAGCGACCATGCTCGCGCACGGAGTCAACACCATTCTTACGCTGAACCCAAGGGACTTCGACGACTTTCACGGAATCGTCGTCCTTCACACGCGCGCTCTTTGAGCGTCGCGTTGCCTTGATTGATAGAGACGCAGAGACGCTCACTCGCGATCGCGCCACCTGCCTTTGCGGCGCGGAGGGGGCATGTCGGGCGGCCCATCCTCATCGCCCCTCGCGCGCGCGTCCATCTTCTCGACGAAGCGCTGATAGTCCGCGAGCTGGTCGGGCCGCATCACGCGCCGCACCTCGTCGATCGTCGCGGCGCGGATCGCGTTCATGCGCGGGCGCACGCTCTCGTGGACCGCGCGCGCCTCGGGCTCGTGCGTGGCCAAGATGGTCCGCACGGCCTCGCGCTGGCCCGGATCGAGGCTGACCTCGCGATCGAGATGGCGCAGAAAAGCCTTTTGACGCCGCAGGATCGAGCCGCCTTCGAACGCCTCGTGGGGCGGACCCTTGGGGCCCACACCGCGCATCACCGCGCCGCCCGTCACGACGCCGAGCAAAAATACGCCTGAAAATGCGGCGATCGCGCGCACCCTGGGGCTCACGGCTCCCACCACGCGATGTCATCGCTCTCGGTCATGCTCGCGGTCGCGTCGGCGCGCGTCGTGATCTCGGACCGCACCGCGAACGCGACCGACGCCGCCGCCGCGAGCGCCGCCGCGACCACCGCCCTGCGCGAGAACGGCAGCACCACCGCGAGCCCGCGCGGCGCGGCGGCGCGGCTCATCACCCGCGCCGCAAAATCCGGCCGCGGCGCGAGCGTCGAGGTGGCGTCGCGGAGCCTCCCGAGCCGAGCATCGATCTCCTGATCTTCTCGATCGATCATGACCTCTCCATCCCGCGCTGACGAAGCGCCGCGCGCGCCCTCACGAGCCTCTGCTCCACCGCTCCCACCGAGCACTTCATGATGACCGACACCTCCGCGGTGCTGAGCCCCTCGACCTCTTTGAGCACCAGCGCCGCGCGCTGATCATCAGGCAAATCCGAGAGCCACGCGTCGAGCTCGCGCAGCGCCGCGCGCGCGTCGAGCTGAGCGCCGCCGTCGACCGGAGGCGCCATCTCCTCGGCGTCGTTCGGCTCGGCGCCGATCCTCGCGCGGCGTCGCTTCTTCGATCGGAGCGCGTCGAGCGACGCGTTCGCGACGATGCGATAGAGCCACGTGTACGCGTCGGATCGACCGTCGAAGCGGCCCGCGACGAGCGCGTCGAACGCGCGCAGGTACGCGTCTTGGAGCACGTCCTCGGCGTCGCCGGGATCGCCCGTGATGCGCGCGGCGAGCCGGTACAGCCTGGATTGCGTGTCCGTGACGATCTGCGAGAAGGCCGCGCGATCCCCCCGCGCGGCGCGCGCGAACGCAGCGCTGAGCGCCCCTCTGGGATCTGCACCATCACCCGCGCGATCGTAGCCCGGCACATCGTCTCCCGATTGGACGTCGCTCCGTGCCCCCGCCCTACGCTGGATCGCGCGCGATGTCGATCGGAAGGGGCAATCGTGCGCTCGGGCGCGTGGACCGACGGGCAAAAGCTCCGCGCCTTGATCGAAGCCGTCGAAAGCGCCTAATCGGGCTTCCGCTCACGCGCCCCCTCCCATTAGACTGGCGGGCGTAACGATCAGCCCCGCCTCAAAAGGGCGGCGCGCGGCGCGATCATGCTCGACGACAAGGACCCGCACCCGCTCCGCAGCTATCGGCTGCTCGCGCAAATCGGCCGGGGCGGCATGGCCGAAGTGTTCCTCGCGGTCGCGCAGGGCCAGATGGGCTTCAACAAGCTCGTCGTCATCAAGAAGACGCTGCCCGATCTCATCCTCGAGCCCGACGTCCTTTCGATGTTCCTCGACGAGGCGCGCATCGCCGCGCGCATGAACCACGCGAACGTGGTGCAGACGTACGCGTGCGGCAAAGACGGCGATCGGTACTTCCTCGTGATGGAGTACCTCGACGGCCAATCGTATAGCCGCGTTACGTCGCGCCTGCGCGGGACCATGTCGCTCGGCCTTCATTTGCGCGTCATCGCCGACGTGCTCGCGGGGCTCGATCACGCGCACGAGCTCGCGGACTTCGACGGCACCAAGCTCGGCGTCGTGCACCGCGACGCGACCCCGCACAACGTGTTCATCACGTACGACGGCGCGATCAAGGTCGTCGACTTCGGCATCGCCAAGGCGCTCAATTCGGCGAGCAAGACCGAGACGGGCGTCGTCAAAGGCAAGGTCACGTACATGTCGCCCGAGCAGGCGCGCGGCGAGATCATCGATCGGCGCGCCGACGTGTTCGCGATGGGCGTCATGTTGTGGGAGGCCATCGCGGGCAAGCGGATGTGGGAGGGGCTGCCCGAGCCCACCGTGGTGCACGAGCTCTTGAACGACTCCATCCCTCCGATCCGCGCGCACGCTCCGAACGTCGATCCCACGCTCGCCGCGATCTGCGATCGCGCGCTCGCGCCCAAGCCCGGCGATCGCTACCCGAACGCGCTCGCCATGCGGCGCGACATCGAGCAGCACATGGCCAAGGCCGGGATCTTCGCGCAGGCGCGCGACGTGGGCGCCTTCGTGGCCGAGGGCTTCGCGTCCGATCGAAGGCGCGTCGCCGAGATCATCGAGTCGCAGCTCAGCGACGTGCGCTGGACCTCGGGCAACGAGACGGCGACCAACCTCCCCAAGATCGAGCCCGCGCGGAGCCACCCGGAGGGCGCGGCGGTGCCTCCGTCAACCACGAGGCCGTCGGCCACCTTCACGCCCGCGGGCGAGGTGAGCCGCTTGGTGCCGACCAACAGCGGCACGTCGCTCCATCTCCAAAAGCCCGAGGATTCCCCGCGATCATCGACGTTCACGATGGCCCTCGCGCTGATCGCGCTCGTCGCCGGCGCGTTCCTCGCGTTCGGTCTGCTCGGCAAGCGATCGCACACCGAAGCTCCGGCGGCCTCCGCCCCTCCCGCCTCCGCGTCGCAAGGGGCTGCGGCCCCGCGCGAGGTGAGCCGCGTCAAGCTCACCATCCGTGTCACGCCCAAAGAGGCCAAGGTCTACCTGGGGGGCGCGCTCCTCTCGACTGGCCCCTTCGAAGGGCTCGTGGCCCAAAGCGCCGAGCCCACGGTCGTGCGCGTCGAGGCCGAGGGTTATCGCACCAAAGAAGATCGCGTGATCCTCTCGGCCGATCTGGTGATGAGCCTCGATTTGCTGCCGGCCGAAGATCCCGCGCTGGGCGCGGCGCGCTCCGCGGACAAGCCCTCTCCCAAGCTGCCTCCGCCCGCGCCGAAGCCCGAGCCGGAGCCGTCTCAAAAGCGCCCGCCGCCGCGCCGGGACATCGACCCCGACAGCCCGTACAAGAAGCCATGAGGACGCTCCACCACCACATCGTCGGCGCGCTCGCGGCCGGGCTGCTCATCACGTCGGCGGCGACGCTCCGCGCGGACGATGCGTCGGTGGCCAAAGCCGACGTCCACTTCCGCCACGCGGTCGAGCTGTACCGCGAGGGCGACTACGCCGCTGCGCTGGTCGAGTTCCAACGAGCGTACGAGCTCGAGCCCGCGTATCAGGTGCTCTACAACATCGCGAGCGCGCAGGATCAGCTCCAAGACTACGCGCGCGCGCTCCGCACCTTCGAGCGCTACCTGCGCGAAGGCGGCGACAAGATCCCTGCGGCGCGCCGCGCCGACGTGCAAAAAGAGCTCGAGAAGCTCAAGCGCCGCGTGGCGACGATCACGATCACCACCAAGGAGCCCGGCGCGCTCATCACCATCGACGACGTGCAAATCGGCAAGACCCCGCTCCGCGAGCCGCTGCTCGTGAGCGCGGGCAGGCGCAAGATCACCGCGTCGCTGCCGGGGCGCCCCGTGTCGGTCGAGATCATCGAGGTCGCGGGCGGCGACGAGCGCGCGGTCACCATCGAGATCCGCGAGGCGCCCGAGGCCGTGAAGATCGTCAAGGTCGAGGTCCCGGTCGAGGTGCCCGCGCTCGTCCGGCCTTCGCCCGCCCCGTTCGCCGTGTCGTGGACCGTGACCACCGCGCTCCTCGCGGCCGGCGCGGCGACCGGCGGCCTCGCGCTCGGCGCGTCGAGCGATCTCGAAGCGGCGCTCGCCGCGTACCCGGGCGATCGAAGCGCCATCGTGTCCGCGCGGGACAAGGCTCAGCGCTTGGCGCTCGCGTCCGACGTCCTGTTCGCGGCCTCCGCGGTCATGGCCGGGGTCTCCCTTTATCTCACGATCAAATGGGCGCGCACGCCGCCGACACGCGCGCCCAAACAAGAGAGCGCAGGGCTCTTGCTAGGCCCTTCGTGGGTCGGCTTCAAAGGCACGTTTTGAGAGGCGCCGGAGGACCTATGCCGAGGACACTCTCTCTCGCCCACCTCGCGATCGCCGGCGTCGGCGCGATCGCCGTGACGATCGGCGCGTGCTCGCTCCTCATCGAGCGTCGAGACAGCCAATGCGAGACGGACGCGGACTGCGCCGGGCTGCCCGACGCCAAATGCGACGTCGAGAACAAGGTCTGTGTCTATGCGTGCATCAATAACCCCGACTCCTCCGCCGACCTCTTGAACAGCTGTCCGCGCGAGGGGTGCACCCCCTTTGACAACACCCGTGTTGGAGCGCTGGTGAACGGCGAGGTCCCTCCCCTGCCGGCCGACGCCCCGGACGCGGGCCCGAGGCTCGACTCCTCGGCGTGCCCGTCGGGGAGCGGCGGCGGCGGATCGGGCGGCAGCGGATCCGGCGGCGCGGGCGGCGGCGGTGATCCCGTGCCGGTGTGTGAGGAGCTCGCGTCCCCTCTTTACGTGCTCGGGCCGAGCTCGGTGCGGCCTTTGCTCGGCTGGGTCGCTCATCTCTTCGCGTTGGAGGGGATCACGACGGTCGTGTACCAAGACGAGAGCTCGTGCACCGCCGTCGACAAGATGTACACGAGCAAAGGGGCCAAGAACGACCCTGGAAACGAGGCGTACACCTCGTATTACGACGTGACGGGCGCGGCGCACCCGTGCAAGTTCGTGGCGGCCGACGTCGTCCCGCACATCGCTTTGTCCGACGTGTTCCCGCAGACGTGCGGCTTTGATTTGAACCACAGCGAACAAGACATCCAAGACACGCCGGGGCCCGTGCAGGCCATGGGCTTCATCGTGCCGAACGCGTCGACGGAGACCTCGCTCAGCGCCGAGGCCGCCTACATGGTGTATGGCTTCGGCAGCGAGTCGGGCGTCGAGCCGTGGACGGACCAGCGCTGGATTTATCAGCGGACGCCCTCGTCCGGCACACAGAACATGATCGCCAAGGCCATCGGCGTGGATCCCAAGCGGTTCTACGCGACGCCCACCGTGAGCAGCGATGATGAGGCGACGCTCGTGGGCTGCTCGCCCGAGCCCCAAAAGACCATCGGCCTGCTCGCTGTCGATCTGGTCCAGACAGGCCAATACCCCATCAAGCTCCTCGCCTATCAGCACCACGATCAAGAGTGCGGCTTCTTGCCGGACTCGGCCGCGGACAAGAACGACAAGCGCAACGTGCGCGACGGCCGTTACTTTATTTGGGGCGCGATCCACATGCTCTCACGCAAGAGCCTCGGCGGCCTCGCCGGGAGCAAGGCCAAGGAGCTGATTCAATACGTGAGCGGCATCGCGCCGCCGCCGAACGCCGCGGACCTCTTTCAGATCTGGGCCGACGCGCACCTCATCCCGCAGTGCGCGATGCGCGTCACGCGATCGAGCGACGGCGGCCCGCTCGTGTCCGTCACGCCGCCTTCGTCGTGTTATTGCAAATACGATGAGGTGACGGGCGGCGCGGGCGATTGCACCAAGTGCCAGAGCGCGTCGAGCTGCCCGCCGGACAAGCCCGCGTGCAACTTCGGGTATTGCGAGGTCAAATAACGAATCTCCGTCACCGGGGGAGCGCGCGCCCCTGATCCTCGCCGTCCTCCGCCGCGATCGCGGGAGCGGGCTTTGGAGCGTCGTGCGATTTGGCCTTGGCGACCGGCCCGGGCGTGGGCGTGCCGAGCGCGTCCATCGCGGCGGGCAGGATGACCGCGAACGTGGAGCCTTTGCCCTCGTACGAACGAACGTCGATGCGGCCGCCCGCGCCTTGCACGATGCGTTGGCTGATGGCGAGCCCGAGGCCCGTGCCCTTATCTTTGGTCGTAAAGAAGGGCATAAAGAGGTTCTTATAGACCTTCTGCGAGATCCCGGGCCCGTTGTCGGCGACGGTCAGCTCGACCATGGGCTCGGCCTCGGCGCCCGTGATGCCCGTGATGACCGAGCTCGATGAGCGCGTGCCCCGGCCGAAGCGCACGCGCGTCGAGACCACGACCTTGCCGCGGCCGCCCATGGCCTGCGACGCGTTGCGGAGCAGGTTCAAGAGCACTTGGCGGAGCTGCTCGGGATCGATGCTCACGCGCGGCAAGCTCGGATCGAAGATCTCTTCGACGGTCAGCTCCTCGCTGCCGGGCTCGGCCGAGAGGATCTGGAGCGTGCGGCGCGCGACCGCGTTCACGTCGCACGGCACCACGGTGGTCTGGCTCGGCCGCGCGAGGTCGAGCACCGAGCCGACCACGCGATCGAGCCTGTCGACCTCTTCGAGGATGATGCTCAAGAACTCGCGCGACGAGGGATCGAGGGTGGTGCCCGGCGCCGGATCCGCGAGGAGCTGCGCCGCGCCCTTGATCGCGCCGAGCGGGTTTCGGATCTCGTGCGCGAGGCCCGCGGCCATCTGGCCGAGCACGGCGAGCCGGTCGCGATCCTTCATCTGCGCGTAGACACGCGAGTTGACGATCACGACGCCGATCTGCGCCGCGAGCTGATCGACGAGCGCGAGATCCTCGCTGGAGAACGAGTCGCGCACGCGATCGTCGGTCACGATGAGCAGGCCGATGAGGTCGCGCGCGTCGTCGCGGACGCCGGCCACCACGCCGTGCGTGAGGCCCGAGAGCACCGACGCGGCGGCCATCACGGAGTCCTCGGCGTCGGCGCGATCGCCGCGCGCCTTGCGCTCGCGCGCCTCGCGCTCCACCTCTTCGAGCGCGAGCGGCCCCTGCTCCAACCTGTCGAGCAGCGCGCGCGCGGTCGCCACCTCGACGCGCTTCGGCACGCGCGGCCCGAGCGACGAGAGCAGGTCGAAGCCCGTCCCGTCTTGATCGCGGACGTACACGCCTCCTCCGGTCACGCGGCGCGACTCGCCGAGCACGTCGATCACGGCGGCGCCCATCTCCTCCACGTCGAGCACGTGCGCGAGCCTGCGTTGCAGGCGCTTGACGCTGGCCTTGAAGTCGAACCGATCGCGGAAAAAGACGCGCTGGATCGCGTCCTCGGCGCGCTCGCGCGCCGGGTCGAAGACGAAGATCACCGCGATGGCGAGCACCATCGAGAGGTACGTGGGCTCGAACCGATCGTGCAGCACGATGGAGAGCACCCAGAACATGGGCGCGAGCACGAACGCGAGGAACGTCGCGACGAGCAGGCGCGCGACGGTCTCGGAGATGTCGAGCAGGCGCTCGTAGCGGAGCGCCTGCGCGAGCAGGAACAAGAAGACCACGCTGAGCACCACGCCCACCGGGGGGAAGCGCTTGTCGAGCTGGAGGAACCACGCAAAATCGATGACGCTCGCGAGCAGCGTGATCGCGCCCACGATCACGAGGAAGAGCACGCGCCGCTGCGTCTCGCGCGAGGGGCTCATCTTGCCGCGCTGGAAGAGCGTGGTGAGCCCGGCGGTGAGCAGCGCGAAGATGTAGACGAACACCGAGAGCCGCGTGAGCAGCGACGCTTGGAGCGGCGAGACCACGAGGATCACCATCGGCACCGCGACCACCGCCGCCACGCGCAGGAGGCGCGGCGTCCGGTTGGGCTCGTGCGGCACCATCGCCTCGAAGAGGTGCAGCGCGAACTGCGGCAGCAGCACGCCGAGGAGGGCGATCACCGTCTGCGGGAAGACGCGGCTCTCGAAGATGCCGAGCAGCGACTGCGACAGGTACCAAAAGCCGATGTCACCCGCGAGCAGCGCGAAGAGCAGGTGCACCGTGCGGACCCGCTCGCGCAGCAGCGTCGAGGCCGCGATGATGAGCGCGACGATGCCGCAGAGGAGCAGCGTCGGGGCGCGGAGATCGCTCGCTTGCACGCGCCGAGCGTAGCGCGCCGCATCGGCCTTTGTCGCGCGATCCCAGGGGACGAGGTGATACGATGAGGCTCCTTCTTGCTTAACGAGGTGAATCCATGAAGCGGAGCTCTTCGCTGATGCTGCTCAAGCTCACGCTGCTCGGCGCGATCGGCGCGGGCGCGTGCGGCGCCGAGGTCGACTCGTCGAACAACGCATCGGGCATGGGCGCGGGCCACGCCACGAGCTCGGGCCAAGGCGGCAGCGGCGCCGCGCCCACGGTCTGCGAGGGCGGCGGAGAGCCGGTGATGGCGCTCGACGGCCAATATTCGGGCTTCAAGAAATGCCCGGACGGCACGCTCCACCGCGCCGACGCCGTCGCGTGCAACCCCAACGTTGGCATCTTTGCGTGCGACGGCACCGAGACCGGGACCCCGGGGTGCGCCGCGGACGCGGACTGCGCCGACAAGCCCAACGGCCATTGCGGCAAGATGATCACCATCGATCTCGGCGGCATCCACGAGATTTGCGGCTGCGTCTATCCATGCACGAACGACGCGGACTGCGGCGCAGATCAGGTGTGCGTCTGCGCCGGGGTGGTGCCCGCCGACGCGACGAGCGCGTTTTGCGCGCCGGCAGGGTGCTTGACGGACAGCGCATGTCCGAGCGACGAGTGCGGGATCTCGTCGTATGACTCGGGGGGTTGCGGGTATTGGACCGCGCTCGACTGCCGCTCTCCGATGGATGGCTGTCGTCTCTCGGAGGAGTGTCCGGCAGGCGAGGTCTGCGAGATTTCGCTCTTCGACCAAGGGCCTTGGCAGTGCTTCTTGCCCGGGTGCGACATCGGCCGTCCGCTGCTCGTCGAGGGCGCCCCGCGCACGGCGCCTATGGTTCGCGGGGATACGCCGGTGTGGAGCGCGGATCTCCGGCCTTCGACGGAGGGGCTCGACGCGCGGGCGCGCGAGGCGCTCAGCGCGCATTGGGGCGAGGTCGCCGCGCTCGAGCACGCGTCGGTCGCGAGCTTCGCGCGCTTTACGTTGCAGCTCCTCGCGCTCGGCGCGCCGCCTTCGCTCGTGGCCGCGTCGCAGGCCGCGTCCATCGATGAGGTCGAGCACGCGAAGATGGCCTATGCCCTCGCGGGCGCTTATCGAGGTGCCGTGATGGGCCCCGGACCCTTGGATTTGAGTGGTATTTCGATCGGGGCAAAGCGCGATGAGATCCTCACGGCGCTCGTGATCGAGGGGTGTGTGGGCGAGACGCTCGGCGCGGCCGAGGCGCGGGCGCTCGCCGACGAGGCGCGCGATCCGGTGATCCGCGCGGCCCTCCATCGCATCGCCGACGACGAGGAGCGCCACGCGGCGCTCGCGTATCAGGCGCTCACGTGGCTCCTCGCGACCGGCGGGAGCGAGGCGCGTGCGATCGCAGAGAGGGCTTTCTCTCAGGCGATCGACGTGATGAAGGGGACGCCGCGATCACCCCTCGCAGAGGGGCTCGACGGCATGCCCACGAGCGCGGCGTGGCTCCGTGAGATTCGTTGTCAGGTGATCCGCGAGGTCGTCACGCCTTGTTGGGCGGCCGCGATCGGCGTAATCGCCTGACATCTATCTCATGGAAGCAACAGGGAGGAAGGCTCCAGCGCCGAAGGGTCCATCTCCCAGCCATACACGCCCGGCGTCCTCGCGCGGTGCCGGCCCAACATCTCGCCGACCAAGGGCCTTCCATCCACGGCCCAATAGGCCGTAAACGCATCACGCAACACGAGCTCGGCCTGTTTGCCGCGCGGGGAGAAGCCCCACTCCTGCTCTTGCGAGACGTCGTCCGGGTCGGCGTAGACACGCCACATAAAGAGTCCTGCGATGTTGCGGCTCTCGATGATGGGCGTAAGAAGGGCCTTGTACGCCTCGGCCTGCGCGCGCTCGTCGGCGCGCACACCCTTCATGCCGTCGGGCCACTCCCACGGTTTGATCGCGGGGTTCGGGATGGTCTTGTAGCCAAACTCGGCGAGGACCACGGGCTTATCGTGCTTTTCGGCGAGCTCGTCGAGCGACGCCGCGACCACCTTCGCGCCCGCGAGGAGCGCCGCGGGGCCCGCGCCTTCGTGATCGGCGAGCGGATAAAAGGCGTTGACGCCGATCACGTCGAGCGCGCTCCAAATCACGGTTTTGTCGGCGTCGTCCCAGTTGGCCGAATACGTGAGCAGGCCCGGATACACGCGGCGGACATCCTCGATGATCGCGAGGAGGCTCGACGCGCGCGCGGTCGTCGCCCAGCTCCTGAGCTCCACACCGATGCTCAACATCTCGACCTTGCCGTCGCGCGCGACCTCGGCCCACGCGAGCACGAACGCGCGGTACGCCTCGGCCCAACGCGCCCACGCGGCGTCGTCGCCCGGATCGATGAGCGCCCGCCACTCGCCCGACTCGACCCACAGGTGCGGCACCAAGAACACCGAGAGCCCGTGGCCGTGCGCTTGATCGATGGCGCGCAGCACCGCGCGGCGGTTCTCTTCGAACGGCGCCTCGAACGTGAGATCGATGCCCGTGGGCTTGAGATCCGCGACGCGACCGAACGGCGTGAGGCTCACCCACGTGGCGCCCATGTCGACGCACTCGTTCATGGTCTCGTCCGACGCGCGCGTGCCGTAGCCGACGCCGGGGTGGCGCGTGTTCTCGATGGGGCCGATGGTGACGCCGCGGATGCCGCCGATCTCGAGCTCGGCCCACGCGGCGGCGCTGCGGGGGAGCGTTCGGGGGATGACCACGTGCTCCTCTGCGATCGCCGCGGTCGAGAGGGTGAGGAGCGCGCAGGCGATCGCCGTCGTTCGAAGCGCGGTCGATTGGATCACGGCTCCGGCATAGTGCAAGGCCCGCCGAGCGGCTACTTCGATCGGGCGCCCCGCGCGGTGATAGGATGGCCCGCACGTGCGCCCTTCGAGTCCGCAGCGCGAGCTTTTGCGGGGAGATCTGTTCGACGATCGCTACGAGGTGGAGGAGCTCCTCGGGCGCGGCGGCATGGGCTCGGTCTACCGCGTGCTCGATCGATCGCTCGGCGATCGCGTCGCGCTGAAGACGCTCACGTTCGACGCCGCGCCCTCGCTCGACGCGATCGCGCGCTTCCGGCAAGAGGTGAGGCTCGCGCGGCGCGTGACCCACCCCAACGTCGCGCGCGTCTACGACATCGGCGAGCACGCGGACATGCTCTACCTGACGATGGAGCTCATCGTCGGCGAGACGCTCCGCGCCGTCTTGCGCGCCGAGGGCAAGCTCCCTCCGCTCCGCGCCGCGCGCATCGCGCGGGCTTTGTCCGAAGGGCTCCGCGCCGCGCACGAGGCCGGCGTGGTGCACCGCGATCTCAAGCCCCCGAACGTGCTCATCGAGCGCACGGGCCGCGTCGTCATCACCGACTTCGGCATCGCGCGGAGCTTCAGCGAGGCGTCGGACCTGACGATGGGCGCGATCGGGACGCCGCACTACATGGCGCCGGAGCAGGCCGAAAAAGGCAGCGTCGATCCGCGCACCGATCTCTACGCGTTGGGCCTGCTCCTCCGCGAGATGCTGACGGGCGAGCGGCCCAGGACGCGCAGCGACGATCCCACGACGAAGCGCCACGGGCGCGATCCCGAGGGCCCGCTCGCGTCGGTCGCGCTCCGCTGCCTCGCGCACGATCCCGCCGACAGGCCGCGATCCGCCTCCGAGGTCACGAAGATGATCGACGCGGCCATGCCCGACGCCGCGATCGACGAGGACAAGACCGTGACCGCGACCATCTCCGAGCCGGTCCACGCGCCCTCCGCCCCCGCGCCCCCAGAGGCGCGGACGCTCGTGCGATCGTCGGCCAAGTCGCTCTTCGTCGGCGATCGCGTGCTCGCGGTGCTGCCCTTTCGCTACCGCGGGCCGGCCGATCAAGACTACGTGGGCGACGGCATCACCGACGAGCTCATCGACGTGCTCTCGCGCACGCGCGGGCTCGTGGTGCTCGCGAGCGGCGCGACCCAGAAATTCCGGGCGCAGCGCGATCCGCGCGCCATCGGCGCCGAGGTCTCCGCGTACGCGATCATCGACGGCTCGGTGCAGCTCGCGGGCAGCCGCGTGCGCATCACGGTGCGCCTCGTCGAGACGAGCGCCGGCGTGCAGCTCTGGAGCGACACGCACGAGGGCGAGCTGTGCGACATCTTCCGCTTCCAGGAGCTCATCGCGAAGCGCGTGGCCGAGGAGCTGCGCGTCGAGCTGACGGCGCGCGCGCAGCAGGGCGACGCGCCGTCGGAGGCGATCGAGCTCTACATGACCGCGCGCCGGAGCCTGCGCGCGTTCGACTACGAGAGCGCGAGGGCCGCGGTCGCGAGCCTCACGCGCACGGTCGAGCTCGCGCCCTCGTTCGCGCCCGCGCTCGCGGCGCACGCGGTCGCGTGCCTGCGCTGCTGGTTCTTCGGCGTGGGCAACCTCGATAAAAACTGGGGGAAAGAGGCCGGCGAGAGCGTGCGTCGCGCGCTCCTCCGCGCGCCGGATCTCGCCGAGACCCACCTCGCTTCGGGCGTCGGCGCGACCCACAAAGGCGACTACACCTCGGCCGTGCGATCGCTCCGCCACGCGCTCGCCATCGCGCCAACGTACGCGGAGGCGCACGAGTACCTCGGGATGCTCGAGTGCGAAGCGGGCCGCGCGAACGAGGGCGTGCCGCGCCTCGGGCTCGCGAAGGAGCTCGACCCGATGCTCACCTACGGGCCGGTGTTCATCGCGCGTTACCACGCGCTCCGCGGCGAATGGGAGGCGTGCGACGCCGAGCTCGACGCGCTCGAACAAAGGCGCGGGGGCACCGTGATCCCGCTCATCGTGTCGCAGCGCGTGCGGAACGCCGCGTGGAAGCGCGATCACGACAAGCTCGATCGCTGGGCGCGCGACGACACCGGCGCGCAGGCGCCCGGCCGCCGCATGGTGCGCTTCTACGCCGAGGCGCTCCTCGGATCGATCGACCGCGCGGGGATCGACAAGGGCTTCGCCGAGGTGCTCGCGGGCAACGAAAACCCGCGCTTTCACGCGCTCGCCGAGCAGCTCGCCACCGAGGTGTACGCGAGCCTCGGCGATCTCGACACCGCGACTTCCCATCTCGGCAACGCGGCGGCGAACGCGCTCGTGGATCTCGACTGGATGGATCGGTGCCCGTTGCTCGATCCGCTCCGCGCGCACCCCGCGTTCGCGCAGGCGAGGGGCGCTGTGCGCGCGAGGGCCGAGCTTATCTGGGTAGGGTGATCGCGCAGCGCTGAGGGCTCGACACCTCACTTCGTTTGGAAGTGTTAAGGCGCGTAGGGGCCGTGGATCGCGCGGCGTCGAACGAGCGGAACCTGAAGGAGACAAGAAGTCATGAGCCTCGTTACGATCCTCCCCGCGTCCCTCCGTCGTTCGATCACCGCGCTCCTCGCGCTCGGCCTCGTCGGCGTCGCCGGTTGCAACGCGGACACCACCGGCCAAGGCCCCGTGGCCCCCGGTGAAGCGCCCGCCGCCGCGCACGCCCGCCCGTTCGGCATGAAGGGCCGCGGCCCCGCCGGCATGCTGGTCGAGAAGGCCGCTTCGCTCGACCTCAAGCCCGAGCAGAAGGCCACGGTCGAAGCGATCCGCGCGCGCATCCAAGAGCCCTCGCCCGCCGTGCGGGAAGCGCACGACGCGCTCCACACCGCGCTCGTGAGCCAAGTGCGCGCGGGCGCGATCGATGAAGCGAAGCTCCAACCGCTCGTCGCCAAGGTCGATGAGGCGATGGCGAACGAGCGCGCCGCGACGCAAAAGGCGCTGAACGACCTCCACCGCGCGCTCAGCCCGGAGCAGCGCAAGGCCCTCATCGCGTCGATGCGCGATCACGCGCCGGGCATGGGTCACCCGCATGGTGAGCGCCCGCGCGGCGAGCGCGGCGATCACCCGCGCGGCGA
>CAYTJL010000124.1:22811-27353 GCA_964437785.1 uncultured Polyangiaceae bacterium
CCCGCGCGGCGAGCGCGGCGATCACCCGCGCGGCGACCACGCGTTCGGCGGCAAGCACGGCGGGCCGGGCGCGCACCTCGACCGGATGGCCGAGGATCTCGGCCTCTCCGCCGAGCAGAAGGCGACGATCCAGGCGAAGCTCGCCGAGGGCCCGAAGGATCGGCAAGGGCCGCCGCGCGAAGGGCGTGACGGGCGCGGAGGCCACGAGCAGATGCGCGCGCGGATGAAGGCGTTCGGCGACGCGTTCGAGAGCGACACGTTCGACGCCGCGTCGTTCGAGCCCCCGATGATGAAGGAGCGCTCGGGTCACCACATCCACTTCCTCGCGGCGGTGGTCCCGGTGCTCGACGCGAGCCAGCGCACCGCGCTCGCCGATCAAATGGAGGCGCACCGCAAGGCCAAGTGATCGCGGGATAATCGCTGATCCATGCGCATCCTCCCGTGATACCGTGCCTCCTCGGACGACGTCCGGGAGGATCGCATGAAGCGCTCTCTTACCCTCGCTGCGCCCCACGCTTTGTGGGGCGCGCTCCTCGCGAGCTCGGTCATGACCGCGTCGATCGTCGCCGCGTGCTCGGCCACGAACAACCCTCCTCCCGGCACCGGCGGCGCCGGCGGCCACGGCGCAGGGCCGGGCGCGGGCGGAGGTGACGACGGCGGCCTCTTCACCGATGGATCGTCCTCCGGCGACGCCGGGCCCGACGCGCCGCTCGGCCCCTGCGACGCGTCGTGCGAAGCGGCGGGCGGCCAGTGCGTGAGCGGCACCTGCGTGCTCTCCGACAACCCGGGCGGGATCGACGCCCCGACGCAAACGACGCTCGAAGCCGGCGGCAGCAGCGATCCTGCGTTTGCCATCCTCTACCCCTACGACCGAACCATCTTTGGGCGCGGGCTGCTCCCGCCGACGCTCCAATTCGGCGGCGCGCCGCCGGATGGCGTCCTCGTCCGCATCACCTCTCCGGGCCTCGACTACACGGGGTTTTATGGCCCCTCCAACCCGGGGCGGCTCACCATCGCACAAGGCATCTGGACCGCGATCACGCTCGCCGGCACCGGCCTCGCCGACGTGACGGTGAAGATCACCAAGATCTCGGGCGGGAACGTCACGGGGCCCATCACCCAGACGTGGGGTATCGCCAAAGGCAGCTTGCGCGGCGCCATCTATTACGAGACGTACAACTCGGCCATTTTGGGCGGCTTCGGGTCGGTCGGCATCATGAAGATCCAGCCCGGCGCCTCCACGCCGACGCCCGTCAAGAGCGGCTGCGGCAACGTCTGTCACACCGCCAGCGCCGATGGATCCACGCTCGTCGCCGCGACGTCGCTCCTCTCCAGCGCGAGCTGGGATCTCAAGAACAACGCGTCGCTCATCTTCGCGCAGCCCAACGCCACCTTCACGTACGGGGGTATCTACAAAGACGGGAGCGTCGTCATGTCGGCGACCAATTACCGCACGTGGCTCCTCAACCCCTCTCGCCTCTACGACACCAAGACCGGCGCCAACATCCCCGCTCCGGGCTGGGACAACCTCGTCACCAACGCCGCGTGCCCCGCGTTTTCGCCCGACGGAAAGAAGATCGTCTTCAATCACGAGGACACCGGCGGCGGCCACTCGCTCGCGGTCGCTGACTTCGACTTTGCCACCAAGACCTTCTCCAACATCACCGACATCGTGAGCGATCCCTCGCGTTTCCTCGGTTGGCCCGCGTTCACGCCCGACGGCAAGCGCGTCGTCTTCCACGCCGGGACGAGCGAGGTCTTCGAGACCAACTCGGGCGCCAAGGGCGATCTCTACGAGGTCGACGTGGCGTCGCACCAAGCCGTCAAGCTCGAAGCGTTGGATGGATATCTGAACGGCCAAACGTACCTGCCCGCGAGCGACCCGGATCTGAGCTTCGTCCCCACGGTGCTGCCCGTGGCGGTGGGCGGTTATTATTGGGTGGTGTTCACGAGCCACAGGTCTTATGGCAACACGCTGCCTTCGCTCGACAACAACGGTGAGAACGGCAAGCTCTGGGTCGCCGCCCTCGACATCAGCCCGATGCCCGGCAAAGACCCGAGCCACCCCGCCTTCTTCCTCGACGGCCAAGAGCTCACCTCCAACAACCTGCGCGGCTTCTGGGTGCTCGACCCGTGCAAGCCCGACGGGAGCGACTGCCACTCGGGCGCCGAGTGCTGCAACGGTTATTGCCGCCCCGCCGACGACGCAGGATACGTGTGCACGCCCGACAACGGGGGTTGCTCGAACACGCTCGAAAAGTGCATCACGGCCGCGGATTGCTGCGACGCGAGCGCGCAGTGCATCAACGGTTATTGCGCCGAGCCCCCGCCCAAATAACGTCTATGGCCGAAGACGCTCCCGAGCCCGCGGATCCGGCGCGCGATCTCGTCAAGGCAGCGACGCTCGTCGCCGTCCTCGTGGGCCTGCTCCTGATCGGCTTTGGCAAGGCGCTCGCCCCGCCCGGTTGTGTCCGCTCCGACGCCATGGATTCGGGCCTCCGGTGCGACCGCGACGCTTGCTGTGAATTCCTCTTCATGGGCGTCCCCCTCGGCGTGGTCGTAGGCGCGCTCTTCGCCGCCGCCGCACACGCCCTCGCGTCGAGGCGGCTCTCCGAGCAACCCGACTCGTCCACGTGGACCCGAATCGCCATGGCCAGCGCGTTCGCGCTCGGCCTCGAGCTCTCCGTGGTGGCCACCGCCGCCGTCGTTCGCGTCGTGGAGCCCTAATGTCCAAAGACTCTTCCTCTCTCTCATCCTCTCTCCAACGGCTCCTCTCGCTGGCTCGCCCCGAGCTCGGGAGCCTCGTCGCAGGGACGTTCTTCTTGATCGTCGGGAGCGGCGCGGGGCTCTTGTTCCCGCAGGCGATCAAGCACATCGTCGACAGCGCCACGGGCAAGGCCCAAGGCATGTTCACGCTCGATCGCGCCGCCATCGGGCTCGTCGTGCTCGCCGCTGTGCAGGCCGCCGCCGCGGCGCTCCGCTTCGCGATCTTCACCATCGCCGGTGAGCGGGTGGTGACGCGCCTCCGGGGAGATCTCTTTACCAAGCTGATGGAACAAGAGACGGCCTTCTTCGACGCGCAGAAGACGGGGGAGCTCGTCAACCGGCTCGCGTCGGACACGACGGTCCTTCAAAACACGGTGAGCGTGAACATCTCGATGGCGCTCCGGTTCGCGGCGTCCATCGCGGGCGGCATCGGCTTCTTGTTCTACACGTCGGCGCGCTTAACGGGCGTGATGCTCGCGGTCGTGCCGCCGGTCGCGCTCGGCGCGGTGGTGTATGGCCGGCGGGTCCGCACGCTCTCGCGCGACGTGCAAGACGCGCTCGCCAAGAGCAGCGACGTCGCGCAGGAGGCGCTCTCGGGCCTGCGCACCGTGCGCGCGTTCGCGGCCGAGAAGACCGAAGCCAAGCGCTACGACGCGGCGGTCACGCGCTCGTTCGATCTCGCGCGATCGCGCACCGTGCTCGGCGCGACGTTCATGGCCGTCGCCACGTTCGCGGCCTTCTCCGCGGCGGCGGCGGTGCTCTGGTATGGTGGCCACTTGGTCAAGACAGGCGCGCTCAGCGCAGGAGAGCTGACGTCGTTCTTGGTTTATACGCTGCTCGTCGCGTTTTCGCTCGGCGGGCTCACCGACCTTTGGTCCGACTTCATGAAGGCGAGCGGCGCGGGAGAGAGGGTGTTCGCGCTCCTCGACAGGACACCTTCCATCGCGCCCTCCGGCGGCGAGAAGCCGGCCGCCGTCGAGGGGCGGGTCGAGCTCGATCACGTGGTCTTCGCGTACCCGACGAGGCCGGAGGCGAAGGTGCTCGGCGGGCTCGACCTCACCATCGCTCCGGGCGAGGTGGTGGCGATCGTGGGTCCTTCGGGCGCGGGCAAATCCACCATCGCATCGCTCCTCCTGAGGCTCTATGATCCCAACGAAGGATCGGTGAAGCTCGACGGCCGCGAGCTCTCGTCGCTCGACCCGGACTGGCTCCGCAGCAAGATTGGTATCGTGGCCCAAGAGCCCATCTTGTTCTCGTGCAGCATCGCGGACAACATCCGTTATGGCAGGCCCGGCGCGAGCGAGGCCGAGGTGGAGGCCGCGGCGCGCATGGCCAACGCGCACGACTTCATTCGAGGCTTCCCCGAGGGGTATGACACGCTCGTCGGGGAGCGCGGGACGCAGCTCTCGGGCGGCCAAAAGCAGCGCGTGGCGATCGCGCGCGCCATCCTCAAAGACCCTCGCATCTTGGTGCTCGACGAGGCCACGAGCGCGCTCGACGCCGAGAGCGAGCACCTCGTCCAAGAGGCGCTCGATCGCTTGATGGAAGGACGAACGACGCTCATCATCGCGCACCGGCTCTCCACGGTGGCGGGGGCGGACCGGGTGATCGTGCTCGACGGCGGGCGCGTCGCGCAGAGCGGCCCGCATCACGTGCTCATGGGCGAAGAGGGGCTCTACAAGAGGCTCGTCGAGCGCCAGCTCGTGGCGGCGTAAAGGGCATCACGGGATCGAGATCGCCACTCCTGCGTTTTCGCAGCTCGGGCCGCAGATCGCG
>CAYTJL010000125.1:0-2398 GCA_964437785.1 uncultured Polyangiaceae bacterium
CGGCGAACTCCAAGTTCCCGTGGGACGACCCGAGCGATCCGTTCAACTGAGCATCACCACGAGATGGGTTTGGGCTCCGTTCCCGGAGCCCAAACCATCGATCCGATCCCCCTCGACACCGCGTAATCCGCCGCCCGGCGCGCAGCGCCGGTGGCAACCCTTCTAAAACATCATTCGCAGCGTGGCGCCGCTCGGGCCCACCGAGAGCTGCGGCATGGTCAGGTTGAACGCGCCGTAGCGCTTGGGCTTGATCGGCGCGTCCTGCGCGCCCACGCCGATCATCGCCAGACCGCCGATCGTGGAGCCGATGCCGGCCGCGAGGAGCAGCCCGCCGAAGGCTTGGCCGAGCGAATAATCCATCTCGCTGAACGCATTGCCGAGCCCTTGACCGATGGCGCAGCCGAGCCCCCCGAGGTCCGAAGGACAAGGCTGGTGGAGGAATACAGTCCGCTTGAGCGACGCGAGGTACGCGCCGCCGCCCACCGCCATCCCGATGCCCGCCGCGGTCAAGATCGAGCCGCCGATCACGAGCCCTTTGCTCCTCATCTTGGTCTGCGGCACGGCCGGCTCGGGCCGATACCACGTCTCGTTCGCAGGCCTTTGAACGGGCGTTTCGAAGATGATGGCCGGAGGCGGCTGCACGGGCGGGGCCGGCGTCACCACCACGACGGGCGGCGCCGGAACCTGCATTTGAACCGTGGCGCCCAGCTCTTCCGCCGAGGCGGCGAAGGGGACCAGGGTCACGGCGGCGAAGGAGAGGATCAGGGGGAGAGAGGTCGCTCGCATGTCAGGGCGCCTCAGCACATCTCGTGCCGTACGGGAAAAACTGGATGAACCGGGATTCGGCCCCTCCCACGCGCCATGGCAGCGGTGTCAGGCTGTGCGCCCCTTGCCTTCTGCGCCCACGAACTGCCACCCAAACCGCCCTTTGATGCAGAGATGCCCGTGCGTGGTGCTCACGTCGTGGGGGGAGGTGACCCGCACGATGGTGTTGTCTTGAACGTGGAGGGTGAGCGTGCAGCCGACGCCGCAATAAGGACAGATGGTGTCGGTGCGCGTCTGATCTTCTTCGCGCCACTCCCCCGCTTCACGCAGGTCGTGCTCGCGCTTGAACATCAGCGCGCCCGTGGGGCAGACGCCGATGCAGTTGCCGCAATAGACACACGCGGAGTCCGGCAAAGGCACGTTCATCTCGGTCGAGATCCGCGCGTCGAAGCCGCGGCCGGCGACGGCGATGGCGAAGGTGCCTTGAGCGTCCTCCCCGCACGCCTCGACGCACTTGTAACACAAGATGCATTTGCTGTAGTCGCGCACGTAGAGGTCGTTGTCCGTCTTGACCGGCTGCTGCACGGTCTCGGCGTGATCGCCCAAAGGCTCGTGGTGATGGCCGGGCTCCGCGCCGTCGCGCGGCGCGTGGCCGGGCGCGCCCTCGCCAAAGCGAGCAGGGTTCGCGCCATAACGCTCCATGTACCCGTTGAACGCGGGCGCGGTGGAGACGTCCACCGACGAGCCGAGCAGCTCCAAGACCACTTTACGAGCGAGCTTTACGCGGTCCGAGTCGGTCTTGACCTTCATGCCCGGCTCGACCTTGCGCGAGCACGCGGGCGCGAGCACCCGCGCTCCCTCCAGCTCGACAACGCACACGCGACACACGTTGACGGGCGTGAGGTTCTCGGCGAAGCACAAGGTCGGTGTCTCGATCGCGAGGGCCTTGCACGCGTCGAGGATGGTGGAGCCCTCGGGGACACGCACGCTCCTGCCGTCGACGGTGAGCTCGACCGCGCGCGCGGGCGGCTGGATCCTTGCGAACGTCATGACGAGATCCCTTGTTTGTGACCGTGGAAGAGGGGCAGCTTGCGGGCGGCCGACTCGATGGCAGAAGAGGCCGTTTGGCCGAGCCCGCAGATCGACGCGTCGCGCATGGCCTGGCCGAGCTCGGCGAGCAAACGCGCTTCCTGCTCCGCTGATCCGAGCGGCCTTTGCGCGGCGACGCGCGCCATGAGCTCCTCCTGGCGCACGGTGCCGACGCGGCAAGGCACGCATTGACCACACGACTCGTCGCGGAAGAACGCGGCGATGCGCCGGAGGATCGAGGGCACGTGCGTTTGATCGTCGAAGACCATCACCACGCCCGAGCCGAGCGTCGCGCCGATGGCCCGCGTGTCCTCGAACGTGAGCTTGACCGAGAGCTCGCTCGGCGAGAGGAACGTGCCGGCCGCGCCGCCGAGGAGCACCGTTTGGATTTTTCGGGCCGGCGACGTCCGTTGGTCGTTGCGCCCCGGGGGGGTTTGGGGGGACCCCCTTCGGGTCCCCCCATCGTCGAAGGCGAGCGCGAGCAGCTCATCGAGCCTCACCCCAAAAGGCAGCTCGTAGAGCCCCGGTCGCTCGACGTGGCCGG
>CAYTJL010000125.1:2498-27265 GCA_964437785.1 uncultured Polyangiaceae bacterium
TCGAGCCTCACCCCAAAAGGCAGCTCGTAGAGCCCCGGTCGCTCGACGTGGCCGGACACGCAAAAGAGCCTGGTCCCCGACGAGCCCTCGGTGCCGATCGCGCGGAACGCGGTCGCGCCTTCGAGCAAGATGAGAGGCACGTTGACGAGCGTCTCGACGTTGTTGATGCAGGTGGGTTTGCCGAAGAGCCCGACCTCGACCGGGAAAGGAGGCTTGTTGCGCGGCTCGCCGCGGTGCCCTTCAATCGAATTCATGAGGGCCGTCTCTTCACCGCAGATGTACGCGCCCGCGCCGCGCCGGATCTCGATGTCGAAGCGAAGGGGCTTATCCATCACCCGCGCGCCGAGGAGGCCCTTTTGGCGGGCTTGCTCGATCGCGCTCGCGAGCCGCTCGGTCGCGAGCGGGTATTCGCCGCGGATGTACAGATATCCCTGCTCGGCGCCGACCGCGAGGCCCGCGATGGTCATGGCCTCGATGAGGGCGAAGGGGTCTTGTTCCATGATCACGCGGTCTTTGAAGGTCCCGGGCTCGGACTCATCCGCGTTGCAGATAAGGTATCGCTCGCGCTCGAACGCGCGGGCCACGGCCTCCCATTTACGGCCCGTCGGGAACGCGGCGCCGCCGCGGCCGAGGAGCTTTGACTCGGTCACCTCGCGGATCACCGCGGCGGGGCCCATCTCGATGGCCCTGCGGAGGGCCTCGTAGCCGCCGTGCGCGCGATAGTCATCGAGGCTCGTCGGGTCGACCACGCCCACGCGCCGGAGCAGGCGCAGCGCGCTCGATCCCGCCTGCGGCAAGGGCGTTGGGGCCGGAACATCGATGTGCTTGTGCGCGAGCGCCCGCGTGACGCTCTCGGCCGACGCGTGGCCCCAGGCGCGCTCGAACGGGCGCTCGCCCGCGACCGCGAGCATCGCGGCGGGCGCCGCTTCGCACAGGCCCAAACAAGGGCTCCTCTTCCACGCGGTGCCTTCGGGGAGCGGCGCGCTGTCGAGCGCCGCGAGGGTTGCGTCGGCGCCGCGCGCTTTGCACGCGATGTCGTCGCACACGTGCGCCACCGCGGGCGGGCGCTCGCTCGTGGCGAAGAGCGCGTAAAAGCTCGCGACGCCGTAGCCCTCGGCCGGCGGCACGTGAAGCCGCTCGCAGATGTAGCCGAGCGCGCCCGGGCTCACCCATCCCACGCGGGACTGCGCCGCGTGCAGCGCGGGCAACATCAAATGACGCCTGCGCTTGGCCTCGGCGCGCGGCACCGTCGCGAAGGGATCGCGCGGAGGAGGGCCCAGCACCGCATCGATCGCCGCGCGCTCTTCGGCGGAGGGCGGCGTGGAGATGGGTTTGAGATCCATGAGGGCCGCGAGGATACCAGAGCGTTCAGCTCGGCAGCGCGGTCGTGTCCGGCGCGGCCCAGAGGCGCCGGAAACCCACGCCCAAGACCGTCCTGTCGGAGCGCGCGACGAGCGCGCCGAAGCGGCATTTCTCGACGAGCGTGCCCTCGCCGACGCCGTCCTCGTGTTTGTAGAGCACGCGCTGCCCCTCGTGGAGCGCGGCGAAGACCCGCGCGTCGTTCGAGGCCTCGACGATCTCGTGCGGGGGCTCGCCGTCGAAGGGCATCGCGTCGGCGCGGCGGATCCTCCGCACGACGCCGCCCAAGGCCCACACGTCGAGATCCTCACCGCGCACGAACACCACCACGCCCGATCGGACGACGCCCCGATCGCCGCGGAACATCACGAGATCGCCCGCGCCCGGCTCGGTGGCCGCGCGCCCGCCGAGGCGCCTTCGGACAGCGTCGATCGTGGGCTTGATCGCCGGGTCTTGGAACGAGAGCGGCAGCGTGATGCGACGGGCCATCGATCCGCGAGACTACCACGGCGGCCGCCGGTCTTTTGACCTCGCGTAAAACCCGCGCGATGCTCGCGCCCCGATTGTCCATGCGCACGCACGAAGCCCTCGCACCTCTCTCGCTCGTGGTCCTCTCCTCGATCCTCGCCGGCTGCCCGACCGAGCCTTCGACGCGGGCCAAAGAGGGCTTCGGCCCCGAAGACGAGTGGACCACGCTCGCGCCGTCGAAGGAGTGGCTGCACGCGACGAGCGATTTCCCGGCCGGCCCGCACAAAGCCGAGTGCGATCACGTCTACACGTGGATCGACGGCGAGGAGAAGTGCCAGGCCACGTTGTGCGAGCACGGCCGCGATCTCGCGCTCGACTGGGCCACGCGCTGCGCGCGCTACGAGCCCTCGCAGATGGTCGAGCGCGCGCGATCGGTCGGCGGCCAATACGCGCAGCGCGCGAGCGCGCCTCCGACCGCGTGCGCGAAGGCGCTCGGCGAGGTGCTCGCGGAGAGCTGCGGCGAGGACAAGACGTGCCTCGACGCCGGGCAGAAGTGGGCCACGCGCTGCGCGAAGGCCGAGGGCACGCCGCTCGTGATGCGCATCCTCGAACGGCACATCGAGCGCAGGCTCCCCGAGCCGCAGCCGATCAAGCTCGATCCGCGCACGTGCGAGGAGCTCGTCACCGAGGTGCGCGAGGCGGGCAAGTGCAAGGATCGCTTCGCGTGCTCCGACGTCGTCCCGCGCGTCGACGCGTACCGCGCGCGCTGCGAGAGCGACGAGGAGCGGCCCACGATCGCGATCGCGGTCGCCGAGCTCTCGGTCTACGCGATGGCCGGCAGGCCCACGCCCGCGGTGCCGGTGAAGCAGGGCACGCCCGCGGTAAAGCCCGAGGATTTGCCCGTCGCGCTCGCCGACGGATCGGGCGGGATCATCTCGGTGTGCGAGGAGCGATCGACCGACATGGCGCGGTACTACACGTCGCGGCGCGCCTGCACGAGCGGGCGCATGGTGGTGGCGCGCGCGTTCAAGGCGCAGAAGGGCATCGAGGTGCGCGCGGGCTCGCTCGACTTCCCCGACGACGCGACGTTCCTCGCGCGCTACCCCACCGTGCTCGCGGCCAAAGAGCAGGAGATGCGCGACAAAGACGCGGTGAAGACGGTCTCGATCGAGCTCGACAAAATCGCCGGCATCGCGCGCACGAACGCGCCCGAGGCGGCGACGATGCTCGTGAAGCTCATGGCCTCTTACGCGGGCACGCTGCGCCGATCGCCGGAGCTCCGCGTCGCCGCGGCGCTGCGCGACGAGGGCCTCGCGCCCGCGCTGCGCGAGCTCGGCGCGCGCAAGGTCACGGCGCTCAAGGGCAAGAAGGTGGATCCGGGCGACGCCGCGGGCGTGATCCAGCGCGCGAAGAGCCGCGCGTTCGCCGACGTCGCGCTCGACGGATCCGCGGCCGTCGGCGCGACGAACAACGCGTGGCTCACCGAGACGCTCTCGCTCTGGCCGAAGGCGATGGAGGCGCACGCCGCGGCCATGCGATCGGCGCGCGCGCGCAGGGTCGATCCGCGCGTGAGCAAGGCCGTCCGCGAGAGGGGCCTCAACGCGGGCCGCGACTGCGCGTCGTGGGAGCGCAAGCTCCAAGAGTCCAAGCAGGCGCTCCTCTTCTGCAACTTCGGCATCGAGGCGTGCGACGCGACGCGCACGGCGGAGCTGCTCAAGGCCCTCGACGACACGCGGATCGCCGCGGAGAGCGCGTTCCGCGATTTGGATCACGCGCGCACGGGCGCGGCCATCGACGCCTCCGACGAGATCAGCCGCGCGGCGGATCAGGCGGGGTGCCGCGAGCCGTGGTGGTGATCACTCGCGATCGTCGCCGTCTTCCAGGTAGCCGAGCAGGTGCGTGAGCGGATCGAGGTGCTCGGATCGCGCCTCGATGAAGCCGTCGGCGCCGAACAGCTTGACGCTCGCCGCGCGCAGATCGGTGCGCGACGTGTCGCAGAGCGCGGACTGCACGGCGCGGATGCGCGGCACGGGCACGCGGATGCTGGCGCCGACGACGTCGTTCGGGATGGGCCCGCCCCACGCGATCACGTGGACCGCCGACGATCCCCAGCCCGCGGAGTGGATCTGCGAGAGGGTCGCGTCGGCGTTCGCGAACGTCGCGCCCACGTCGGCCGCGCCGTCGAGCACGGCCCGCGCGACCGCGTCGTGCGAGCCCAAGAACAGCTCTTCGCCGAACGCTTGATCGAGGTCCACGTCGCGCGCGCGCAGGACGGCGCGGATGACGAGGTAGCCCGCGGCGCTCTCGCGATCGACCCACGCGACGCGCGCTTTGTGGAGGTCCGAGGTGGTCTTGATAGGCGAGCCCGGCCGCGCGAAGAGCACCGACGAGAACGACGACGTCCCGCCGCGGATCGGGATGGCGACGGGGATGGTGCGCCCGCGCGCCGCCGCGCGCAGCGCGACGATCGGGGGTAGCCACGCGAAGTCGAGCTTGCCCGCGTGCATCGACTCCAAGAGCTCGTGGTAGCTCGTGAAGCTGTGGGGCACGACCACGGTGCCGAGCGCGCCCGAGAGCGCCTCGGCGAAGGCTTCGAGCTGGCCCTTTCGCTCGCGACCGACGTCCTGGTTGACGACGAGGATCACGCCGATGCGGATGCGCGGCATCTGATCCTTGGTAACGGCGTCGGTGCTCATCGCCCCGAGGCTAATGCGTGGCGATGCCAGCCTTCAAGGAGCCCGTGCGAAGGCTGCGTGAACCGTGCTCCTTTTTTGACGCGCGCGGCAGGCCCGTGCGAAGAGCCGGAGCGTGATTCGCCCTGTCGCCGTCCTGATCGCGGCCATGTTGCTCTCGCGGCCGTCGATGCCGAAGGCCGAGGCGGCGCGTTACGCGACGGTGCTCAACGAGGTGGCCAAGGCGCACGACTTCGATCCGCTGATGGCCGTCGCGATCGTCCACCACGAGACGCGCTGGATCCCTTCGCTCATCTCGGAGGACGGCGAGGACTACGGGCTCGGCCAGGTGCGCGGGCGGTTCTTGGGCGCGTGCCGCGACGACGCCGATCCGGTGCGCGCGCCGAGCGACGCGTGCAAGGCGGCCAAACAAGCCTTGCTCGACGGCGCGACCAACCTCCGGCACGTCGGCGCGGTCATCGCGGCCAACCGCGACCTCTGCAAAGAGAAGAACAAGCGGGGCTCCGTCAAGGCCGCGGAGTGGCTCGCCGGCTATCAGGGCTACAACCACCCTGACAAGAACGTCTTTTGCAAGCCCGGCCCGAAGACGTGGACCGTGCTCGGGTATCATCAAGAGCTCGTCGATCGGTATTTCCCTAAGGCTTCTACGATGGGGGGACCCAAAGGGGGTCCCCCCAAACCCCCCCGGGTCGATGTCTCCAAGAGAGAGCGTCGTCTCGACGCAAAGAGGCCCGCTCCCAAGGCCCCTTCGCCCAAGGCCCCTTCGGTCAAGGCGCCTCCGGCCAAAGCACCGTTGGCCAAGGCGCCTGTGGGCCACGTGAGCAAGCGGCGCGCAGCCAAGTGATCGTGCGTGGCGCATCTGTGACTCAACTGGGCACACTGCCGCTCGCTGACCTCGACGATCCTCGTTGAATCGCTCTGGTACGAGGCATGCTTTGCCGTTGAGCATGCTTCGACGAACAGACATCCTCGCCTCACTCGCGTGCATCACCGCGCTCGTTGGTTGCTCATCGGCCGATAGCCCACCTGGGCAAGGCGGCGGGGGCTCGGGAGGGGGCGGGGCCCCACCTCACGTCTATACGTGTGACTCTTCGGTGACCTCCCCTCAGGCCTCGTGCGACAATGGTTGTGCGGTGGGGATCGACGTGGAGATCCGATGTGACGCGGCGGGGGTAGGGATGAGCGGTGTGCGCGTCTCCGGCGACGCGAGCGCGACGTACCTGGTCGCCGCGACATGGGATCTGACCTCGCTGCTCTCGGTCACGCCTTCGGGGGCGACCGTGGTGAGCGGCTTCGATCTCCATGGAATGCCGGTGGATCTGCACGACGACGCGCAGGGGCGATTGCTGGTCGTGGCCGACGAGACGAGCGCCGACGGGAAAGAAGGTGGGTTGAGGGCGCAGCTCGGCGCGCCGGGGAGCTTCACGAGCTACCTCATCGACGACCCGCTGGACCGGGCCGCGCCGTTCTCCGATGTGTCGATCGCCCCGGATGGAACCGCGCGCGTGTGGTTCGTTCAAGACATCCTCGATGGGCCGCCGTGGCGCACCTACGCTGTCGCGGTCCTCGGGCCAAACGGCACGACGTCGGTGACGCCGCAGCCGATCCCGGCCGACACCGAATGGGTCCACTTCGGCGTGGCGGTCGACGGCGCGCCCATCGCGTTCGGCGTCAACGCCGCTCCACAGCTCCTCGCGCTCGAACCGCAGGGAGAACGGCTCTTGGGCGCGGGCAGCTCATACCGTGTCGCGCGCCTCCCTTCGGACGCGGGCGCCGAGACGGTGCCTTATGCGGTGGCCCTGCAGGATCAAAGCGGGATTCGCGTGGTCGTGCCCGCGGCGGGGCCGGGGAGCGTCGAGTTGCCGGTGCCCGGCACGGAGCCTTTGGTCGCGTCGTGTGAGGGGGGCACCGACCCGATGTCGTGTCCGGGGCCTTGTCACGAGACCGCGATTGGCGTCGAGCCCGGCGCATTTGCGATCGCGAGGACGAGCGGGGACGTCGCGTGGGTCGCGTTCGCGGTCACGCGCCGCGACGATGTCCTCGCCTACGAGCTCAATTGCATTGATGGAGGCACGTTCTGCCAATGCATCGAGTTGATTCAGGAGGATCACACGACGAGCGAGCTCGTGGTGGTGAAGGTCCCGCTCCTCGGCGGAGCGCCCGAGGAGGTGCTCCGCGTGCCCGCCGGCGCGCTCAATTGGTTCAACATGTCGAGCGATGATCGCATCGTGGACATCGCCTCTGCGGGCGAAGACATCCTCTTGGCCGCGCGGCTCCGCGATGGAAAGGAGTCGAAGATTCGCGTGCTGAGGGTGACGCCGGGCCCGTAGCGCTCACCGGAGCGCCGAGTCAGCCGACCGGGGGCTTCTCCTCGGGCTTCTTCTCCTCTTTCTTCTCCAGCGGCGGCAACACCGAATCAATGTCTGTCCCGGGCCCCACCTGGAAGATCTCGAAGGTCGGAGGGTAGGTGTCGGTCGTCACCTCGGCGCGCTCTTTGCCGTCCGCGTAGCGGAAGAGCCGTGTCTTCTTGATCGAGTAGCCGCGGATGCCCTTTTGCTTGAGCTTCACCGCGCCCTCTTTGAGCAAAGGGCTCTCCTCGACCTTGCGCTTATAGTCCGCGACGCCGACCGTGTCGCTCATGAACGTCACCTTGGCCGGCGCCTCGCGGCCATGGATGGTGAAGGTGAGCGTGCCTTTGTCGATGGTCGCGTGCACCACCACGGGGAACGAATAAGGGTTCTTGAGCTTGAGATCGACCGTCGGATAAACCACCGTCGCGTCGAGGCCCATCTTGATGTAGCCGCTCGGCCGTGAGTGGTTGGCGCGCTCCACCACGTCGAGCCCGCCCAAATAGGCCGCCGCGTGCAAGGTCCCCGCGACTTGACACGTGCCCCCGCCGATGCCCTCGCGGATCTCCCCTTTGTAAATCTCCGGCGCCTCGGCGAAGCCATTCTCGATCGAGCGCGGGCCCACGTTGGCGTTGAACGACACCACATCTCCCGGCAAGAGCACGAGCCCGCTCACGCCCTCCATGGCGCGTTGGATGTTTTGGGCTCTGCCCACCTGATTGCCCACGTAGCCAAACCGCGTCTCGAAGCTCCCGAGCACCTTGGTGGTGTCAATCGAGGCGACGCGCTCGGCCGAAGCGGCGGGCGTCACCTCGTAAATCGGCAGCGCGATCACCAGATCACCCTCGCCGAGCGGGTCCTTCGACGCCGCGCGCGCGATGGCCTCGGCCGTCGCGTAGACGTCCAGATAACGACCCACCGTGTGCGGTTTGACCGCGCGGGTCACCACATCGAGCTTGGCGGCGAGCGGCGCTTGGTCGTGATCGTCTTTGGCGAGCGCGAGCCGCTCCGCGAGCGCCTCGACGGGAACGTCGAGCCGGAGGGGCAAGTCCACGCGGCCCGCGCGCGCTTCGAGCGCGCCGTCGATCCTCGCGAGGAGCCCTTCGCCGCGGCCGACGCGCAGCGCATCCCCGGCGAGGCGCGCGGCGTCGATGGTCGCGCCGAGCTCGGCGAGCGTCGCCTCGATCACCTTCGCGTCGCCGAGCGTCACCACCACGCGGCGACCGAGCGCGCGCTTGGCGAGCGCGGGGATCGCGTCGCTCGCGGTCGCGCCCTCGGCGAACGATCGGCCTGCGACGCGGAGCCCCTTCGCGAGCGCCTCGTCCCTCGGCAAGAGCGCGCGCTCGGCCAAGATCGACGACGCGAACGAGGCGCCGAGGACAGCGGCGATCAGGGCGAAGCGAAGGGTCGTGTTGGGCATGGCCGGCGCCGAACGCGCGGCCCGTGATTTTACCATCCCAGATGCCGGGTGGAGGATCGATCACGCCTTGATCGCGACGCCCTTCACGCCCGCGCGCACAGGGAACGGGAGCGGCAGATCGATGACCGAGAGCCCGCGCGGATCAAAGCCTGCGCGCGCGAGATCGGCGCGCGGATCGCGCAGCAGGCTGCACCCGCCGAAGACCACGTTCCACGCGGGCTCCATGATCCGCTGCACGCGCGCGCCTCGTTCGTTCACGCTCACGGTGTGCTCCAGCAAGCGGACCTCGCCGCCGGGCTTGAGCACGCGGGACACCTCGGCGAGCGCGGCGCTCACGTCGCGCACCGAGCAGAGCGTGAAGGTGATGAGGACCGTGTCGAACGACGCCGCGTCGAACGGCAGCGATCGCGCGCGCCCTTCGAGGATCGTGATCGTCGCGCCGGGGCCCGATCGCTCTGCGCTCCGCTCGATCGCGCGGGCGCGCATGTTCGCGGCGGGCTCGACCGCGACGACGTCCGCGCGCTCGTCGTAGTGCCGGAAGTTGAGGCCGCTGCCCGCGCCGATCTCGAGCACCCGGCCGCGCGCCGCGCCGGCCACCTCGGCGCGCAGCGGATCCATCCTCGCGCCGAGCGCGGTGTCGTTGATGAGCGGGAAGATGCGGTTGAAGAAGGCCGAGATCATGGGCGAGCGCTCCCGGGCGACGCGCCCTCGCGCGCCTCGCCATCGTAACGCTGCTCGCGCTATTTGCCGATGGCGCCGCGATAGACCCAGCCGGTCTTGCCGTTCGCCTCGATGCGGTAGTGATCGCCCTGCTTGCCGAGGATCTTCACCTTGGTGCCGCGCACGAGCCGCATCACGACGTCGACCTCCTTGGGATCTTTGCGGACGAGCGCCGTGTCCCACGTGACGACGGCGTCGCCCGCCGCGTCGGTCTGATCGGACGTGGACCCGGCCGCGCCCTCGGCGCCCTCGTCGGCGCTGTCGGCGCCCTCGTTGCCCGGCGGACGCTTGCCCGGCGGATAGAACGTGAGCGCATAAACGAGCGTGTATTTGCGGTGTTTGTGCGCGACCTCGTCGAGCGGCACGTTGCCGAACTCGCGCGCCGCGCACGCGAGCAGGCCCGAGACCAAGCTCGCGTGGATCGTCGTCGTGCCCTTCTTCGACTTGACGACGCTCACCTCTTTTTTGTCGAAGTTGATCTCGAAGCCCATCGCCATCTTGCCGTCGAGGCCGTTGGCCGCGGGGCACTTGGCGAGCTCCTTGAGGCGCTTGGTCGCGATGGGATCGAACGGGAGCGAGCCGCAATCCTCGATCTTTTTGCTCTTCCGATCGGAGCAGCGGATGATCTTGCCGGGGCCGATGACGATGCTCTCGCGGTTCGAGACGGGCGCGTCGGGCTCGGCCGATCCCTTGGCGAGCGGCGCGGGGCTGGCGCTCGCGGCCGCGCTCGGCGCGCCCGAGGGCGGCGGAGCGGCCTTGGCCGCGCCCGCGGTCGCCTCCATCTTGGCCGCGAGATCGGCGGGGACGTCGGGGCCGATCTTGGTGCTGGTGAGCCTCGGCCACGCGATGCCGACGACGAAGCCCACGGCCGCGATCACCCCGACGCGCGACCACGCGGGCGCGTCGCTGCCCGGCCGCGGGATGACCACGCTGAGCTTGGGCTCTTCCTTCGCCATCGCCGAGCTTCGCTAGCACACTCCGCCCGAGGAGAGGAAATTCGCTGTAGCGCCGCAGGGCTCTTGAGCTTCGGGGCCGCTCGGGTATTGTCGGCCGCGCCATGGCTTCGAAGGACAAAGAACGCGACGATCGCGACGAAGAAGAGCGCGACGAGGACGAGGCTCCCAAGGACGACGAGGTCTCGGACGACGAGCCCTCCGAAGAGGAAGAGAAGCCCAAGAAGGCCGAGACCAAGGCCGCGCCCAAAGCGGCGGCGAAGCCCGCGGCCAAGCCCGCTGCGAAGCCCGCCCCCAAGCCCGGCGCCAAGAAGCAGCCGTACGCGCCGCCCAAAGAGCAGCCGCAGGGCGGCGGCATCGGCAAGAGCCTCATCTTGTTCGTGATCGTGTTCGGCGGCCTCGCCGCGGCGTTCGCGTTCCTCGGCCGCGAGGACTCGAGCGGCCCGGCCAAGCCCAAGTGGACGGTGGGGCAGACCATCGACGTCGAGCTCACGCTCGTCAAAGACGACGCGAAGAACCTCTCGTGCGCGTCGAGCGAAGACATCGGCGGCAAGCACTGCGCGTTCGAGAGCCAGCAAAAGACCTGGTCCAAGGGCTCGATCGACGATAAATCCACGTACAAGCCCTACACCACGACCGATCGCATCCAGTTCGTCGCGGCCGGCGTGTGGAGCGAGCCCGCGCTCGCGCCCGACAAGCTCCCGCCGTCGCGCTTCGCGGCCAAGTGCAAGCTCAAGATCGACGGTAAATTCACGAAGCTCGACGTTCGTTGGGATCAGACCGGCGCGTGGTACCCCAACGCGGACTGGTTCGCCGGATCGGTCTCGAGCTGCGTCCTCGTTCAATAGACCTCTTAGACCGGCCGCGGCCGAGCGCGGGCCTCTCGCTGCCGCAGCTCGACGCGCTGCGCGGCGCCGCGATCCTCGCGGTGTTCGCGCAGCACTTCGGCGATCGCTTCCTGCCGTTCGTCGAAGCGCGCGTCCACGCGCGCCTCTCGCCCGCGTCGGCCGCGTGGATCTTGACCGTGATCCACCACGCGCACTGGGGCGTGGATCTGTTCTTCGTGCTGTCGGGCTTCTCGCTCGCGCTCGGCTATCTGCGGGATAGCCCGCCTTCGCCCGGTGATTTTCTCCTCCGGCGCGCGGCGAGGATCATGCCCGCGTACCTCGTCGCGATCGCGGTGACGCTCGCCTTTCACCGCGACGCGCTCGCGCACCCGGCCATCGCGGCGTCGCTCGCGGCGCACCTCGTGCTCCTCCAAGGGTACGCGGCGCCGGGCGGGATCGTGATCATCGGCGCGGCGTGGTCGCTCACGACCGAGGCCCACTTTTACCTTATTTTGCCGTGGATCGCGCGTCGCCTCACGAGGAGCTTCGCGCTCGTGATCGGGCTCGTCCTCGCGGCGTGGATCACCCGCGCCGCGCTGCACGACGTGGTCTTGGTCCCGGGCGTGCGCACCGGGCTCTTGGAGCTCACGCAGCGCAGGCTCATCGTGTCGCGCCTCGATCAGTTCGTGCTCGGCGCGGCGGGCGCGGCGATCTTCGTCGCGGCGACGCGCGCGGAGCGGCGCGACGTCTATCGCCGCGCGGCACCCCTCGTCCTCGCGCTCTCGGTGGTGTCGCTCGTCGTGGGCTTTCGCCTCGAAGGCGAGCTCTATCTCGCGCCGCGCGGCGCGTGGCCGTACGCGTTGATCTCGATCGCGACGTTCGGGATCGTGCTCGGCGCGTCGCTCACCGAGGGCGTCGCGCGCAGGATCGTCGCGCCCTCGTGGCTCTCCGCGATCGGCGTCGTGAGCTACGGGGTGTTCCTCTATCACCAGCTCATGCAAGGGATCGCGGGCGTTTGGCTGAACCGCGCGGGGCTCACGGGAGAGACGTGGACCTCGCTCGCGGCGAACGCTGCGCTCGGGCTCGCGCTCTCGATCGGCGCGGGGCTCCTCTCGTGGGTCGTCGTCGAACGGCCGGTGATCCGGCGCGTGGCAGCGCGCGGGCGTTGACATGTCGCGCGTCATCGCGGATGAACGTCACGGTGACCGCGGCAAACAAGAAGCGAGATCGCGCGGCGCAGCCGGCACAACCTCCGCTCGACGGCGACATGCCCTCGCTCGATCTCACGCCGGTCGTCGGCGAGAACCTCCGGCGCCTCCGCGCGCAGCGCGGGCTCTCGCTCGAACGGCTCTCCAAGGCCTCGGGCGTGAGCCGGGCCATGCTCGGGCAGGTCGAGCTCGAGCAGAGCACGCCCACGATCAACGTGCTGTGGAAGATCGCGCGCGCGCTCGGCGTGCCCTTCTCGGCCTTGATCACGAGCCGCGACGCGGGCCGCACCACCGTGATGCGCGCCTCGCGCGCGAAGGTGCTGCGGTCGCACGACGGGTCGTTCACCTCGCGCGCGCTCTTCCCCGTCGACGCGCCGCGGACCGTCGAGTTTTACGAGCTCACGCTCGCGCCCGGATCGTTCGAGGAGGCGAGCCCGCACCCGCCCGGCACAGCCGAGAACCTGGTGCTCACGCGCGGATCGCTCGTGATGATCGTCGACGGCGATCGCCACGAGCTCGGCGCGGGGGACGCGATTTTATTCGAAGCAGACGTCCCTCATCGCTACGAAAACCCCGGCGCGGTCGAGGCCGTGATGTACCTCGTGATGACGTACGCCGAAAAAACAGGGTAAGCTCCTTGGATCGGTGTCGCCCCCAGATGAGGGAGGGCCATGATCGAGCTAAAGCCGCTCTTGCACTGGTTGACGAAGCCCGAGGTCGCAGAGCTGAAGCTCACCTCCGGCAAAAAGGCCGAGGCGCGGAGCAGCAAGGCGCTTGAGATCGTCTCGCCCGATGGGCTCTCGACCGGGGCCATCCTCGATCTCCTCGTGTATGCGGGCGGGAGCCGTCACGTCGACGCGCTCGGGCCGAGGCCCACGGTGTGGAGCACGCGGATCGAAGGGATCGGCCCGCTGTTGATCTCGGCGATCATGCTCGGCGACGACGTCCAGGCGATCATCCGGCGGCGCGAGGTGGTCGAGGCGCAGCCGCGCGAGCGCCGATCGTCGGTCGATCCTCCTTCGCCGGGGCTCGCGAACAGCTCGCAACGCCCGAGGCAAGAGCCGCCGTCGTCGTCGACGCCCATCGCGAGGATCGGCAAGGCCATCGCGATTGACACGAGTCGCTCGATCGACGCGGGTCGCTCCGAGCGAGGGAGCGAGCCCGGGTCCTCGGGCCGCGCGGCCGACGTGGGCCGCGACGCCGCGGGCCGATCGATCGCCGACACGATGGATCGGCGGGTCCCTGACCCCGTGCCGCTGCGCGCGCGACCCGATCCCGAGCTGATCCGGCCGACGCGCAAGAATCATCGCGTCGCGCCCGCGCGCACGGTGCCTCGGCCGCCGATGCTCGACGACGCCGACATCGATCTCGATCGTGCGGCGCTCACGCCGCGGACGGCGTCGGAGATCGCCGAGGCCGCGCGCGCCGAGCCGGCGTCGCGGCCCTCGCGCAGCGCCGAGGAGATGGAGGCCGCGGGGTGGGCCAACACGCTCCCTGCGTCTCCGTTGCCCTCGCGGGAGAAGCCGACGCTGCGGCCCGGCGCCGCGCCTCCGATCGTCATCGCTCCGGCGAGGCCGCCGCGCGAGCGTCACGACGCGCGGTGGATCGATCTCTTGCAGAGCGCGCGAGATCGGCGGGCGAGCGATCTCTTGATCATCGCGTCGCGCAAGCCTTTGTTGCGCACCTCCGGCGCGCTCGTGCCCTCGGGCGACGTGCTCGATCCGGGCGTCGTCGAGGACATGCTCCTCGCGCGCGTCCCCGATCGTCTGCTCGCGACGCTCGATCGCGACGGCGCGTGCGACTTCGCGCTCGAAGAGCCTTCGCTCGGGCGCTTTCGCGTCAACGTCGCGCGACAACGCACGGGCTATTTCGCGGCGCTCCGCTTGATCCCGGCCGAGGTGCCGACCATCGCGTCGCTCGGGCTGCCGGACGCGATCGCGTCGGCGGCGCGGCAGCATCAGGGGCTCATCGTGATCACGGGGCCGACAGGGCACGGCAAGACGACGAGCCTCGCGGCGCTCGTCGATCACATCAGCCGCGAGCGCGCGTGCCACGTGCTCACCATCGAGGATCCGGTCGAGCACGTTCACCCGCGCAAGAAGGCGCTCGTGAGCCAGCGCGAGGTCGGCACGCACACGCGATCGTTCCACAGCGCGCTGCGCGCCTCGCTCCGTGAGGATCCCGACGTCATCGCGATCGGCGAGCTGCGCGACACCGAGACCGTGCAGATGGCGCTCTCGGCCGGCGAAACAGGGCATTTGGTGATCGGGACCATGAACACGCCGAGCGCGTCGAAGACGATCGATCGGCTCATCGATCTGTTCCCGCCGGGCGAGCAGCAGCAGGTCCGCGTGACGCTCGCGGCGAGCCTGCGGCTCATCGTGAGCCAGCGCCTCGTGCCGCGCGCCTCGGGCGACGGGATGGTCGCGGCGGTCGAGCTGCTCCCGGGCCTGCCCGCGCTCGCGAATTTGATCCGCGACAACAAGACCTTTCAGATCCCGAGCCTCCAGCAGCGCGGCAAGGGGCTCGGCATCATGCGGCTCGACGACTCGCTCGCGGAGCTCGTGCGCGCGGGCACGGTCACGCTGGAGGCCGCGGCGACGTTCGCCGAAAATCCCGACGAGCTCGCGGCGAACGCGCGCCGCACGCCCGACGTCGCGCCTCGCCCGAACGACAAGGCCCTTCCCGCGCAGCCCGCGCAGGCCACGCCGCCTGCGCAGGGCAAAGGCATCTTCGGGTCGCTCTTCAAGAGGGGTGGCTAGTGGCGGCGATCGACGCGCTCTTCGACACGCTGCTCGAACGGGGCGGGAGCGATTTGCATCTCGCGGTGGGCTCTCCGCCCATCGTGCGCGCGCGCGGCGGATTGAGCCCGGTGCGCGAGGCGCCGATCGATCTCGCCGAGATGGAAGCGCTGATCTTCGAGATCGTGAGCCGCTCGGAGGAGGCCTCGTTCCGGTCGGTGATGGACCTCGATTTTGCCTATTCGTACGGGCAAAAAGCGCGCTTTCGGGCCAACTACTTTTACAAGACCACGGGGCCTGCCGCGGTCTTTCGCGTGATCCCCACCATCATCAAGACGCTCGCGGAGCTCGGCTGTCCCGAGGTGATCCAAAGGACCGCGGATCGTCGCGCGGGGCTCGTGCTGGTGACGGGGCCGACCGGGTCGGGCAAGAGCACGACGCTCGCGGCGATGATCGATCACATCAACGAGACGCGCGCGTGCCACGTGCTCACCATCGAAGATCCTGTGGAGTTCGTGCACCAGCCGAAGCGCGCGCAGATCACGCACCGCGAGGTGGGCCATGACGCGTCGAGCTTCGCCGCGGCGATCCGCGTGGCAGGGCGCGAGTCCGCCGACGTGATCTTGGTGGGGGAGCTTCGGACCAACGAGACCATGAAGCTCGCGCTCCAGCTCGCGAGCTTCGGTGTCTTGGTGATGGGCACGCTCCACACGAACGGCGCCGCGCCCACCATCGATCGCATCATCAACGCGTTCCCGGCCGAGGAGCAGCCGCAGGTGCGCGGGCTCTTGTCCGAGAGCCTCGTCGCCGTCATCGCGCAGCAGCTCGTGCGCACCAAAGACGGCAAGGGCCGCGTGGCCGCGCACGAGATCTTGGTCGGGTCGAGCGCGCTCGCCTCGATGATCCGTGAGGGCAAGACGTATCAGATCCCGAATTTGATGCAGGGCGGGCAGGGGCTCGGCATGCAGACCATGGATATGGCCTTGGAGCGGCTCGTCAAAGCGGGGATCATCGCGGCCGAGGAGGCGTTGGAGAAGGCCAATGACAAAGACGCGTTCGTGAGGATGATGGGGGAGGGTGGTTGAGCGGATCGAGCCTCTCCCCCGAGGCGGGCGACGATGATAGGCTCCCGCCCCGAGGACCCTCATGGCAACCAAAATCGTTCTTCTCTATCACCCCGACCCGAGCGCGATGGCAAAGGCCCAAGAGCACTTCCCCGCGCACCACGCCCGGCTCAATGCCTTTCATGCGAAAGGGCACCTGCTCAACGTCGGGCCGTTCGCCGACCGCAGCCGCGGGGCGATGGGCATCTTCATCTCACGTGAAGCATGTGAGGAGTTCGTCCGCGAAGACCCCTTTGTGCTGCACGGCGTGGTGGCGCGGCACGAGATCCTGGAGTGGGAAGATCTCTTTGGCTGAGCGCCGAGTCACCCGAGCCGCTCCGGCGGGCGGAAATCGGCCGTAGCGCCCGCCAAACCCACCTCGACCACCCGATCCCAATAACGGTGCCCCGACTCGATGGCCTTTTTATGGGCCGCCGGGACGCGCAAACGCACCTCCTCGGCGGCGGCGTTGATGCTTCGGAACAAGCGCAGGCTGTGCCGCCAAGGAGTCTTGGGCACGCCGAGCGCGTCGGCCATCGCGTCGCCGAAGAAGGCCCGCACGAGCCCTTGGCCGAGCCGCACGCGCACCATGGCGTTCTTGCGGTCTTTGGGCGTCTCTACCTCGGTGAGCGGCGAGGCGAGCATGGCTTGGACGAGCGCGCGTGAGTCGTCGTCGGGCGGCCCCTGCGTCGCGTGGATCAGCTCCCCGAGCTGCCACGCTTGCAGCTCGCTCGCGGGCGTGAGCTCGCGATCCGCGCCGATGAGCCAACCTACGTAGCGCCAGAGCTGAATGTATTGCTCGGCCTCCTCGCGGCCGATCTTGAGGCCCAGCTCGCGCAGCCCTTCGAGCACCGCGAGCGAGAAGAGCAGCGTCGTCGCGGCCATGTCGTGATGATTGATGGGCACCCCCCACGTGCCCTCGTCCCACCGCCCCGACCGCAGGATCATCCGCCGCACCTGCGCGTGCATGATGCGCACCTTGAGCGTGATGTGGAATCCATCGCCCCCGCGCCGCATCCCGCCCGGCCTGCACACCGCTTGAACGAAGCGCGATGTCTCGTTGAGCCTCCGCGCCGCCTGCTCCTTGAGCCTGCCTGAAAAGACCAAAGGCTTGTTGCCCCCCGGCGACAAATACCCATACACGATGGATTTGGCCCCGAGCACCATGCCGCCGAACGGCCCGGCCCGGAGCAAGAGCTCTCCCCCCTTGTCGAGCGCCTCCCAATCCACCCACGCCGGCACCCGATCCACCTCGGCAAACAAAGCTCGGAACGCGGGCGGCGCGCTCGGGACCGCGTCGATGCCGCGATCGAGCGCCTCGCAAAAGAGCTTGAAACCCTGCCCCGGAGGCATGGCCTCCATGGCCTCGACCACCGCATCCGCCATCGCGTCGGTGCGGAGCAGGTACGGGGCGAGGCGATCGACCCGATCCCCAAAGCGGGCCCGGGCAGCGGCGAGGTTCGTGTAACGTGAGGGGATCATGCGCGCTCTCTCCTTACCCTACCATCATCCTTTCTGTTTTAGGGCCCTGGAGGAACACAACAAGAGCGCTACGATGTCCCGCGCATGCTCAACAAGACCCCTCTCTCCCTTTTCTTTGGTTCGCTCCTCGTCGCGGCGGGCGCGCTCTCGTCGCTCCCCGCGTGCGACGGCGGCGAGACCACCGCCTCGTCGTCCAGCTCATCGAGCGGAGGCACCTCGATCTGCGCCGACGACCCCCGCGTGGAGCCCTACGCCGTCGGGCTCTCGGCCGAGGCGCCGGACGGCATCACGGTCACGATGATGGACGCCTCGCCCGCGCCCCCGGCCAAAGGCAACAACGCCATCACCATCCAGATCGCCGACAAAGACGGTAACCCGCTGAGCGGCGTCGACGTGAGCTTCAAAGCGTACATGCCCGACCACGGGCACAGTAGCTCCATCATCCCCGACGTCACCGAGCAAGGCGGCGGCAAATACAAGCTCAGCCCCATCAACCTCTTCATGCCCGGGGTCTGGGAGCTGACGTTCGGCGTCACCGCTCCCGGCGCCCCCATGACGTCCAACGCCCTCTTCACCCTCTGCATCGACGGATGAAAGGCAAACCGCGCCACGCTCGACCTATCGGTTTGGTCGATGGCACGGTTCGAGATATTGCCTCTTTTCAAGATAGGTCACGCGCCCCATGATGGGGCTGTCATCGAGGAGCGAACGTACCATGCGCGATCCCGTCACCCGGAGGACATCCCTCGCCGTGCTCGGCGGGGCGGCGATCGAAGGGTGGCTCGGGCTCGGCTGCCGCTCGTCCCTCGACGACAAAGCACCTTTGCGATTGGAGAAGCCATCCATGATGACCGTCCGACCAGCGAACGAACGCGGCCACGCCGACCACGGTTGGCTCAACACCTACCACACCTTCTCGTTCGCCAATTATTACGACCCCTCGCACATGGGCTTCCGATCCCTCCGTGTCATCAACGAAGATCGGGTGCAGCCGGGGCGCGGCTTCGGCACGCACCCCCACCGCGACATGGAGATCATCTCGTACGTGCTCGAAGGCGGGCTCCAACACAAAGACTCCATGGGCACGGGCTCGGTCATCACGCCGGGTGAGGTGCAGCGGATGAGCGCGGGCACGGGCGTCACGCACAGCGAGTTCAACGCTTCCAAGGCCGATCTCGTTCACTTCTTGCAGATCTGGCTCATGCCGGCCGAGCGCGGCATCAAACCGAGCTACGAGCAAAAGGCCTTTGCCCGTGAGGAGAAGCTCGGCAAGCTGCGCCTCGTCGCCTCCCCCGACGGGCGCGATGGCAGCGTCACCATCCACACCGACGCGGCCGTCTATGCCGGCCTCTTCGGAGAGGGCGAGTCCGCCGAGCTCTCGCTCCCCAAAGGGCGTCACGCGTGGGTCCACGTCGCCCGCGGTCAAGCGCGCGTGAATGGACAGGTCCTCTCCGCCGGCGACGGCGCGGCCCTCTCGGACGAGCCCAACGTGCGCGTCGAAGGCGTCAATAGCGGCGAGGTGCTCGTCTTCGACCTCGCGTGAGAGAGGTTATCTATAAAAGACCTTTATAAAGGTCTGTCATCGAGGCGGCCACAGCCTCCCACGCAAACGCCCTCTTCACCCACGCCCTCGCCCGCGATCCCATCGCGTCGAGATCGCGATCGCGCATCGCGACGATCGCCGACGCGAGCCCCTCGGGCGAGTTTTGCGCCCAAATCCCCGCGCCCTCGTCCTCCAGCCCGCGCCACGGCGTCCCGCGGCTCGCGATCGCGGGCAGCCCGCGCGCGAGCGCCTCGGCGATGGCGATCCCGAAGTTCTCGGAGTGCGACGGGAGCACGAAGACATCGGCCTCCCGATAAAGCCCCTCCTTCTCTTCCCCGCGCACGTCCCCGGTGAGCCGGACCCGATCCGACAACCCCGCGTCCGCCGCTCGCTGGGCGAGCGCGCGCGCATACGCGGGGCTCCCCCCGCCCGCGATCACCAGCGACACGCGATCATCGCCGCGCCGGTGGAGGAGCGCGAGGGCGTCAATCAAGCTGTCGAGCGCCTTGATGGGATCGAGCCTGCCCACGAAGAGCAGGCGCAGCGCGGGTGAGCGCGGCGGGCGAGGCGAAGGCTCATCGGGGATCAAGACGCCGTTGGGGATCACCACCACACGCACGCCGGGGATCCGCGCCGCGCTCTGCTCCGCCTCCTGATCCGAGGTCACGTGGAGCACGCTCCTCTGCGGCAGCACCGCGCGACTCAAGATCTCCCAGGCCGTTTTGAAGGGACGTTTCTTCGTGTGCTCCCACCGCTGGAGCGCGCCCCGCGGCGTCCACACGAGGGGCCGATGGATGGCGCGCGCCCCGACGAGGGTTGGAATCGTGGGGAAGCTGTACACCGCATGAACGTGGACCACGTCGGCCCACCCGATGAGCGAGGAGAGGTGCGCGAGGAGCGTAGGAGACGCGGACGTCATCGCGATACGATGGCAATACCGCACCCGGAGCCCGGGCCCGAGATCGACCTCACGAGACGTGTCCACGTCGAGGACCTCGTCAGGCCCGTTGGCGTCGGTCGTGAGCACGCGCACGTCGTGGCCCGAGAGGCCGAGATGCCGTGTCAGCTCATACGAAGAGACCGTGGGCCCGCCATACACGTAGGCGGGGTGATACGAAGGCGTGACGTGCGCGATCTTCACGCGCGCCGGTCCTTGCGGCCCGCGCGCCACGCGCTCGCGACGATGTCGCGAATGGCGGTGACCTCGGGCGAAAACCCGAGCACCTCGCGCGCCCGCGCCGCAGATGCGATGAGCGTCGCGGGGTCGCCGGCGCGGCGCGGCGCGACACGATAGGTGAAGTCCACGCCCGTCACGTCGCGGGCGGCGTCGATCACCTCACGTACGCTCGTGCCATGCTCCGTGCCCAGGTTATAGACCTCATGGCCTGTGCTCCTGCCCATGAGCGCGCGCTCCGCGGCGGCGAGATGAGCGGCCGTGATGTCCTCGACGTGGACGTAGTCGCGCACGCACGTGCCGTCGCGCGTGGGGTAATCGTCGCCGAGCACGGTGAGCGCCGTCGCCTCCTGCTCGCCGCCCTTTTGCACGCGCTCCGCCTCGCGCAGCACGAGCGGGATGAGGTGCGTCTCCGGGTCGTGGCGCTCGTCGAGGTCGCCCTCGCGATCCGCGCCCGACGCGTTGAAGTAGCGGAGCGTGATCGCGGAGAGGCCATACGCGTGCGCGTAGTCGGTGATCGCCCGCTCGACCGCGATCTTGGATTTGCCATAAGGGCTCACCGGCCGCTCGGGGTGGTCCTCCGTGATGGGCAGTTGATCGGGCAGGCCATAAACGGCGCACGTGGACGAGAAGATGAGCCGTGACACGCCCGCATCCATCATGGCGTTGAGTAAGTTGATGGAGCCCACCAGGTTGTTCACCCAGTATTTCCTTGGGTTCTGGACGGACTCACCCACGTACGCGTATGCCGCGAAGTGCATCACGAGATCGAACCGCTGCTCTGCGAAGACGCGGCTCAGCGCGTCGCGGTCGAGCAGGTCGGCGTGGACGAAGGCGCCGCGCAGGACGGCGTCGCGGTGGCCGTAGACCAGGTTGTCGAGCGTGGTGACGCGGAAGCCCTCGCGGCCGAGGCGCTTGACCATGTGCGAGCCGATGTAGCCGGCGCCGCCCGCGACGAGCACGTGCGTCATCCGCGCGCCCTCCGCGCGAGATCGTATTTGTGGACCACGACCATCTGCTCGAAGAGCGCGCGCATCGAGCAGAACGCGAGGCCGTCGCGCCCGTCGCGGAAGCCGCCGCGCAGCACGTAGCTGTAGAAGAAATAGAGCGGCGCGCGGCCCGGGAACGCGCGCGCGAGGCGCTTCAGCGCGGCGCGGCGCACGAGCGGGTCGCCCGACAAGAGCTCCATCGGGTCTTTGCCGCGCGCCTCGCCGAGCTCGAATTCGGCCTCTTTGCGCGCGTAGCGCGTCTGCCGCTCGAACCACTCGACGATGCCCTTCTCGTTCTCGTCGATGAGATCTTCGCGCAGCACGCCGACGTCGCCCGTGACCTCCTGCGTCTCGGCGTGACCCCGGTTTTTGTAGCGCACGCGCTCTTTGTGGATGAGCCGCACGACCCACGTCGGGTAGAGGCTCGAGTGTTCGAGCCAGCGGCCCCACAGGTAAAAGCGCCGCGCCACGCGGAAGGCCGCGGTGCCCTCGGGAGCGGTCGCGATCTGATCGCGCATCGCCTCGACCATCGCGGGCGGCGTGCGCTCGTCCGCGTCGAGGATGAGCACCCAATCGTGCTTGGGCGACGTGTTGTCGAGCGCCCAGTTGCGCTGCGTCCCAAAGCCTTCGAAGCGATTTTGGAAGAAGCGCGCGCCGCCCTCGCGCGCGATCTGCTCGGTGCGATCGCGGCTGAAGGAGTCGATCACGATGACGTCGTCGCACCACGCGAGGCTCGCGAGGCACTTGGGCAGGTTCAGCTCTTCGTCGAGCGTGAAGATCATTGCCGAGACGGGCGCGGACATGAGGCGCCCGAGCCTACTTTAACGCGAGGCCGCTTCAAATACCTTGGGTGCGCCCTTCATGGCGCTGTCGATCGCGCCCGCCATCGCGTCGAGCTGGAGCTGCACGAGCTCGGTCTTGCCGCGGATCTCGGCGTTGTCCGCGGCGGCCTGCGCGGCGCCGCTGATGGTGCCTTTGAGCGTCTGATCGGGCACCTTGCGGATGACGAGCTCGATCTTGGCCGACACGCTCACGCCCGTCGCGCTCTTGTTCTGCGTGAGCTGCGTGAGCGACGCATCGAGCAAAAACGCCGGCAAATTACGGCTCTTTCCTGTCGCGGCAGCGTCCTGCCCGTCGGCGATCATCTCGAAGCCCGGCACCTCCGCGAGGCGGAGGCGCGCGGTCGTGCGGAGCGCCGCGACGAGCGACGCGTCGCTCACGCCCGATTTGTTCTCGACCTTGCCGAGCCCGATGATGAATTTGGCCTGCACCGCGCCCGCGGAGAGGCGCTTGATGCTCGTCTCGATCTGCGCCTTGACCGAGACCGTGGTCTCGCTCGCGAGCGCTGCGTTGAGCGCGCCGAGGGCCTTTTTATCGCCGAGCGTGGCGAGCGCGGCCGCGGCGGCGGCGCGCACGGACGCGTCTTTGTCGCTCAAGGCCTTTTCGAGCGCGGGGCGCGCGCCGGGGCTCTTGGATTTCCCGAGCGCGAGCGCCGCGGCCACGCGCACGCGGTAGTCGGCCGACGTCGCCAGATCGCGGAAGGCCGACGCGTCGTCGGCCCAAACGTGGAGCGGCGCCACGACCGCGATCATCGCGGCGAGGGCGAGCGCGGCGAGGGCGCGGCCGAATCCAGCGGCCCGCGTTGACCTAGAACGTGTCGACATCCACCCTCCTCGCGCGGAAGACCGAGTATCGCGCACGTGGGCCGAGCGGATCAAGCATGCTCGATGGCGAGATTTTGCCGAGGCGTCGCGGCCTGAAATGCGCTAGCTCAAGCGATCTATGACCGAGGCCAAGAACTTTCTGTACGAGATCATCGAGGGCGACCTCGCCGCGGGGCGCGAGACGCACGTGGTGACGCGCTTCCCTCCCGAGCCGAACGGCTACCTCCACATCGGGCACGCCAAGTCCATCTGCCTCAACTTCGGCATCGCCCGCGACTTCAAAGGGGTTTGCCATCTCAGGATGGATGACACGAACCCTGCCAAGGAGGACGAGGAGTACGCGCTCTCGATCCAGCGTGACGTCAAGTGGCTCGGCTTCGACTGGGCCGACAAGATGTTTTACGCCTCGGACTACTACGAGCGGCTCTATGGCTACGCGGAGCTGCTCATCAAGAAGGGCAAAGCGTACGTGTGCAGCTTGTCGGAGGAGGAGTTCCGCGTGGTCCGCGGCACCGCCTTCGAGCCCGGCAAAGAGAGCCCGTACCGGAGTCGTTCGGTCGAGGAGAGCCTCGATTTGCTGAAGCGGATGCGCGCGGGCGAGTTCCCCGACGGCGCGCACGTGGTCCGCGCCAAGATCGACATGGCGAGTCCCAACATGAAGATGCGCGACTGGCCGCTCATGCGCATCCGCCACGAGCACCATTATCGGACGGGCGACGCGTGGTGCCTTTACCCGCTCTACGACTTCGCCCACTGCCTCTCCGACTACATCGAGGGCATCACCCACTCGATTTGCACCCTGGAGTTCGAGAACAACCGCGAGCTCTACGACTGGATCATCGACGCGGTCACCGACGGGGCGCCGCGCGGGAAGAGGCCGTATCAATACGAGTTCGCGCGGCTCAACCTCACCTACACGATGATGAGCAAGCGCAAGCTCCTGGAGCTGGTCGAGCGGAAGATCGTGGCAGGTTGGGATGACCCGCGGATGCCGACCATCGCCGGGCTCCGGCGCCGCGGCGTCACGCCCGAGGCCATCCGCGATTTGTGCGACAAAGTCGGCGTCGCCAAGAACAACAGCGTGGTGGACGTCGCCTTGTTCGATCACGTCATCCGCGACGACCTCGACAAGCGCGCTCCCCGCGTGATGGCGGTCTTGCGCCCGCTCGCCGTGGAGGTCGAGAGCTTTCCCGAGGGGCGCGTCGAGGACATCGACGCTCCGTATTGGCCTGTCGAGGGCAAAGAGCCCACGTCACGCATCGTGCCCATGACGCGGACGCTCTTTATCGAGCGCGACGACTTCATGATGGATCCGCCCAAGGACTTTTATCGGCTCGCGCCCGGGCGCGAGGTGCGGCTCCGGCACGGATACGTGATCAAGTGCGAGCGGGTCGTGACCGATCCTGCGAGCGGCGAGGTGACCAAGATTATTTGCTCGCACGACCCGGATTCCAAGGGCAACACGGCGCGCAAGGTCAAAGGCACCATCCACTGGGTCTCGGCCGACAAGGCTGCGCGGGCCGAGGTGCGGCTCTACGACAAGCTGTTTTTGGTGGAGACCCCGGGATCGGCCGAGTCGCTCGACGAGGAGCTGAACCCCAGCTCGCTCGTCACGGTGAGCGCTTATGTGGAGCCGAGCCTGCTCTCTGCCAAGCCGGGGGATCACGTGCAGTTCGAGCGCCTGGGGTTCTTCTTCGCCGATCCGGTGGATAGCCGTGATGGCGCGCCGGTGTGGAACCGCACGGCCCCGCTCAAAGACAGTTGGGCCAAGAAGGCCGCGCCCGCGCCCGAGGCGGCGAAGAGCGAGAAGGCCGAGGTTAAGAAAGAGGCCAAAGCCGAGGTCAAGAAAGAGGCCAAAGCACCTTCCGCGGAGGCCGTGGCAGAGGGCGAGCAGAAGCCTAAAGAGAAGAAGGCCAAAGAGCCCAAGCCCGAGGCTCCCCCGCTCACGGCGGAGGAGGCCGCGGCGCTCGATGGGGAGATCGATAAACTGATGGCCGAAAACGCGGACGCTGTGGAGCGTTATCGGGCGGGCAACAAGAACGTGCTCGGCGCGTTCGTGGGCATGGTGATGAGGC
>CAYTJL010000126.1:0-24988 GCA_964437785.1 uncultured Polyangiaceae bacterium
GGCGCTTTGGAGTCGATCTTGACGCAGTCGTTGCCGGCCGCTTGACGATCCGCGACGGTCGCGCACGAGGTCTTCTCGCTGCGCCACACCTCCACGCTGTTTGCGTCCGTGGTCTTGATCGTAAACTTGTAGATCACGTCATCGATGCAGTCCTGTCGGGCTACATCGTTGAGGCCATACGCATTGGGGTGGTTGGTCGCCGGCAGGAGCTGGACGATGGTGACGGTGGCGTGCGCGCGAGTGGCCAAGAGGCTAAGGCCGAGCACGAGCCCAGCGCCCGAGAGCCAACGCGCGCCGCGAGCTCGGTACGAAGGAGCTTGAGAGGAAAGCACGGTCCGACCGTTTGAGCACAACACGTGCCACAAAGCAAAGGCATCGTACACCCGCAACACGCGCGGGGCGGGCCGTGTGCGCACGACGGGATGTCACGCAGCGGGCCCGCTCGGCGCGCCTCCGTGACAAGTTGTCATCTCATTGTTTGCTGATGCGAACCGTGACGACGCCGCCTTTGATGTCGTCGCGGAGCACGACCTCGTAGCGGTTGGGATCGAGGTTGGCGCTGCGGAGGACGGCGAGGATCTCCTGCGCGCGCTTGTCGTTCATGGCCGCCTTGGAGCCCTTCGTGCCGATCGAGATGCTGATCTGCTCGACCTTGGGGTTGGCGCGCATGGTCGCCGCGACCTCTTCGAGCGCCGCGCGGTTGTTCGCGGACAGCTTGTCGCTGTTGCCGAAGTCGAGCGGCGGATCGATCGTGAAGCCGCCGCTGCCGAGGCGCGCGAACTTGGGGCAGCCCTTGGGCGGCGCGCCGGGCTCGTTTTTGCACTCGTCGATCGGGTCGGGCAGCGAGTCGTTGTCCGAGTCGGGGCAGCCGTTGGCCTTGGGATCGGGGTAGGGGATGCCGGCGCGGTCCGGGCAGAAGTCCTCGTCGTCGCGGATGCCGTCGCCGTCGCGATCCTTCGCCGGGCAGCCGTTCTTGGTGGGATCTTTGCTCGGCGGGCCGGCCTCGTCCGGGCACGCGTCTTCCTTGTCGGGGATCTTGTCGAGGTCGCGATCGGCGGGCGGGAGCGGCTTCTCCTTGGGGGGCTTGCCGAGGCCGACGTAGCCCGCGGTGAGCATCGCGCGGATGTCCGCCGCGCCGGGCGAGCCGCCGAACGCGGGGCCCACCGCGGCGCCGAGGCGGAAGCCGCCGAGCTTCAGACGGAACGCCGCGAGCGGCTCCACGATGAAGTCAAAGCCGGTCTCCGCGACGGCCGGCTTCGTTCCCGCCGTGGGGACGCGATCGTTGACGCGGACCATCTGGAACGTGGGCTCCAAGCCGAGCGTGATCTTGTCGCCGACCTTGATGTGCAGCGCGCACGACGCGTTGAACCGGTCCTCGCGGCTGCGGTTCGCGATCGCCGCGACGATGGCCGGAGAGACGTTCAACGTGCAGCCGTAGAGCAGGCGCGGGAGCTCGCCCGCGACGCCGATGTCGAGCTCGGCGCGCGGCGCGTGCTCGGACATGTACGAGCTCGTCGAGCCGATGGGAGCCCACGCGCGCGCGCCGATGATCAAGCCAAACTTCTGCGTGTCGATCGGCCGGAAGTGAACGCCCAAACGGATGTCGCCGATGCCGGGCGCTGAGCCGATGTCGTTGATCCTGATGCCGCCGTAGCTCGGCGGCGTCGCGTCGAACCCTTTTCCTCGGTAGGTGATGTCGCCGGTCTCGAAGAGCGCGAAGGGCACGCTCAGATCGAACGCGAGCCAATGCAGCGGCGTGATCGACGCTCCGATGCGCGCGATGAGCGCGTGCTCGACGAGGTTCGCGATCTTCTCGCGGTTGCCGTCGACGTCGATGCCGTATTGCCGGAGCGAGCCTTTGCTGTACTCGAACGTCGCGGCCGCCGCGAACTCCACGCCGATGAGCGGAGTGTGCGGCCCCTCCGCGCGGAAGAACATGCTCTCCGGGCTGGCGAGCTGGAGTTGGTCGAGCCGCAGGCCGGTCTTCGGTTCGTTCTTTGACTGCGATTGGGCTGTCGCGACGCCCGACGTCAACGTCGCCGCACCAACCATAGCAGCCGCGAGGATGTAACGATTTCGCAAGCGCACCGCAGCAACCTTACAGCGTGGGCAGGGCAGGGTGAAAGTCTCTAGCGACAATCTGTCGCCTTTGGAGTCGCGAGGGCGGCGCAGCTTCGTCCCGGGGCGCCTTATGCTGCGGCGGATTCAGCCTCGTGGAGATTTGGATCGCGGTTTGCAGTACCATAAGGGTGCGGAGCGCTTGCTTTGCGTGGCGCTCTTCCCCAAGAGGTTTCATCATGGCGTCGATGACCCCCCTCGCAGCGCGAATCAACCCTTCGAGAGCGCTCCTCGTGCTCGCGGCGCTCGCCGCGTTTTTCGTCTCGAGCCGCGCCTCCGCGGACGATGCGTCACCGAACGGTTACACCGCGGATGTGCCTGCGGAGCAGCAGGCCGCAGATGACTACGCCGACACCGACCCGAGCGCGCTGAGCGATTTTCGCGACACGCTCGCGCCCTACGGGACGTGGACCGAAGATCCTACGTACGGCACGGTCTGGGTCCCGAGCTCAAGCATCGTCGGAGCCGACTTCGCGCCGTACCAAACCGCGGGGCACTGGTCGCTCACGGATCAAGACGAGTGGCTCTGGGTGAGCGACTACGACTGGGGCTACATCCCGTTCCACTACGGTCGCTGGGTTTGGGTCGGCACGCATTGGGCTTGGATCCCCGGCCGTTCGTACGCGCCCGCCTGGGTCGCGTGGCGCGTCGGCGCGGGCGGCTACATCGGTTGGGCGCCCATGCCGCCGTCGTACTACTGGCTCGGCGGCGCGGCCGTCGCGCTCTGGACGGTACCCTACGCGGCGTATTGCTTCGTCCCCACCACGTACGTGTTCAACGATCGCGTCGCCACGTACGTCGTGCGCGATCGCGGCGCGGTGCAGACCATCGCGCAGCAGACGCGCGCGTACAAGCCCGCGACGCCGTCGATCGGCAACGGGCAAAAGCCTTCGCCGGGCAGCGGCTCCAAGTTCCGATCGCCTTCGCTCGCCGAGGCCGGCGTCCCGAGCTCGGTAGGCCCGAAGGCCCGCGTGACGCACGATCAACGCGCCAAAGCGTTCTCGACGCGCGCAGGCACGGCGCTCATGCGCAAGAACATCGCCGCGAACGGCGGCCCGGGGCGCACGCCGAGGCTCGACGGCCGCGCGCAGCCTCCCGCCTCGCATTTCGGAAGGCCTGGGCAACAACCCGGTCACTTCCAAACGCCGTCCCATGTGCAGCGGCCCGGGCAGCACTTCCAGTCGCCGTCGCGCGTCGCGCCGCCCGCGCGATTCCAGTCGCCGTCGCGCGTCGCGCCGCCCGCGCGCTTCCAGTCGCCGTCGCGCGTCGCGCCGCCGCCGCACTTCCAGTCGCCGTCGCGCGTCGCGCCGCCGTCGCACTTCCAGCCGCCGTCGCGCGTCTCGCCGCCGACGCACTTCCAGTCGCCTTCGGTCCGGCCGTCTCGCCCGTCCACGCCCTCGTTCGGTCGAGGTGGAGGCGGTCGCCGGCGTTGAGTGAGCTTCTTTTCGTCGAGGAGATCTTCCATGCGAAACGCTTCTTCGTTCGTTCGTCCTTCGCTCTTCGCCGTCTTCACCGCGTGCGCCGTCGCCGGCTCAACGACGGGCTGTCTGATGGTGCAACACGATGACGAGATCATCGTGGACCCGGGCCCTTCGCACGATCGGCCCGCGGACGTGCCCAAAGAGGTCGCGATCGACATCGGCACGACGCTCGACGTGACGGGCGGCGACGGCGCCGGCTTGTACGTTCAATACGCCGAGGACACGGACGGCGGTCACTGGACCATCTTCACGTCGTGCGACGTCAACACGAAGCAGAACCCGAGCGGGATTCCATGCTCGTTCGATGTCTTCACGGTGCCGCTCGACGAGACCGGAGCCATCTCCAACATCAAAGGCAAAGACATCTCGCCCAAGGATCTGATCGAGGTGCTCGACGACGGGACGCTCTACTTCTTCGCGGAGACCTCGGACGGGCTCAACGGCATTTCGTTCGACACCAAGGCGGGCGCCACGCTGCGCATGGAGATGTTCCTCGACGGCGTGAGGCAACCCGAGTTCGTGTATTGGGTCGGCGACGGCATCATCCACACCGGGGCGCCGACCGACCCCGTCGATTTCGTCCCCAAGGGCTGATCACGCCCGTCGCTACTTCTTCTTCGCGGGCGCGCCGTCCGCGTCCAAGACCTCGGGATCTCCCAACTTCAACGCCGTGAGCTGAGGCTCCACCACCGCGCGAGGGCCTACCACCACGATGGTCGCGCCCTCGGGGCTCACGGAGCTCGCGAGCTCGAGGAGCTTGTTGCCGGTCGCTGCTTGGCGCACGCGGCTCGCGGTCGCGTCGTAGTCCGGCGGGAGCCCGAGCAGCGCGAGGCTGCCGAGGCGCCGGCTGATCCCGCCCACGGTGACGTAGGTCTCGATGAGGTCCGCGCGATCCTGCGCGCGCACCTTCTCGATCTCCTCGGGCGTGAGCCCCGCCGTGGCCATGTTGTTGAGCTCCTTGAGCATCTCCGCGAGCGCTTGCCCCGTCGCCTCGGTGACGACCGCCGCGCGCGCCCAGAAGTGCCCTGTCCCTCGCGTCTCAGCGAACGCCGACACGGCGCCGTAGGTCCAGCCGTGATCTTCGCGGAGGTTTTGGTTGAGGCGCGACGTGAACGATCCGCCGAGCGCGACGTTGATCAACGAGAGCAGCGGCGCGCGCGGATCCGACACCGCCACGCCCTCGCGCGCGACCGCGATCACGGACTGCGGCGCGTCCTCGCGATCGACGAGCACGAACTTGGGCCGCGGCGAGCGCAGCACCGCCGGCGCAGGCGGCGGGAGCGGCGGCGCTCCCTCGGCCTTGAAGCCGTTGAGCGAGGCGTCCACCGCCGCGAGGACCTCGTCCTTCGTGATGTCGCCGGCGACCACCATGGTCGCGCGATCGGGCCGCACGTGCGTCGAATAGAAGCCCTTGACCGCCTTGAGATCGATCGACGCAGCGCTCTTCGCGTAGCCGTCGACCGGGTGCCCGTACGGCGAGTCGGGCCCGAAGATCGCCGCGCCCATCGCGACGCGCGCGACGAGGTTGGGCTCCTGCGCGCGCTTCTTGAGATCGTTCTTCCAGAGATCAGACGTGCGCTTGAATTCTTTTGCGTCGAGCTTGGGCCGCGCGATCACGTCGCTCATCAGCTCGAACGCGGACCGGAAGTTCTTCTTGAGCACCGCGAGCGAGACGCTCATCCCGTCGGCGCTCGCGCCCGTCGTGAGCGTCGCGCCGAGGTCGTTCACGGCGGTCGAGAGATCGACCGCGTTTCGGCTGCCCGCGCCCTCGTCGAGCATGTCCGCGGTGATGTACGCGAGCCCGGGTTTGTCCTTGGGATCGGAGGCGGAGCCGGACGGGAAGCCAACCGTCACCGCGACGAGCGGCAGCGACTTCTTGGTGATGAGCCAGATGGTCATCCCGTTCTGCGCCTTGAAGACCTCGGGCGTAGGCGGGGCGTACGCCTTCGCGCCGTCGAGCGAGGGGCGCGCGCCGATCGGATCGAGCGGCGCCTCCGCGCTCGCCGACGCAGAAGCGATCGGAGGAGGCGGCGGCTCGGGCGCCTTGGGCGGCGTCGCGTTCTCTTCGCACGCCGCGGCGGTGATCGCGGAGGCCACGAGCGTGATGGCCATGAGCGCGCGCCTCACTTCTTGCCCCCCTTCTTCGCGCCTCTCTTCGAGGGATCTTCTTTGGGGACGATGGTCATGATCACGCGCGCGTCGAGCGTGATGCTCTGCTTGACCGCGGCGTGCACCGACGCGGCCGTCGCGTCGCGGTAGCGCTTCAGATCGCGCTCGACGTAGCCGGGATCGCCGACCTTCATTTGGTATTGGTTGAGCAGCGTCGCGCGCGCCTGCACCGATTGGAGCTTCGAGAGGAAGCCGGTCTCGAACTGGTTCTTGGCGCGCGCGATCTCGGCGTCGGTGGGCGCCGCGGCGAGGACCTTCTTCAGCTCTTTGTCGATCGCCCTCTCGAGCTTCGCGAGCGACACGCCGGGCCGCGCCATCGCCTCGACGACGAACGTCGAGCCGAGATCGCCCGCGTGCTGTTCGGCGTTCACCTCCTGCGCGAGCTGCGTGTCGTAGACGAGCGCTTTGTAGAGCCTGCTCGCCTTGCCTTCGCGCAGCACGATCGAGAAGAGATCCATCTCGGCGTCGCCGGGCGCCATGCTCGCGGGGCTGTGCCACGCCATCACGATCTTGGGCAGCTCGACGTTGTCCGTGATGGTCTCGCGCGTAACGCCCGCGAGCTTGGGCGTCGAGCCTTGCGGCGCGGCGGGCACGTCGCTCTTGGCGAGCGCGCCGAACATGCGCTCGATCGCCGCGCGCGCGGGCCCCGGATCGAAGTCCCCGGCGATGACCAGCGAGCAGTTGCTCGGCACGTACCACCGCGCGAAGAAGCTCCTCACGTCGTCGACCGTGGCCGCTTGGAGATCGTCGTGCGAGCCGATGATGGGGTGGTGGTACGGGTGCCCGACCGGATAGAGCAGCTCGGGCAGCCGCAGCTCGCCCTTGCCGTACGGCGTGTTCTCGCTCGTCTGGCGGCGCTCGTTGCGGACCACGTCGCGCTGCGCGTTGAGCTTGTCGAGCGTCATCTCGGCGCCGATCGACGCGAAGCGATCGGCCTCGAGCCACAAGAGCAGCGGCAGCGCGTGCGACGGCGCGACGTCGAAGTAGTCGGTTCGATCTTCGCTCGTCCACGCGTTGTTCCAGCCGCCTTCGCCCTCCATCCACGCGTCGAACATCTTCGTGGGCACGCGCCTCGTGCCCATGAACATGAGATGCTCGAAGAGGTGCGCGAAGCCGGTGCGCCCCTTGTCCTCGAAGCGCGAGCCGACCTTGACCATCGTGTTGACCACGACGAGCGGCAGCGCGTGATCCTCGTGGAGGATCACCGTGAGCCCGTTGGGCAGCGTGAGCTTGGTGAAGGGGATGTCGATCTTGGGCGGCGGCGGATCGGCCGAGGCTGCGCGCGGAGCGAGCGCGAGCGCGATCGTGAGGCCCAGCGCAGCCGCGCTCCTACGAGGCTTCATGGGCCGAGCGCATGCTTCGGCTCCGGTCAGGAAGCAATCACGGTTTGTACGAGAGCGACGCGCCCGCCGAGAGCACGGTGACCGAGCCCTTCACGCTCACCTCGACCGCGCCCTCTTTGACCTCGACCGATCGAAGCTCCCCCGCCTCGGCCGTTGCGACGAAGCGCGTGATGCCCGCGCCGCGGGCCGCGATCTCGGCGCCGTCCGCGCGGAGGATGAACCGCTCACCGACGGGCAACGGAGACAACGCGACCTCGATCGATCCCGAGGAGAGCGTCACCGTCTCGATCCCGCTCTCGCGGGCGCGCACGTACCGCGCCGCGCCGGTCGGGCGGAGGCTCGCGACGAACGAGCGCGGCTCCGCGTCGCGCGCGCTCGTCGGAGGCGCAGAAGGGAGGCTGAGGAAGGCGCGCCCCAACGCGGCGCCGCCCGCGATGAGCATCACGGCCGCGACCGCGGCGACGCCGATCTTCGTGGCGCGTCCGTCGTCGCGCCTGCCCACGCCCACGAGCTGATCGGCCGCTTCGCGGAGGAGCTTCACGCGACCGCGGTGGTGATCGATCTCGGCGGCGTGAGGAGGTGGAACGCTGTCGTGCGCGAGCGCGCGCAGGTGCTCGAGCTCCTCGATGTGGGCGCGGCACGACGCGCACGTCACCAAGTGACGCTCGACCGACGAGGCCTCGCGCTGCCCGAGGCGGCGGTCGCGGTGCGCCTCGACGAGCGCTTCCATCGAGCAGATGACGTCCGTCACGCGCGCCTCCCAGGAGCAAGCGCGCGCCGGAGCTCGGCGCGTGCGTGATGGAGCCGTGTCCACACGGTGTTGATGGGGACGTCGAGCGCCCGCGCGGCCTCTTCGCCGCTCATGCCTTCGCGCTCGACCATCAGGAAGGCGAGCCTCTTCTCTTCGCTCAGACGCGAGAGCGCGCGATCGAAGCGTCGCCGCTCGTCGGCTTGGCAGGACGTGTCCTCCGGCGTGGGGGGCGACGCATCGGAGAAGAAGCCCGCGAACGACGCGAGCGCCCGCGCGAGGCGCGCGGCCGACCGGCTCCTCCTGCGGACGAGCTGCGCCGCGATCCCAATCAAGAACGGCCTGACCGACGCGCGCCCGTCGTACCTAGCGGCGACGCTCGCGAGCGTGAGGAAGGTCTCGTGCGTGAGATCGTCGGCGTCAGCGGTCGATCCGGTCGCGCGCACCAAGAAGCGGCGGACATCGTCGACGTACAAATCGTAGAGCGCGCCCAGCGCGGAGAAGTCCCCGTCCGAGATGCGTTGGAGCAGCGCGGCGTCGCTGCCAGAGGCGTTGGGCGCGTTGCCTCGCAGCGGGGCGGGGAACAACGAGTCGCGCGCAAAATTGACCGACCAACCCGCGACCGGCGTCACCGAGCGCTCACGCGGGGCCTCTTGTGCCGGAGGCTCTGCGGGGCGAACCAAGTAGAGCGGGGTGTTCGATCGCTTCATGCAGCGCGCGTTGCAAAAAACAGGACAGCTTGACTATGTTCTCCGGTGCCGCGTCAAAGCTTCACCAAAAAAGACACGCGCTCTCCTTTTTTCTTCGGGACGAGCAGCTGAAAAAAGACGCCTAGGCTCCGTCCAAGTGCCACAATCCAAAGGCCAAAAGGGACTCACGATGAAGATGCCTCGCCTCTCTCCTTCTTTCCTTGGTTCGGCCGTGCTCGCCGCGGCGCTCTCGTTCGCGATCGTCGCGCACGCCAAGCTCAACAAGACGGGCAGCTCCGACTCCGGCTTTCGCGCCACGGGGCCGGCGGGCCTGAAGATCGACGGCAAGACCAGCGAGCTGACGGTCGCCGACGACGGGGCGACGATCACCCTCACGGTCCCGCTCGCCAAGATCCAGACCGGCATCGAGGTCCGCGACAAGCACACCAAAGAGCACCTCGAGGTCGACAAGTACCCGAACGCGGAGCTCAAGGTCGCGCGCTCGGCCCTCAAGTTCCCCGCCGACGGCGCGGAGAGCTCGGGTGACGCCAAGGGCAAGATGACCATCCATGGTCAAACCAAGGACGTAACGTTCAAATACTCCGCCAAGAACAGCGGCGGCACGCTCGACATCAAGGGCTCGACGACCGTCAACATCAACGACTACGGCATCAAGACGCCTTCGTACCTCGGTGTCTCCGTCAAACCCGACGTCGACGTCTATTCGAACTTCCAAGCCAAAGACAACTGAGGCAAGAGGCGAGTCATCGCCCGATGCTCTCCTTCGTCCCCCGCTCATCACCGATCCGGCGCGTCGTCGCGTCGCTGATCCTCTTCGCAACCGTCCTGCTCGCGCCTGCGCTCGCGAGCGCATACCCGTGGATGATCCGCCACGAGTACACGGGCTGCACGCCTTGCCACGCAGACCCGACCGGCGGCGGCCTGCTCACCGAATACGGCCGCGCGCAGAGCGAGATCCTCCTGCGGACGCGCTACAGCGGCAAGCCCGAGGACGAGGCGGGCCCCATCGCGCGCTTCGCGTGGGGCGTGCCTACGCCGGACTGGCTGCTGCTGGGCGGCAGCTTTCGCGGCATGTACCTCGGCACCAAGCAGATCGGCGGTGAGTATTCGGATCGGCCGATCTTGATGCAGGCCGACCTCCGCGCGCAGATCGCGGTCAAGCGCTTCCGCGCGAGCGGCTCGCTCGGCTACCTCTACGAAGGCGGGCAGGGCGCGCAGATCACCCATCGCGACCGGCACAACCTCGTCTCGCGCGAGCACTGGCTCGGCGTCGACCTCGGCGAGGACAACCAATACCTGCTCCGCGCGGGCCGCCTCAACCTGCCGTTCGGCATCCGCAGCATCGAGCACACGATGTGGATGCGCAGCGCCACGCGCACCAACATCAACGCCGATCAACAGGTCGGGCTCGCGTTCTCGGCGTCGACCGAGAAGGTGCGCGGCGAGATCATGGCGATCGCCGGCAACTACTTCATCAACCCCGATAGCTTCCGCGAGCGCGGCTACGCCGGCTTCGTCGAATTCAACATCGCGCCCAAGGTGATGATCGGCGTCGAGAGCTTGGTCACCTACGCGAAGACCGACAAGAACACCGGCGTGCCGCTCGTGCGGCAGGCGCACGGCATCATCCTACGCGCCTCGCCGGTCAAGCCGCTCGTCTTGGGCGTCGAGGGCGCGGCGCTCGCCTTCACGCCGACGACGGGAGGCGGCACCAAGGTCGGCTACGCCGCGATGCTGCAAGCGGACATCGAGCCCGTGCAGGGCGTCCACATCATCGCCGCAGGCGAGAGCCAGATCATCGCCACGCCCGGCACGGACGGCACCTCGCCGCTCGCCGTGACCAAGCCGTTCTTCGGCGGCTGGCTTGGGGCGGCGTGGTTCTTCCTCCCGCACGCGGACGTGCGCGCCGACGTGCTCGCGCAGTCGATCCCCGCGGGGCCCGAGCGCGTGACCGCGATCACGTTCCTCGCCCAGTGGCACATCTTCTTGTGATGGCTGTGATGGAGGCAACCATGAGGCGCTTCGTTCTTCCGGTCGTGATCGCGCTCTCGGCGGTCGCTTCTCCTGCGCTCGCGACGCCGGGGTTTCCAACGGCCATCAAGGCGGATCTCGCGCTCTCGTACACACCCTCGTGCGACCTCTGCCATCAAGGCACCCAATCGAACGGCACGGCGGTGCAGCCCTTCGCGCTCGCGATGAAGGACCGCGGCCTCAAGCCCGCGGACAACACGTCGCTCTCCGCGGCGCTCCAGCAGATGGAGACCGACAAGGTCGACAGCGACGGCGACGGCGTCACCGACATCGAAGAGATCGTGAACAAAACCGATCCCAACTCGGACGGCGCCGCGACCACGTCGCCCGTGTACGGCTGCGCCCGCTCGACCGACGAGTCGGCCGCGCCCACGGCCAGCATCGTGCCTTCACGCGCCGCTTGGCCGGGCGCGCTCGCGCTCATCGCGCTCGCTGCGCTCCTCCGCCGCAAGCGACGTAGCTAGCCGGCGCGGAGGCTGCTTCATGCGGCGGACAAGGCTTGTTTTTGTTACGACACGAGCGAGCAGGACTCGGACTGCACCTCGTTCAACTGCTTCGACAACACGCGCCGGTGAGGCGCGATAAGGCAGCTCAGGGGACCTGATACGGGCGCAGGCCGCGGAACGTGACCGAGGTGACCGACTCGGGGAACACCTTCACCCGGTGATACCCGAGCGTCACGACGGAGCCGTTCACGAGGCCCATGGCGGCGACGGTGGCTTGGCCCGGCTCGACGTCGAGCGCGGCGTAGAGGCCGAGCGAGGTCGTCGAGGACTTGCCGAGATCGGGAAGGGGGTGATCCTCGTCGTTCGTAAAGTACGTGACGATCTTGCGCGCCACGCTCACGTCGACCGTCGCGCCGATGAGGCGGACGTCGCCGCAGTCGTGCACCTCGCCGGCGATCGCGCCGTGACCCAGCGTGATCGGCGATCCGATCGCGACCTGGGGGATGACCTGATAGTCGTCTTTGGCGAGCGCGCGGACGTTGTGATCCCACACGCCGTTCACGACTTGGCTGTTCGGGATGTATTGGTTGAAGTCATAGAGCGGCGACCACTCCATGCCCTTCGTGAGGATCACGACCTCGGTCTCGGTAGGAACGCCGTCGTACTCATAAAAACACTCGTAGCGCATGCCGCAGTCGTCCTCGGCGGAGGCCTGGCCGTCGGCCATGTCGGTGCAGTCGGGCGGGGTCTTGACGGTGGCGCCGACCTGCTGGCCGAGCTCGACGCCGTTCGGCGTCTGATCCACGAGGAAGACCTGGATTTCGAGGTCCTTCGACTGGCAGCCGTGCGAGAAGATCTTGGCGAGGCCCTTGATCTTGACCGTCTGCGAGACGCCCGCCGTGGGGTAGCCCGCGGGCGTGAAGCACGCGATGTCGGGCGGGCCGCTCCCCGCGAACTCCTTGACAGCGTCCGAGCGCTTGAGCTCGTCGAGCGGCGCGATGACGCCCACGCCGCAGACCTGATCTTTGTAGGCGGCGGAGAGCCTCTCGCAGTCGGTCGGCGTGGTGTCGTTCGCGCAGAACTCGGAGTTGCCTGCGTGCGCGAGGTTGTCAGGGCAGCTGCCCGAGCTGCTCGAGCCCGAAGCGCCGCTGCCTCCGCTGCCTCCGTCGCCGCAGGCCATGTACGAAAGGGAAGAGAGAACGAGCGCCGGGACCGTGAGCAGCGCAAGGTGACGCATTTTCCTTTTACCTCGACGTAAGGAGATCGAATTCGGAACGGCTACGCTATCCGAAGCGAGCTCGTATGGGTAGAGTGCGAGGTCGCGCACGGCGCAAAAACCCCTGAGGAGCGAGAGCATGTCGACGACGTCCGAAGAGCCCCGAACGCCCGAGGCGCGACCGCCGCGACCGTCGCTCGCATCGAAGCTGCGTGACCTCGGCAAGAAGATCGGCGTGCTCGCGGTCTCGCTCCTCTTTTGCCTGTTCGTGCTCGAGATCTACGTGCGCGCCACGTGGCAGTCGCACTGGCACATCCCGAAGACCGCGGTGCGCGCGCCGGGCATCTTCAGCGCGCGCATGAAGCCGAGCCACGAGGTCGACATCCCGATCATGGACGGCGGCACCTTCCACGTGAAGACGAACGAGCGCGGCTTCCGCGGTCCGCTCGTGTCGACCCTGCACGACAAGCCCCTCAAGATCCTCTCGCTCGGCGACTCGTTCACGTTCGCGTGGGGGCTCGCGGTCGAGGAGCACTGCATGTGGCGCTTCACCGACAAGTACCGCGCCGCGCACCCCGATCGCGACGTGGGCCACGCGTACGTGGCGTGCGGCTCGTGGGATCCCAAGGACTATTATTATGGCTACATGACCGAGGCGGCGGCCGAAAAGCCCGATATCGTGGTGCTCGGCGTCTTCACGGGCAATGACATCATGGCGCCCGACGCGCCGCGCATCTTGGATCCCGCCCTCGTCAAGAGCGTGGACGAGATCCCGAATCCGCCGCGCCCGCTCATCCGATCGTTCGATTGGATCAGCGCACAGCTCTCGGGGAGCATGCTCATCGCGCAGGTGGGGTTTCGGGCCAAGCGCGGGGCGACGGCCTTCAGCATGTTCGAAAAGGACATGGAGCGGCAAAAGAAGCTCTGGGACACCTCGCTCTATTACATCAAGGCGCTGAACGACGCGATCCGCCGCGACGGCGGGCGTCTCGCGCTCATCGTGTATCCCTCGGTGCTCGAGGTCGCCGCGTATCAGCAGCTCGAGAACGGCGGATATGACTCCACGATGCCCGAGAAGGTGCTCGAGGCCTTCTCGGTCGAGAACAAGATTCATTTCATCGGCCCGCTCTCGTACATCCGGGCGAAGAACCAAAAGCGCGATCTGTTCTTCATCAAGGATCGTCACATGACCGCGCGCGGCAACGAGGTGATGGCGGATCTCTTGATGGAGAAGCTCGCGCCGCTGGTCGACGAGGTATGGAAGGAGAAGCGCGCCCGCGCTGAGGCCAAGCCGTGAGCGAGCCGTCGCGGCGCGCCGTCGTGTTCGCGCGCGTGACGACGGGGGTCGCCGGCGTTCTCCTCGGATCGCAGGCGATCTTCGCGGCGCAGCTCCACCGGAGGGCCGCGCTCTACGCGTCCGTCGCGTCGTTTTTGGTGATCGCGGCGGCCGTCTACAAGCTCGGTCCCAAACGTCGTGTCGATTTGGCGCTGGCGCTCCTCTTGGTGCTCGGCGCGCTCTACGGCGCCGAGGCGGCGCGCGGGCGGATGGTGCCTTATGACGGGAGCGCGGCGGCGCGGCGCGGCGTCGCGTTCGACACGCGGAGTCGCTGGGAGGTCGTCTCCGACCTTCGAAAGAGCGGAAAACAAGCCACGTATCCCTCCATCCCCCCGCGCGATCTGCTCAAGTTCGATCACGTGACCGGGGTTATCTTGCCGGCGGGGATCGCGCCGCACCCGGGCGTGCCCATCGACGGTCGCGACGCCATGCCGCTCGCGGGCATCTCCGGCTCGACGGCGGTGTTCTGCAACGAGGGCGGCGCGTACGCCATCTACGAGACCGACGAGCGAGGCTTCAACAACCCTCATGGCGTGTGGTCCGCGCCGGTCGAGATAGGCATCCTCGGAGACTCGTTTTTGGAGGGGGCGTGCGTCCCGCGTGAGGCGACGGTGGCCGAGCTCCTCCGCAAGAAGCGGCCGGGCGTGCTCAACCTGGGCATGTCGGGCAACGGGCCGCTCTACGAGCTCGCGGGCGTCGAGGAGTATTTGGCCGACAAGAAGCCCAAGACGGTGCTCTTCTTCTATTACGACAACGACATGGGCGACCTCGCGATCGAGGCCCAAAGCCCTATCCTGAAACGATATTTGGAGCCTGGGTTTCGGCAGGGGCTCGACGGCAAACAAGCGCAGATCGACGAGGGGCTCCGCGAGGTGCTCGCCAACATCGAGCGTCAGGCCGAGCCTTGGCCGGCGTCCCTCGCGTCGATGGGGCTCACGCGGGCGAGCGCGCCCATGTGGTTTCAAGATCTGGTGATGGGCGAGCAGCACTCGTCGGCGGCGGGCGCGCTCCGCCTCGACCGGTTGAACCAAGCGGTGACGGGGATGCTCGCCCGCAAGGGCCCCGCGGGGGCGCCGCCGGATTTTGCGCTCTATAAAACGGTGCTCGCCAAGGCCAAGAAGACGGTGGAGTCGTGGGGAGGCACGTTGATCGTGGTGTACCTGCCCGACGTCCACCAGCTCTACGCGGGCGAGCACCCGAATCGCAGGCCCGTGCTCGCGGCCATCAAGGAGGTGGGCGCGCGGCTCATCGACGCTCATCCGCCGTTCGTCGCGGCCAAGGACAAAGCCAAGCTGCGGTATCATGAGGGCTCGCACCTCAGCGTGGAGGGATACGCCCTGCTCGCCGAGGTCATCTTGGCGGCGCTCTAACCCGGGGGGATACGCGTGCTCGGTCCCGACAACGGTCTCCCAGGATCCATCGGCCTCGCGGTCCACGAGGGGGCTTTGCCGCGCGACGCGCCCGGGCTCGACGATCTCGCCGCGCTCATCCGCCCTCACCCCAAAGGGTTCACCGTGGAGGGTGAGCGCCTCGACGAGATCGGCTGGCCCATCAAGAACGACGCGGCGATCGCGCTCGTCGCCGCGGACATCCATCCATCGTTGCCGAGCGAGCTTTGCCCCATCGTCGAGGTGGTGCGGCGTTGGATCGGCGGAGAGGCCATGGCGGAGGGCACGCTGCGACACGGGTGGCACCTCGCCGATGCGCACCTGTTCGCGACGCGGTTCTTCGGCGCCCCCGGCGATCGTATCGAGATGATCTTCCACACGATCCACGGCGACGATCTCCCCGAGGACGTGATCGACGCGCTCCAAGGCATGCCGATCGAGGACAGGCGCGCGGTCGAGATCGTCGAGGCGGTCACCTCGGCGGCGATGAGCGCGGAGCGGGGTTGGCTCGCGTACCACGCGCACCGCCGCTTGGCGTCCTTCACCGCCGAGTCCGCGCTCCGCGCGCTCAAGCTCTCTGTCGACGTCGCGGGCGACGTTTGGTCGCGCGCGATCGACGAGGCGCTGCGCTTGGCGCGGAGGGGTGTTTGAGGCCGCTCACTCCGCGCACGCCGCGGGCAGCTCTCCTTGCACCACGCGGAGGGGCGAGACAGGGCCCGATACGTCGCGCGGGACCAGATAAAGAGCCTCGCCGCCGTCGGCCACGAGGAGATAACGATCCGACGAGGCGAGCAGGCGAACATCGTCGCTCGTGAACGCGATGGCCGCATAAAAAGCGGTCTTGGGGGCGTTGTAAATGTCGCTCACGTCATAGGCATAGAGCCCCTCGGGCGTGATCACGTACGCTGTTTGATCCACGACGCCGAGCAAACGGCGCTCGGTCGACACGCCGAAGGTGACCCAGTTGAACGAGCCCCCGATGTCGGTGACCAAGAACAAGCTCTTGTTCTCGGGGTCGAACACCGCGCGTGCGCCGTCGGTCGCCGCGGTGATCACGTCGCCGTAGTGGTGCACGCCCGTTTGGTTGTACGCGTAATCGACGGTGAGATCCGCGTCCTCGGGCGTCACCGCGTACATGCGGACTTGTTCGGCCCAGTTGCCGCTCGGCACGTTCCACGTGACCCACGTCGAGCCCGCGGCGAGAAAACGGCCCTCCGGCGGCACGTAGCCCAAGAACGAGGGGATCATCTGCGTCTCGCCCGGGTGCGCGGGGTCGGCGAGGTCGACCGTATAAAGCTCCCACTCGGCGTCGGGGGCGGGCCGCGCCGCGAAGAACACGTGATCGCCGTCGGCGGAGAACGCCTCCAAGGCATCTCCGATCCCTCCCACCATGAAGTCAGCGAGGATGGAAGGGGCCTTTGGATCGCTCGTGTCCATCACCTCGATCCTCACCCCTTCCTCCACCGGGCGGGCGCGCACGTGACGCCCCTCCGCGAGCGGGGCGAGGTCGGCGCGGCCCGTGAGATCGTGGAGATCGTTCGCCACGCGCGCCGTCGTGTCGCTCTCGATCGCGAGCGCCCAATAATGCGCCTCGCCGCCGAGCGAGCCTTCGAGGTGGATCACGTCGCCGTGGAACGACGCGCTCTTCGCGCCCGAGAGCGCGACGGGGGGCCGCACGTCGAGGGCGTCCGCGCACTCGCCCCGGTGGGTCCCGGAGGTCACCTCACCCGAGCAGCCGATCAAAGCGCCCGAGAGGATCAGCGAGAGAGCGTGGATGTGCGTCGCGTTCTTCATGGCATCTCCTCTCGCACGAGTCCTTGGCAGCCTCTCCTTAGTCTGGGCTTAAACCCGCGCCTTGCGCGCACCTTGCGCTCCGGCGCGCGCCCCGCTACGAGGGCCCCGATGGACACCACGACCCCGCGGCACGACTGGACCCTCGGCGAAGTGAGGGCGATCCACGATCTGCCGCTCTTTACGCTCATCGATCGCGCGCGCGCCGTCCACGTCCAAAACCACGGCAGCGAGGCCGTGCAGCTCTGCGCTCTCCTCAGCGTCAAGACGGGCGGCTGCCCCGAAGACTGCGCGTATTGCCCGCAATCATCGCACTACGAGACGCCTGTCGGCCCCGAGAAGATGCTCGACGTCGGCGAGGTCCTCGCCGCGGCCAAGCGCGCCAAAGACGCCGGATCCACCCGCTTTTGCATGGGCGCCGCGTGGCGCGAGGTCAAAGAGGGCCCCGCGTTCGATCGCGTCCTCGACATGGTCCGCGGCGTCAAAGGCCTCGGCCTCGAAGCGTGCTGCACGCTCGGCATGCTCACCGACGATCAGGCCCGCCGCCTCAAAGAGGCCGGCCTCGACGCGTACAATCACAACCTCGACACCTCTCGTCAAAACTACAAGTCCATCATCTCGACGCGCACCTACGACGAGCGCCTGATCACGCTGCGCGCGGTGCGCCGCGCGGGGATCACCGTGTGCTCCGGCGGCATCATCGGCATGGGCGAGACCATCGACGATCGCTGCGCGATGTTGGTCGAGCTCTCGCACCTCACGCCGCACCCCGAGAGCGTCCCCATCAACGCGCTCGTGCGCGTCGAAGGCACGCCGCTCGCCGCGCTGCCGCCCATCGATCCGATGGATCTCGTGCGGATGATCGCGACCGCGCGCATCCTGTTCCCGCGATCGATGGTGAGGCTCTCCGCGGGGCGCACCGAGCTCGGGCGCGAGGCGCAGCTCCTCTGTTTGTACGCGGGCGCGAGCTCGATCTTCTACGGCGAGCGGCTCCTCACGACCCCGAACCCCGAAGAGGACGCGGACGCGGGCCTGCTCCGCGACGCGGGGCTCCGCGCCCTCGCGCCCGGCGAGCTCGGTCAATCGCCGGCTCCTCTCTGAGCGGATAAATCCAGCTCCTATCCGACTTTCTTCGGGGCCCGCGCTCGCGGCAGGAACCGCGCTCGCGGAGAGCGTGTCGGCCGCCCACGATGAGCCGATCGTCCTTCGCCTCGACCGTCTCGACCCTCGCCCGCGCTGAGCCCGACACGCAGCCCGACACGCTCCCGAGCAGCCCGGACGCGATCCGTGTAGCGTGGCCGAGGTCTACGAAACCCCACGCCGCCTTGGCTGACAAACCTCTCCCCGATCTCCTCGCGCTGGGCGATCACCTCCGCGTCGATCGCGACGTGCTCGCGCAGGCGCTCGCGTTCGCCTTCGCGATGGGGGGCTCCGAGGACGTCTTCGATCGCGCGATCGCCGAGGCCGCGCTCCCTCCATCGTCGTTCGTCCGCGAGCGCTTCGCGCGCGACTTGTTCTTGAAGGATCTGATCGAGCACGCGATGCCGGTGCGCGCGGAGGGCCGCGCGTACGAGCCCAACGTCGCGCACCTGCTCCGCGTGATCGGCGAGCCCCCGCGCGACCCCGAGGTCGCCGCGCGCCGCCGCGCCGTGCTCACCGAGCTCGCGCAGGAGAAGGCCCATCGCAAGGACATCGAGCGCATCTTCGTCGCGCTCCACCGCCTCTTCGCCGAGCTGACCGCGACCGCGATCACCTCGCCGCTGCTCCGTCGCGTCGAGATCCTCCGCGCGGCGCACGCGGCGTTCTGCGCGGTCGCGACGTCGTTCGAAGGCGCGGAGTCGGCCCTCGCCGACGTGCGCGCGTTCGGCGAGGCGGTGATCGCGAGCCCGGCCTTCGCGCGGCTCGACGCGCTGCTCGATCACGAGCAGAACCTCGGCGCGATGGATCTGCGCGTGCGCGTCGGGCGCGACGGCGAGATCACCACCTTTCAGATCGTGTCGGTGCGCGAGCGCCGTGAGAACCCGTTTTACCGATCGCCCTTGGGCCGCCTCGTCGAGCGCTTGGCGCTCTTCTTCCGCGGGTATCGTGCGGGGCCGAGCGAGGTCGCGGCGCGCCTCCTGGAGGAGGTCCTCTCCGCGATCGAGGACGACGTCATCACGTTGTTTCAGCTCCTCGGCGACATCGAGGTGCTGCTCGCCGTGATGGGTCTCCGCGATCGCGCGGAGAGCGCGGGCCTCTCCGTGTCGTTCGCGGAGCTCGGCGAATCAGGTTCTCCGATCGAGGTCGAGGGGCTCTTCAATCCGCTCTTGCTCGGCGCGTCGATCAAGCCGATCCCGTGCGATTTGACGATCTGCGATCGATCGGTGGTGCTCGTCACGGGGCCCAACTCGGGCGGCAAGACGCGGCTCCTGCAAGCGCTCGGCATCACGCAGCTCCTCGCCGAAGGGGGCTTCTTCGTGCCGTGCGCGCGCGCGAAGCTCCCGCGCGCGAGCGGGCTCTTCGTGTCGCTCGTCGAGGAGGCGCGCGCGGATCAGCGCGAGGGGCAGCTCGGGATGGAGCTCTTGCGCATCCGCAGGATGTTCGAGGAGATCGACGAGGGCGCGCTCGTGCTCATCGACGAGCTGTGCTCGGGGACCAACCCCAAAGAGGGCGAAGAGATCGCCGAGCTCGTGATCTCGCTCTTGCCCGACCTCGGCGTGCGCGCCTTCGTCACGACGCATCTCCTCTCGTTCGCGGCGCGCCTCGAACGCGAGGACAAAAAAACAAAAGGGCTCGGCTTCCTGCGCGTCGAGCTCGACGATCAGGAGCGGCCCACGTTCGGCTTCGTCGACGGGGTCGCGACGACGTCGCTCGCGCACAAGATCGCGGCGCGGCTCGGCGTCACGCGCTCCGATCTGTCGGGCCTCATCGACAAGAAGCGCCGAGCCAAGCGGCGCCAATAAACCTGCGCGCGCCGCGCATGCTTTGCGCCGCGATCGCGCTCCTCTCTTTTTTCCGCGTAGGTACGCGATGGGAGTGAATCTTGCGTAAGGGCTTCTACGGAGGAGAGGCCCATGACCCATTTCGCGATGCCCCTTTCGAGCCTGATGACCAAGCCCGTCATCACCGTCGACGAGCGCGCGAGCTTGGATGAAGCGTATGCGCTCTTGAAGGGGCATGAGATTTCGTGTCTCGCCGTGACCGGCGCCGACGGCAAGCCCGCGGGCGTGATCTCACGCACGGACTTCCTTCGGATCGGCCGCATCGACGCGCGGTTTCGATCGCGCCGGTCGCCGCTGCTCGTGTTGCCCGAGCGCGCGGTCGCCGACGTGATGAAGCGCGAGATCGTGACGCTCGGCGCGGAGGAGCCCGTCTCGGCGGCGTCGAAGATCCTGGTCTCGAAGCGCATTCACCGCGTCTTCGTGATGGATGGAGAGCGCCTCGCGGGCGTCTTCTCGACCAAGGAGGTGTTGCTCGCCGTGCAGCAAAAGAAGGTCGCGGCGCCCATCTCGGCCTTCATGTCGTCGCCCGCGTTCACGGTGCCTGTCTCGTCGTCGCTCTCGCTCGCGTCGGATCGGCTGGAGAAGGCGCGCGTCAGCGGCCTCTGCGTGGTTGACGAGGACGAGTGGCCGGTCGGCACCTTCACGCAGAGCGAGGCGCTCGCGGCGCGCGAGCTCGCGGCGGACACGCCGGTCGAAGAGGTGATGAGCTACGCGATGCTCTGCCTCGACGTCCGCACGCCGCTCTATCGCGCGGCGGCGCAGGCCTACGCGACGCGCGCGCGGCGCGTGCTCGCGGTGGAGGCGAGGCAGGTCAAAGGCGTTTTGACCGGGATTGATTTTGCCAGGGCCACCAGCATGGTGTGAGGGGCCGAGTCGCGCGGCCCGGCGTGATGCCTGGAATTTGTCAGCATCATTGAAGATCCAGCCTAAAAAAAGCTTGATCGTGTCCAAAAAGGATGTGCCGCAGGGGGTGAACTGCTGCTAGGGTCCGCGCCCCGACATGACCTCACGCCCTCTCACCTCCCTCACCGCTCTGCTCCCGCTCGCCGCCCTCACGTTCGCTGTCGAGGCGCAGGCCGTCACCCACAACGCTCTTTACACAGGCACGCTCGAAACGGCCCAGCAGGTGTCGTCCGTGCGCGCCCAGCCGCGCGTCTCGTACGGCGCGCCGCCCGCCGGCAAGGCCGCCGCGTGGGCGCGCTTCACCCGCGGCGCCGCGCCGTTTGCGTGGCAAGCGCTCTGGGACAGGGACACCGGGGCTCCGGTCCGCATCTTTGGCCAAGGCATCGCCGCGCCGGGCGCGGTCGGCTCGCCGAGCGTCGCCGAGGGCCACGCGCGAGCGTTCTTTGCGGCGCACACCGATCTTACCGGCGGCTCGATCGCGGACTTCGATTTGGTCGCCAATGACCTCGACGACGGGATGCGCACCGTCGCCTTCGAGCAAAGGGCGTTGGTCGAGGGGGTCGGCCGCGTCCCCGTGATCGGCGGCCGGATGAGCGTACGTTACAAGAACGATCGCTTGATCGTGATCGCCTCCGAGGCGCTCCCGCACAGCGTCTTTACGGCTCCTTCGGCGACGCCCTCGTCCGCGGTGCAAAGCGCGCTCGGCTGGGTCGCGCCGGGCCACGGGACGGCGGCGATCATGGGCCAAGCCGAGCTCGTGGCGCTCCCCCTCGTCGGCGTGCGCGCGGACGTGCGCCTCGTGTGGCGGGTGTCGATCGACGCCACCGCGCCGCGCGCGCGGTGGGATGTCTATGTGGACGCGCACTCGGGAGAGCTGATTGGGCGCGAGCAGACGCTCCGTTTCGCGCAGGCGACCGTGTCGTTCGACGTGCCGAACCGCGCGCCCGCGTTCGGCCGCACCACCCTCGTCGCGCCTCGCTTGGACGTGCAGGTCAACGGCGTCGCGCAGACAACCGATCAGAGCGGCGGGTTCTCGTGGGGAGATCCCTCGGTCGCGGCCAACGTGTCGGTGGGCGTCAAAGGCACCTTCGTCAACGTCGTGACCCAATCGGGGACGCAGGCGACCGATCTCTTGATGACGAACGACGGCCAGCCCATCGTCTGGTCGCTCGCGAACAACGAGGTCGGCGACGCGCAGCTCGCGTCGTACGTGTTCGCGAACGTCGTCAAAGACCATGTACGGACGTTCGCGCCCGGGCTCCCCTTCTTGGATCAGAAGCTCACGGTCAAGCCCAACGAGCAGGATCAACAGGGCTGCAACGCGTTTTGGGACGGCGTCGCGCTCAACTTCCTGCTCGCGAACGGGCCCTGTCACAACACGGCTCGTATCGGCGACGTGGTGTATCACGAGTTCGGCCACGGCTTTCACCAGAACGTGATCATCCCCGGCGCGGGCGCGCTCGACGCGTCGCTCGGTGAGGGCGTCGGCGACGTGATGGCCTCGTCGGTCTCGAAGAGCTCGCACATGGCTCAAGGCTTCTTCAAGAACAACAACGAGCCGCTGCGCGAGCTCGACAACAACCGCCATTGGCCGGAGGACATTTCGAGCTTCGATCCGCACGAGACGGGCCTCATCTGGGCAGGGGCCATGTGGGATCTGCGGGTGCTCTTGGTCCAATCGCTCGGCGAGGCGCAGGGCCACGCCATCGCGGACAAGCTCTTTTATCAATCGGTGCGCCGCACCTCCAGCATCCCCGCGGCGTACGCCGAGGTGCTCGCGGCGGACGACGACGACGGCGACCTCTCGAACGGCACCCCCAACGTGTGCGCCATCAACGAGGCGTTCATCAAACATGGTATCGCGTCGGTGCTCGACCCCTCGGGCCTCGTGCTCGTTCACGATCCGCTCACGCTGGTCACGCCCACGAACGCGCCGCTCCCCGTCTCGGTCAGCTCCAAGATCCTCTTCCCGCAGTGCGGCGCGGGCACGAGCATCTCGCAGGTGAGCGTGCGGTATCGGTTCGGCAGCGGCTCGCAGTCATCGGTCACGCTCATGGACGACGGCAACGGATCGTTCGTCGGGCAGCTCCCCGCGGCCAAAGACGGCGCGGCGCTCCGTTATCAAATCAAGGCCGCGGTCGGCCTGGTCGACGCGACGTTGCCCGACAACCCCGCGGACGACGAATATCGCGCGTACATCGGCGACGTCGTGCCGCTCTATTGCAACGACTTCGAGGCGCAGATCGACGGCTGGACGTTCGGGGACACGAACGGCGGCAAAGGCACCTTCCAATGGGGCCAGCCGCTCGGCGTGGGCGGCGACCCGGAGGCGTCGTTCTCGGGCAAGAAGCTCATCGGCACCAAGCTGAACGGCGACGGCACCTACACCGCCAACCGCACCGTGTTCGCGGACAGCCCCGTCATCGATCGGAAGGGCGAAGAGCGCGTGAGGCTCCAGCTCCGCAGGTGGCTCACGGTCGAGGACGGCGTCTTCGATCACGCGCGCATCTACGTCAATGGCAAGCTCCTTTGGGAGAACGCGGGGACGAACGAGAACGACGGGTCGCTCACGCACCGTGATCACGAGTGGCGCTTCGAGGACATCGACCTGACCTCGGCGCTCGGCGACGATCAAACCATCCAAGTTCGCTTCGAGATCGAGGCGGATCCCGGGGTGGAGCTCGGCGGTTGGAACATCGATGACCTCTGCGTGGTGGCGCCGCCCAAACCGCTCAGCACGGAGCCGGGGACCATCAAGGTCGACACCGACCCCGATGACGGCGTGCTCCCCTCCGCGGGGTGCGCGTGCAAGACCTCGACGAGCGAGGGTGAGGGCCTCGGCGCGTTCGCTGCGCTCTCGCTCCTCGGGCTCGTGGCGGCGCGGCGCCGCCGGCGCTGAGCGAGAGACGTCCCTCATCGCTCGATGGTTGACGCGCGGGCGGCCCCCGGAGGGGCCGCCCGTCGTGCCTTATGGTACGCAGAGGGAGTCTAAGTCGATCTTGATCATCATGGCGTTGAAGATCTCTTTGGCGATGCAGCGTTGAACGTTATCCAACCTCTCGCCGCCCTCCAGAGCGAGCATGCGGAATCTGACGCCGACGTCCAGTTGCTTGTCGGCGGTCCCGAAGATGCCGATGACGGCCTTGGGAGGGATGTCGGTCGTGCCGCACTTGCCGAGGCCATAATACTCTTTCTTCTCGACGTCCCTCGGGCTTTGAGCGCCCTCTTTGCCCTGCAGGAGCACGAACGGCCGATCGTCGAAGCCGCGGATGATATCCGCGATCTCCTTCTCGTTGTCCTCTCTCCTGAAGGTGACGTTCCATTCGAGGCATTTGTAGATGAAGGAGATCGCGTTGTTCTGCAGCTCCAACGCGATGGTCGCGGAGCTTCTCCTGACCTCTTGGATGTAGCGGAAAAGGCCGTATTTGCCTACCATGTTGAGCGGGACGGCGTCCCCGCGCACCATCTCTTCCTCGTGCCTCCTCGCGTCCTCCATCGAGCGACAGCTACGGAGGGCGTACGATCCTTCGTACAGGGAGAAGAGGGCCTTACCGACCTCGTCGTCTTCGGTGTTCTCCATCCGCTGCGCCAACTTCGCCGGGTGCGAGGCCGCCCTCCGAACGGTCGCCGGGTGAGGCGGCCTCTCGATCGGCGCGGCGAACATCCTCCTCGGCTGCGCCACCGTCGCGGGGTGCGGCGGCAGCGCCTTCGCCGTGTTGTTTGGCTTCTTCAGCGGTGTCAGCGGCATGAGCGCATCCTCTGGCACGGAGCGCGATCGGTCCAAGTTTATAGTTTGTCGCGCAGCGCGATCGACACGAATGAGATAGCCTCACCGCCGGGCACGGGGCAAGGCGCGGACGCGCGATACCCGCGCGCGTTGGCCTTGAGATGAAGGTGTAACGTGGCGTCCGCGCGCAGCGACTCCGTTGGATAGACGTGCAGGCGATACCTCCACTCTTCGGGTGGCGTAACGCCGTTGTTCGAAAATATGAACACCGGCGTCGGGCATCGAGGGCGTGGGGATCACCTCCACCGTCACGAGCGGCGCGTCGCGTTGTCGTAGGGGCCTTGTTCGGCCAACAAGCCCTCTCCTACGCGGGAGGCGCCGTCGAGCGCGCACCGCACAACTCCATAGAGCTTGGCGCGGCGAGGGCTCGGCCTGGGTGTGGAACGGCTCGGCGAGCGCGAAATAACCCTCCATGGTCCCGCCGTCGAGCGCCTCGCGGAACAGGCGCTTTCCCTCGGGGGGAGGAGAACGGAATCAAGGTCTCGGGCAGGGGGCGGCGATAGAGGCTAGGAGCAGCCATACGCCGCGAGGGTATCACGA
>CAYTJL010000126.1:25088-27074 GCA_964437785.1 uncultured Polyangiaceae bacterium
GGCAGGGGGCGGCGATAGAGGCTAGGAGCAGCCATACGCCGCGAGGGTATCACGATCGCGCGGTGATTGCCCGATTAAAGCACGCAGAGGGAGTCCGCGTCGATCGCGATCATCATGGCGTTGAAGATCTCTTTGGCGATGCAACGCTGCACGTCGTCAACCCTGTCTTTACCGTTCAGCTTGAGCATTCGAAACGTGATGTCGAGGTCCAAGCCTTTGCCGTCGGTCCCGAAGATGCCGATGACGGCTTTGGAGGAGATGTCGGTCGTGCCGCACTTGCCGAGGCCATGATACTCTTTCTTCTCGACGTCCCTCGGGTTTTGGGCGCCCTCTTTGCCCTTCAGGAGCACGAACGGCCGACCGTCGAAGCAGCGGATGATCTCCTCGACCTTCTTCTCGTTGTCTTCCTTTTTGAAGGTGACGTTCCATTCGAGGCACTTGTAGATGAAGGAGATCGCGTTGTTCTGAAGCTCCAACGCGACGGTCGCCGAGTTTTTTTTGACCTCTTGGGCATAGGCGTAAGGGCCGTATTTGCCTGCCATGTTCAGCGGGACGGCGTCTCCGCGCACGGTCCCTTTCTCGTGCTTCTTGGCATCGTCCATCGAGCTGCAGCTACGGAGGGCGTACGCTCCGTTGAACAGCGCGAGGAGGGCCTTGCCGACCGCGTCGTCCACGGTCTTCTCCGAGGTCTTTTCCATCCGCTGCGCCATCTTCGCCGGATGAGAAGCCGCCCTCTGCACGGTCGCCGGGTGCGGCGGCCTCTCGATCGGGGCCGCGAACATCCGCCTCGGCTGCGCCACCGTCGCAGGGTGCGGCGGCAACCTCTCGGCCTCGTTTGACTTCTTCAGCAGGGTCGGCGGCATGGGCTCCTCGGACGTCGGAGCGCATCGTCCGGCACGGAGCGCCATCGGTCCAAGTTTTATGGTTTGTCGCGCGGCGCGATCGACACGAACGAGACGGCCTCACCGTCGGGCACGGGGCAAGGCGCGGACGCGCAATGGCCACGCACGGTGGCCTTGAGATGGAAGTGCAAGGTGGCGTCCGCGCGGAGCGACTCCGTCGCATAAACGTGCAGGCGATACGCCCACTCACGCGGCGGCGGCGTACCGCCGTTGTCGGTGACATAAGCACCCACGTTGGGCATCGAGGGCGAGGGGATCACCTCGATCTCGGGCCTTCGACTGGCCTTTACGGTGATGAGGTATTCGGCGCGCGACGCCTTTGGGGTGAGCGTCACGTGGTCCGTCGGGGAGGTGGCTGTGATCTCCCACGGCTCGACCGCGACGAGCGACGCTACCCGAACGAACGCGCCCGGGGGCTGCTCGCACTTGGAGCAGAGGCCGCCGCCGCTCACACACTTGTCCGAGAGGCTCACTTGTTGGAGCGAAAACCCCGGCGGAATCAAGTACTCGGCGCGCCCGGGCCACGCCGCGCCCGGGGCTTGAAACGGCGGCTCGGGCCAGACGGGGAGCACCTTCCCGGGCTGCTTCATGATGACCTGCGGCGGCGCGCTCGCCTCCACCGTTGCGAGCAGCGCCTTCGCGCCCGGCGGCGCTGAGGGCAAAGGCGCTTCGATGGTCCAGCTCGGTTGGGACGTCGCGATCGCCGCGAGCGCAGCGACCGCGAGCGTGACGCGGACAGCCACGCTCCGCGCGTGTCGCCGCGCGGCTTCGAGGGGGGTGAGGAGCATGGGCACGCCCCATGAGAGCGCCGATTTCGCCGCGCCGTCAACGCCGCTCTGGCGAAGTTGACCTGGGGCGGCTCCCCGCCTAGCATGGCGCCGGTCGAGGAGCGTGATGCCTACCTACAAGGAACGTGTTCGAGAGCTCCGCACCTTGATGGCGAGCTTCACGGTGCGTCCGCTCGATCCGACGGGCGGAGACAAGTATTTATATTGTCCGTTCCACGAAGAGCCGGGGGAGCCGCGCGGGCGTGATCCGATGAAGGATCTCCGCAACACGATTGTGCTCGCGCCCGAGCGGGGGA
>CAYTJL010000127.1:0-27033 GCA_964437785.1 uncultured Polyangiaceae bacterium
CCAAGCTACCAGCACGGGTGGAAAGATTGTCGCCGGGACAGCTCAAGGGCTCGTTGTGCTGGGATACCATTCAGTCAACAACGCGCTCACCTTCTTTACGTTCGGCGCTTGGGCCGGTGTCAGGCTGGGGCTCGGATACCTCGCGACGCCCGACAAGACGGCCTTTTGGGGCAACCTGCTCACATCGAGTCTCCCCTTCGTGGGGCTCGTTCATGACGGCGTGGACTTCGCCATCACCGCAGGTGACGGTGACGTCCAAGGGGCGGCGATGAAAGCCGTCCCGTTTGCTGTAAACCTGGTAAGCACGGTGGTGTTGCTCGGTAGGGGAGGTGGTGGCCCCAAAGTTGGCAACTTTACCGTGGGAAGATACAATGCTCTCAAGAAAATGGCGCCCGCCGGTCTTGATGCTCATCATGTTGGCCAGAAGGCGCTTATGCGTGAGTTTGTTCCTGGCTACGATCCTGCTACGGGTCCGGCAATCCTGATTCCTAAAGCGGGACACACCATCGGCGGAACCTCTGGAGTGGTCTCTAGAAGCATGAAAGGATTTAACAGCGCTCGCCAAGTAGTTGCACGCGACATCATGGAGCTGAGGAGGGTATACCCTGATATTCCAAGGTCTTCGCTGAGAGCGCTCATCCAGCTCAACAAGGAACTCTATCCGCAGGTGAGAAGGTAGATCATGACTCCCAAAGAGTTTGTATCCTGCATTCAACGTAGCGTGCTCAAGGAAAACCTGGGAATTTATCTTGAAATCCTTGCTACGTCCAACGCGGAAGTCAAAGATGCGGCTTGGCGTCAGGTTATCGCAGGCTATGCAACTATGAACGAGGAACAACGACGGTCTGTGGTGGCTTTCATCAGCAAGGTGATGCTCGATACCGCTTCCAACATTCTCGGCATTCTGGACGGGACGTGTCTTCTCGAAGGCTACCGAGAGGAGTTCGTGCTTACCTATGGCGATTCAAAAGAGAAGCTGAACGGAGACCTTCAAGATTACCTCCTGTCTGATGGCTTCGGCAGAGAAGACAAGGAGGGGTGATGAGGAAGCCTCTCGCTTCCGCCATTACCCCGCCCCCTCGGGCCGCCCGGTTTCCAGCCGTTGCCACGACTTGCAGGTCTTCGAGGATCGTCGGGGTGTCGTAGGATGCCGTCCCGGCGATGGACTTCTCTGCAAACCCCGCGGATTCGCGCGTCATGTCGATGGGTTAGGGGTTGCTGCCGCTTTCACTCCATGTGATGCGAGTCCACGTATTCGCCGAGACGGGCCCCCGTACGAGCGACCGGGTCCCACGAAGCCCGTGAGGCGATGACACCCCTTCGCCATCTCCGAGCGACGTCACTTCGGGATGGGCGGCACGACAACGTCGTTGATCGGCTGCACGTTCATCCCGCCGGGATAGCCATACGACACGTTCTCGGTGAACGTGCTCGTGAGCGGCGTCCCCCAGCCCCACACCCACAGCCCAAAGCGGCCTTGACTCTCGATCTCGTGACGGCCCGTGGAGCAGTTGCCCACGTTCTGGAAGTTGCCGGTGATGAGGTCGACGCGTGTGTATTCGTATTCTCCGACAGGCTGCCAGCCGGTGACCACGCCCGCGCAGTCGAGCGTGACGTCTTGGAAGACTCCGCCCTTCTTTGCCCTCACGAGGACCAAGTTGGTCTCCGGGTACGTGGGATCGGCGAAGAACACGTACGACGACATGTATTGTTGCGGAGGCACGCTGATGACGAAATCGGAGTCCCCGTAGCCGTCGAGCCCCGGCGCGACGCTCCACTGCGAGCCGCTCATGTACGAAAAGAGCATAAAAGGGTGATCCGCGCCTTGGCTCTTGACCACGAAGGGCACGTCGGTGATGAACTGGACGGACTGCCCTTGATTCAACGTGGTGGGCCCGCCGACGTTCGAAGACCACGTGAGCGTGGTGTTGTCGACCGCGCCGACCAAGCGCCAAATCCCGGGCTCGCCTTTACGGCTCTTGTGCATCACGCCGACGTATTCGCTGCCGAGCGCCTTGACGGGCGGGAGCATCTGCTCGGCGTGATCGCAGAAATAAACGCCCTGCGGCGCCAAGAGGCATTGATGGCCGGCCATGACCCCGATGGGCTTGTCGGCGTCGATGACGCTCCCCGTGAGCTCGCCCGGCTGTGAGATTTGGGCTTGTTGGCCGCGATCGAGGAAGAACACCAGCGGTTGATTCGCCGGCCCGCCCGGGATCCCGCTGCTGCCCGAGACCGACGTGACAGGCACCATGGTGACCTTGGTGCCGTTTTGGTAAGCGATGATGTTCATCGACGGGTTGCCCGCCTCGGGCGGACCTGCGTTGACGGCGATGTAGTTCTTGTCCCACGCGCTCGTGGGGAGCAGGAGCGAAGCGCCGGTGACCGCTGCGTTGCCGCCGCCGTACGGGTTGATTTGATACGAGACCACGGGCACGTCGCTCGTGATACGGAAGGAGTTGCCGATGCCCGTCTGATGGAATTGGAGCGGCCCCGAGGGCACCGCCGAGGGGATCGGGCATTGCGGCGCAGGGCCTTGTTGGCCCGAGAGGAAGAGGATCACCACCTCTCCGGGCGCGAGCCCCGCCGCCGGATCGAACGGAGCATAGGTGAGGCTGGGGCCGGAGCCCTGCGGGATCCGGGCGAAGCTCGCGAGCGGCAGCGAGGCGCCCAGATACTCCACGTTGATGTGCGCGGGCGTGTTCCACGTGTTGGCCACGAACGCGGCAAAACACACGTTCTGGTTGAAGAGGTCCATGAAGGTGGCGTAATACTCGCACCCGACAGACTGCTTGTTGTTCACGGCGGCTTGACATGCGTTGATGCACGTGCCGCTCGCCACGTCGCACCCTTGATCGCCCGAGCACTGCGCGAGCACGTTGCCGTTGCAGTCGAGCACGGTGTGTTGGTCGCCCGAGCACGTCACGCCGCACACGGGCGCGTCGCTCGGGCTCGCGTCGATGAGGATGATGTCGCCGCCCTGGCCGCCGTGGCCCGAGCTGCTGCTCGTGGTGGCGCCCGCGCCGCCCTGACCGCCCGCGCCGCTCGAGCTCGACGTCGTAAAGACGTTGTTGTTGCCGGCTGAGCACGCGCCCGCTCCAGCGAAGATCGCGGTCGGCAAGAGGGCCAGCAGGGGCAAGACGAAGGAGGGACGGCTCACGGTGCACCTCGGGGAAGAAGGATGGAGCCCGAGGATACCCGCTGTCTCGTGGGTTGGCTACCTCGACATCGGCGCGCTCACTTGCCAACCACGTTGAGCGTGGCTTGGCGGAGCAGCTCCGTGTAGCCCTCCTGGACCTTGAGGATCTGCGCGGTGAGCCCGGGCGGCGCCTGCGAGGGGTCGCCCGCGCGGACGGGCGGCTCGGGCGCATATTGATTGCAGAGCTGATGGGTTTGCGCCTGCGTGAGCCCGTCGATGCGGAGCACGAGCTCGAGCGCCAAATCGATGGATGACGAGACCCCGCCGCCCGAAAATCGATTGCCCGAGACCACGTAACGCGGATACCCGTAGGGCACCTTGACGTTCGGGAAGAGGCGCAGGTTGTCGAGCTGGCTGAAGTACGTCGTCGCCTCGTGACCATCGAAGAGGCCCGCCGCCGCGACGATGAAGGCGCCGGTGCACACGGAGCCTGCGAAGCGGGCCTTCTCCCCCTTCTGCTTGACGAAATTGACGTAGACCGGATCGTTCATCACCTGCGCCACGGCGCCGCCGCCGCCCGGCACGAACAGCACGTCGAGCGCGTCAGGCGCGTTGTCGAACGTGGCGTGCGGGAGCACCTTCACGTTTTCGGTCGTGGTGATGGGGTCGAGCGAGGGCGCGAGCCACGAGACCGAATAATCCCCCGGGAACGCGAAGATCTGCGTCGCTCCGGCGAAGTCGAGGAGGGTGCACCCCTCATAAAGCACCATCCCAACATGCTTGACGTTCTGTTTCATACGATCGCTCCTCCCTCCTCGACCCCTCGAACGAAGCGCTCGAAGGGCGATGTGCTGGTTCGGACAGTCCGGCTTTTTACGGCGTGGGCGCGCTCATGAGGTTCTGCGGCGTCGAGGGCGTGTTGCCGACCCAATCCGCGGCGTCGTCGTCGGTGTCTTGGCCGTTGCCCAGCGCGCCGCCGGGCTTCCGCTCGATGCCTACGTCGAAGTTGCCCGTGCTGTTGTTGTGAGGGAGGTTGTCGACGCCCGCGCCGTTGCACGGGAACCACATCGCAGGAGGCGCGGAGCAGGTGAGGTTCGCCTGCGTGGTCGGGTTGTAATAGAAGCACACCGAGTCTTGCAGCGCGCCGCCCTTGAGCAACACCACCTGCGCCGCGTCGACGAGCCCCGTGTTGTACGTCCCGTCCGAGGTCACGCCGTCGTCGTAGGTCGAGCTCACGAAGAGCAAATGGCCATGGGGCGGGATCACCTGGCTCGCGCCGGTGATGCGTTTGGCGAGCGCGTTGCACGGCCCGGTCACAGCGTTTCGCCCCCACACCTCCCATGTGTTGTCGAACGTGACGGCGACGGAGGTGGGGTTGTAAATCTCGATGATCTCGTCGCTGCCGCCCGCGCTGCCGCGCGTCCTGATCTCGCTCAAGAGCAAGACGTCCGCGCACACGTTGCCCGCGCACTTGCCGCTCTGGCAATCGCCGTTCACGGAGCATGCTTGTCCGGTCGCGCAGGGCGAGCACGATCCGCCGCAGTCGATCGCTGTCTCGTTGTTGTTCTTGAGGCCGTCCGTGCACGTGGGCTGACACGTCATCGACGTGCAGAGATCGCCCACACAATCGCTGTTCATGGAGCATGCTTTGCCCGTCGGGCACTTGGGGCACATGGGGCCGCCGCAGTCGACGTCGGTCTCGGCGCCGTCTTTCATGGTGTCGTTGCACGCGGGCGCCACACACGCTTTGTTCACACACACGTTGGGAGCGGTGCAGTCGCCGTTCACGAGGCAGGGGACGCAATCTCCCATGCTGCACACCTTGCCGCCGTTTTGCGAGCACCCGACGCCCTCGCCTTTGGGCGTGAACGTCGTCATGCCGGCTTGGCATGTGTCGTCCGTGCACTGCTTCATGTCGTTCGGCGCGTCGGTGTTGTCGTCGATGATCTTGGAGCTCCCCGCGCCGTCGCACACGCTCTTCTTGCAGTCGCCCGCGGTTTGCATGCCGAGCGCCGTCCCGTCGGCGACGAGCATGGTGCCGCACACGCCGTTCATGCACGTGCGCTTCTTGCACTCGGAGTCGGCGCCTGGGCACTCCGAGGGCGACGAGCACGGCGGCGCGCCGCCCATGCCTCCCATCCCGCCCATGCCTCCTCCGCTCGTGCTGGTCGACGTCGACATCGAGGACGACGAGGACGACGACGAGGACGAGGTCGTCGACGTCGAGGTGCTGCTCGACGATCCGCCCGTACCGAGGAGATCCGGCGTGTAGATGTTGCAGGCCGCGAAGAGCAGGGCCGGGAGAAGAAAGGCGATGGAACGGCGCGTAGTGAAGAATGCCACGGCGCGAGCGTAACACGCTGGGCGCGCGGGCCGAAGCATGGCAAAAGCTCGGGACCATGGATCGATCCCACCTGCTTCGCGACCTCTTCGACGAGCGCATCCTCTGCCTCGACGGAGCCATGGGCACCGCGATCCAGAGCAAGAACCTCGTCGCGGCGGACTTCGGCGGGGACGCGTTCGAGGGCTGCAACGAGATCTTGAACGTGACGCGCCCCGACGTGATCACGGCCATTCATCGCGAGCACCTCGACGCGGGCGCCGACATCATCGAGACCAACACCTTCGGCTCCACGTCGCTCGTGCTCGCCGAATACGCGCTGCAAACGCGCGCCTACGAGCTCACGCGCGCCGCGGCCGAGATCGCGCGCCGCGCCGCGGACGCCGCGTCGACCAAGGACAAACCGCGCTTCGTCGCGGGCTCGATCGGCCCGACAACCAAGGCGATCACGGTCACGGGCGGCGTCACGTTCGAGGAGCTGCGCCGCACGTTCGGCGAGCAGGCGCGCGCGCTCGTCGACGGCGGCTCCGACTATCTGCTCGTCGAGACGTGCCAGGACACGCGCAACATCAAGGCTGCGATCCTCGGCATTTTGGACGTCTTCCACGAGACCGGCCGCTCGGTCCCCATCGCGGTGAGCGGCACCATCGAGCCCATGGGCACCATGCTCGCCGGGCAGACGGCCGAGGCGCTCGCGGTGAGCCTCGCGCACTTGGATCTGCTCTACATCGGCCTCAACTGCGCGACCGGGCCCGAGGCGATGACCGATCACATCCGCGCGCTCGCCGAGCTCGCGAAGACGCGCGTCGCGTGCGTGCCCAACGCGGGCCTGCCCGACGAGAACGGCAACTACCTGGAGTCGCCCGCGATGATCGCGTCGGTGGTCGGGCGCTTCGTCGACAACGGTTGGCTCAACGCGGTCGGCGGCTGCTGCGGCACGCGCGCTTCGCACATCGCCGCGCTGCACGAGCGCGTTCGAGGCAAAGCCCCGCGCCCCGTCGCGCGCCACGGCCGCACGCTCGTGTCGGGCTTGGAGGTGGTCGAGGTGGCCGACGACAACCGGCCCGTGCTCGTCGGCGAGCGCACCAACTCGCTCGGCAGCCGCATCTTCAAGCAGCTCATCGCCGAAGGAAAATACGAGGAGGCGAGCGAGATCGCGCGGCGTCAGGTCAAGAACGGCGCGCAGGTGATCGACGTCTGCTTGCAGAACCCGGATCGCGACGAGCTCGCCGACACCGAGCGCTTCTTGGATCACGTGATCCGCAAGGTGAAGGCGCCGCTCATGATCGACACGACCGATCACCGCGTGATCGAGCGCGCGCTCAGCTACTCGCAGGGCAAGGCCATCATCAACTCGGTGAACCTCGAAGACGGCCGCGAGCGCTTCGATCGCGTGGTGCCGCTCGCGCGGCGCTTCGGCGCGGCGCTCATCGTGGGCTGCATCGACGAGGACAAACAGCAGGGCATGGCCGTCACGCGCGCGCGCAAGCTCGCCGTCGCCCAGCGATCGTTCGACATCTTGACGCGCGAATACGGCGTCGACCCGAGCGACATCATCTTTGATCCGCTGGTGTTCCCCTGCGCGACCGGCGACCAAAATTACATCGGCTCAGCCGCAGAGACCATCGAGGGTATCCGCCTCATCAAAGAGGCTTTGCCCGAGACCAAGACCATCTTGGGCATCTCCAACGTCTCGTTCGGCCTGCCCGCGGCGGGCCGCGAGGTGCTCAATTCGGTGTTCCTTTATCACGCGACCAAAGCGGGTTTGGACCTCGCGATCGTCAACTCCGAGAAGCTCGAGCGCTACGCGAGCTTGCCGGAGGAGGAGCGGAGGCTCGCCGAGGACGTACTGTTCCGCACCTCGGACGAGGCGATCGCCGCGTTCTCGGCCAAGTTCCGCGACCAAAAGGGCCGCGTCAAAAAGGAGGTCAAGGAGCTGCCCATCGACGAGCGGCTCGCGGGCTACGTGGTGGGCGGCACCAAAGAGGGTTTGATCGCGGACCTCGAAGAGAAGCGCAAGACCACATCTCCTCTCGCCATCATCAATGGTCCTTTGATGGCCGGTATGGACGAGGTCGGCAGGCTCTTCAACAACAACGAGCTCATCGTGGCCGAGGTGCTCCAGTCGGCCGAGGTGATGAAGGCTGCGGTCGCGCACCTCGAACAGTTCATGGAGAAGAGCGAGGCCTCGCAGCGCGGCACCGTGCTGCTCGCCACGGTCAAAGGCGACGTCCACGACATCGGCAAGAACCTCGTCGAGATCATCCTCTCCAACAACGGTTACAAAGTCGTCAACCTCGGGATCAAGGTGCCTCCGCACGATCTGCGCGCGGCCATCGACGAGCACAAGCCCGACATCGTGGGGCTCTCGGGCCTCCTCGTGAAGTCCGCGCAACAGATGGTGGTGACGGCCGAGGAGCTCTCGACCCGCGGCGCGTGCCCTCCCATGCTGGTCGGCGGCGCGGCGCTCACCAAGAACTTCACCTATAAGCGCATCGCGCCCGCGTACAGCGGCCTCTGCGCGTACGCGCGCGACGCGATGGATGGGCTCGACCTCGCCAATCGCATCATGAACACGGAGGGCCGAAAGAAGCTCGAAGCCGACGTCGCGACCGAGCGCGCCAAGCTCGCGGAGCGCGCGAACGACGCCTCCGCCGCAAAGACGGAGGGCGACGTGCCCGCGAGGAGCCGTGTCACGGTCCTCAACCACCTGCCTTCGGCGCCCGACCTCGAACGGCACGTGATGCGGCAGCTCTCGCTCGACGAGGTGTGGTCGCTCATCAACCCCAAGATGCTCTATGGCAAGCATCTCGGGCTCAAAGGCGACGTCGCCGAGCTGCTCGCCCAAAAGGACGCTCGCGCGGTGGAGCTCTTGGGGCTCATCGAGGAGCTCAAGATGGCCTCGCGTAAAGGCGGCTCCTCTCCCATGGAGGCGCGCGCCGTGTGGCGCTTCTTCGAGGCGTCGAGCGAGGGGGACACGCTCCGGCTGCACGCGCCCGGCAGAGACGACATCCTCGCGTCGTTCACGTTCCCTCGGCAGCCCAAGGGCGATAGGCTCTGCCTCGCCGACTACGTACGTCCCGCGGGCTCGGACTTGGCCGGTCGAGATACGGTGTGTCTCTTCGTGGTGACGGCGGGCGAGGGTATCCGCGCGCGCTACGAGGCGCTCAAGAACGAGGGGAAATACCTCGCCAGCCACGCGATTCAAGCGCTCGCCATCGAGACGGCCGAGGCCGCGGCCGAGTGGCTCCACAAGAAGCTCCGCGGCCAATGGGGTATCGGCGACGGGCCCGGCCTCACCCCCAAAGACCTGTTCCAAGCCCATTATCACGGCAAGCGTTACAGCTTTGGTTATCCGGCGTGCCCGGACCTCGCGATGCAAACCACGCTCTTCGAGCTGCTCCAGCCCGGCGACATCGGCGTGACGCTCACCGAAGAGCACATGATGGAGCCCGAGGCGAGCGTCTCGGCCATCGTCTTTCACCACCCCGAGGCGGTGTATTTTTCGGCCGGCAAAGAGCACCTCGTCTGAGCGTGAGGGGCCATGGCGAACGCGCAGGAGAGCGAGCCTAAATCTATCGAGGTCGCGTCGGGCAAGGCCCACACCTTCGTCGTCGCGCTCGAGCATCTCCGCATTCAAATCCACGACGAGGCGTGGCAGCGCTGCGCGCGTTGGCCCTATAAGCTCGTGACGGCCTCGGGCGCCGTGGAGACGGGGGACACCGATCAACACGGGTGGATCATCGCGTCGATCCCCAAAGGGAAGCAGAAGGTCCGTGTGGAGTACACCTCCCCCAAGACGAGCGCGCTCATCAAGCTCGATGTGCTCGTGACCGACGCCGATCCGAGCTCGGACGAGGCCCTGCTCAGCCACCTTCGCAACTTCGGCTTCACCCACGACGACGACAGCGACGAGGGCGCCGTCGTGCGGTTTCAAGCCGCCAAAGGGCTCGCGCTCTCGGGGGAGCTCGACAGCGAGACGAGGCGCGCGATCGAGGAGGTCGCCGCGGGCGGAGACGCCTCCATCGGAGACTCCCTTCGACCGGAGGAGGAGTGATGGGCGAGACCAAGGTCGCTCCTCCCACCTTTTATTATGCGCTCATCGACGGCACGTCCGCGGTCGACAGCGTGGCGTTCGGGAAGGGCTTCAAGGACTATCCCTCGTGGCGAAACGTGCTCGACCTCTTGGAGCGCGACCCCAAAGACAAGGCCCGCCTCGTCGACCCGAACCACGATTTTCTGCCGATTTACAAGATCAGCGGAGGAGGGTCCAAGTCCAAAGGCGGCGTCGCCGTCTTGTGCCCGGCGGGCCTCGGCGGCCTCGGCAAAGACGACATGTGGCAAGGCTACGGGGGCGCGGACGGCATCGAGTTCCCGGATCTCAAAGGCACCCCGGGCGAGCACCTCTGGGGCCGGCACGCCGCGGCCGAGCGCGCGGCGGGCTTCGTGAGCGCGTTCTTCGTGAGGCCTACGGTCCGCGTGATCGATAAAAAGGGTTATATCTTGACGGCGCCGGCGGTCAGGATCAAAGGCACCTCCCACACGGCGAGCTTTCTTTACGTGAGCTCCCACGGGTGGCTCGGCGGCTTCTCCCGCGGCGACATGAGCGCAGAGCATCCGGGCGCGTTGCCCGTGCCCACGTCCTCGCTTTTCCCCCCGACGGCGAGGTACCTCCCGCAGCAAGCTTATTTTGCCATCGGCAAGATCGACGCGAAGGGCAAGAGCTTCGCGGGGCCCGAGTGGATCGTCCTCGCCCAATGCTCCACGCTCAACGCCAACACATGGTCGATGTGGGCGCGCGTCATGGCGCGCAGCTCACCGCAGGTCCGAGGGGTCTTGGGGTACGAGGAGTCCTCCCCCGAGGCGTTGTCCTCGGTGCCCATCGCGGAGAGCTTCTTCACCGGGCTCAAGGCGAACAAGACCTTTTACGAGGCGTGGATCGACGCGAACCCGGGGAAGAACTGGGCCGCTTTGGTCCATAAAGACGCGATGAAGGACACCCTCTTCGACTGGGCGTCGCGGCCTACGCTCAAAGGCTCCTCCGTCTCGGATTATCTGGGGTCCGCGTCCAAGGCGCCCGCGCAAGCGCCGGTGGAGGACCCGAAGCCTCCTTATATTGTCGACCTCTTCCACGTGAAGACCACCATGTTCGCCTCCGACGCCGAGAGCGAGATCACGCCCGCGGTCCTCGACGAGGCCCCGGCGTCGCTGATGGGTTGGGACAAATATCGGGTCGAGATCGAGATCCCGGGCGAGACCATCTCGCGCGCCACCATCGAGTGGATCCACATCCGCGACACGTTCAAGACGCAGATCAAGCGCTCGGACGTCTTTCCAGACGTCGAAGACAAGAGCAACGCCTCCGCGGTCTTCGACCTCACCGATCCCAAGGTCGTCGCCGTGACCTATTCACCGCCGGTCAAGCGCGCTGCGATCACGTTCACGGCGCGTCTCCACAGCAAGCTCGCGGAGAGCGGGCTCGAGCCCCATCACTCGTACCTTTGGCCTCGCGTCCACGTCACGGGCGGCGGCCTCACGGACGAGCTGCAAGACGTGAAGACCAAAGGGCTCGTGTACCTCGGCTGACGAGACACCCTATCGCCCGAACCGCTCCATCACCTCACGATAGCCGGGCGCACCGCCCGCGAGCCGCTCTTTGGTGGTGCGATACGCATATTCGAGGATGGCGCGGCGCGCGTCCGGGTTCACCGGGTTGTGCAGGAACAAGAGCACATCCGTAGGCTCGGGCTCAATCACCAAGACCTGCATGTGGCCGCCCGCCCTCACGCGCGCGGCCTCTTGCCCGAGCCGCGCGTGCGCGCCCATACGCATGGACTGGTTATAGACCCACAAGAGGCCTTTGTCGCGCACGCTCCCGCGCACGCCGTGACCCGTAGGGACAGCGCGGTTCTGCGTGGAGACAGGCACCAACGGATTGACCACGATCGCGATCTCGGCGCCCAGCTCCTCGGCCGCGTCGAGGTGCGCCACGTTGCTGAGGCCGCCGTCGACGAAGTGCCGATCGCCGATGCGCACGGGCGAAAAGAAGAGCGGCAGCGCGAGCGACGCGGCGCACGCGAGCGAGACAGGGACGTCGTCGTAGCCCTTTGCGCCGAAGAGCACGCGCTCTCCCGTGTCGAGGTCGTGCGCGGCCACGCGCAGCGTCGCGGGCATCGACGTGAACGTGTTGGGGACGCCGCGGCGCAAAAAGACCTCGGCGAGCAGGCGCTCATAACGATCGAGCGACATGAGGCCCGCGGGCAGCGAGTCGTTGAAGCGATCGAGCTGCTCCAGCACGAAGAGGTGTGTCGGCGCGGTCGACGTGGGCTCACGCGCGGTCGTGAGGCGCGCCGCCGCGTGACGGAGCGCGACCCAACCCGTCGTGAGGGTGCGGCGCCACTCGTCGAGATCGAAGCGCAAAATGTGGCCCCGCGTGAGCGGAAAGAAGTTGTCGGCCGGGTCGAGGAGCGCGCGATACAGGCGATCGACCGGGATGCCGCCCGCGAGCGCGGCCGCGACCGACGCGCCGCTGGAGCTGCCGATGTAGGCCGAGAAGCGCGGGCCGGACGCTCGCAGCGAGTCTTCGAGCGCGGCGAGCGCGCCGATTTGATAGAGCGCGCCGGTGAGCCCGCCGCCCGGCAGGGAGAGCGCAGCGAGGGGGCGATTGGGAGAGGGTTCCGAGGTCACGAGGGCAGGGACGTTACCACGCTACATCCCGTGCCCTTTGCCCAAAATGAGCTTCATCTTCTCTTTGGGGTCGAACGACTCGACGTGCGGCGGGTGGTGGCAGCCCACGCACAAGTCCGTAGAGGGTTTGCGCACGATGAGGTCCTTCTTCTCGGGCGTCTTGGCGTGGAGCGAGCCGGGCCCGTGGCACTCTTCGCATTGCACGTTCTGGAGCTTTTGATTGTGCGTCACGGTCGAGCCGCCCGCCTTGCCATACCCCGTGACGTGGCAGCTCACGCAGTCCAAATTGAACTCTTTGTAGTCCTTTTGGAGCGTGGGATACGCCGAGGCGTGCGGGGTTTTGTCCCAGACCTTGCGCGGCTCGTCGTGGCAGGCCGTGCACGCCTCGACGCCTACGAACGTGGCTTTGCCGGGCTCGGGCGAGGGTGGTTTGCGGTCGGCGAAGGCCTTTTTGTTGTGCTCGTTGACGCGCTTGTAATACTCGAGCATCCGCTTGTAGACAGGCTCGCTCCGGCCGAGCTCGTTCCGCACCTCGACCATCGTGTACCGGAAGAAGCTGCCTTTGACGGCCGGCTGCTCGGCCTCCATCTTCGCCTTGTCGGCGCGGAGCTTGTCGAGATCGGCCTTGCGCGCGGCGATGTCCTCGGGCTTGACGGTCTTGTCAAGCGCCCACGAGTTGATGCGCGCCTCCAAATCGCGGATGCGCTGCGCCATGCTGAGCAGCTCATCCGCCTTGGCCACGCCGCCCGCGTCGGCGAACACGAGGGGTGTTTGGTCGCCGCGCACGAAGAGATCCACCACACCCACGGTCTGAAGGTGGTTGGCGGCCTCGACGATGAGCGTGCTCCCCGAGAGGACAGGGGCCTTGGGCTTGTCGTTGGCCTCGCCTGCCTCAAAGGGCTTTCCCACCACGAGCACGTGCAATTCAGGCAGGTTGTCGGCGAGCCGGAGCGCCTCTCCGCGCGGGATCGCGGCCGCGCCGATGAGCACCTTGGCGCCCTTCTGCTTCACCTCGGCGAGCCCCGCGCGCATCGCGTCGAGCGCGGGTTTGGCGTTGACCCCCTCGGGCCGCGCGCCGGACTTGTCCTTTGGATCCGCGACGCCCACGATACCCACCTTGACGCCGCCCACCTCGCGCACGACCGCGGTGACGATAGGGGCTTTGCCTTCGAGGTTGTGCGCGAGGAGCGAGGCGTTCGCTTGCGTGGTGAGCGAAGCGAGCGAGTCCGCGCCGGCCGCCCAGTCGTTGACGCCGGGCGCCCACCCGACGAGGCCGATGTCTTTGGCCGCGAGCGCGAGCGCCTCGGCCTTCCACGTGGCTTGGGTGGCGTCGTCGGGCCGGAGCTTGGGCTCCATGAACAGCAAGGGGCCCGCGCCGACGACCACGCTGTTCGGCGCGTTCTTGGCCTGCGCCTCCACGTATGCGGCCAAATGATCGACGCCGCCGAGCTGGTCTTTGGTGCACCCACAAGGCTCCAGCGCGCCGGCCACCGTGGAGAGCACGTAAAGGCGGATCGTCGGTTTGCCCGCTTCGGAGGAGGCCGAGGGAGCCGCGGCGGGCCCGCTCGGGGGCTGCGCGGAGCAACCCTGACAACCCACCGCGCCGGCCCCCATGAGCACGACCGCGAGCATCGAAGAGAGCCACGACCAAGGACGAGATCGCATGCGCCCTTGTTAGCACGCCCTCTCGATAAGCAACCTGTTAAAACTTGATGGGCCCGACCCTCGGCGCTTTGGGCTTTGGCAGCTTGCCTTTGAGCACGGGCGAAGACGCGCTCGGCGGCGGCGCGGCGCTCGGCGGAGGCTCCGCGCTCGCGATCGGCGCCGTGCTCGCGACGGGCGGCGCGCTCATCGAAGGCGCAGCCGCGACGGACGCGGAGGCCGACGGCTGCGCGCCGCTGATCAGGCGCTGAATGTCCTCGCGCGCGAAATACCCCGCGGTCGCGATACCTCCGCCCACGACGAGCACGAGCATCACGAGGATCGACGCCGGAGCGCCGCGCGACTTCGAGCGCGCGGGCGGCGGCACCGACGGGTGCTGCAACGGCGCGGGTACCATGACGGGCGCGACGTGTTGCGCGTGGTGCGAGGGCGGAGCGCCGTGCGAGCCGTGCGAAGACGGCGGCGCATCGCCGGGCGAAGGCTGCGAGGGAGGCGGCGCGCCTGCAGCGGGGAGCACGGCGGGCGGCGCGTTCTCCATCTCGGGCATCACCGTGAAGAGGCGGCGAGGCTTCTTTCCGTCGAGCCATTGCTTCGCGATCGGAGCGCCGGTGACGTCGTCCTCGACGTCGTGCTCGATGGCCCACGCCGCGAGCGCGACGCCGTACGCGCGCATCGACGGCCAGCGTTCTTGAGGCTCTTTGGAGAAGCCCTTCTCGATGATGGACCAGAGCGCGTTGTCCGCGAGCGCGGTCGGGATGCGCGGCGGAGGCGACGTGAGGATGGCCGCGATGAGCGCGTTGTAGTTGGGCCCGTCGAACGGACGCTTGCCCGTGATCGTTTCGAAGAGCAGCACCGAGAAGGCCCAAACGTCGGTCAAATGATCGACGTTCTCCGCGCCTTTGGCCTGCTCGGGCGACATGTAATCGGGGCTGCCGATCACCTCGCCCGCCATGGTGACGTGACGATCGGCGATGTCCGGCGCGAGCAGCTTCGCGATGCCGAAGTCGATGATCTTGGGCACGAGCGCCCCGCCTTCGTCGGTCACGATCAAGATGTTGTCGGGCTTGAGATCGCGATGGACGATGCCTTTTTTGTGCGCCGATTCGAGCGCGGCGGCGACGGGCAACAACGTCTGCACCGTGACCGTCGCCGAGATGCGCCCCTTGCGGCGGAGGATCGTCGAGAACGGCTCGCCGTGGAGCAGCTCCATCACGATGAACGGGTCGCCGAGCTCGCTCTCGCCCACGTCGAACATGCGCACGATCGACGGGTGTTTGAGCCTCGCGGCGGCGCGCGCCTCTTGCAACAGGCGGCCTGCGGCCTCGGGCGCCGCGCGATCGCGGCGGATGAGCTTGACCGCGACGTCGACGTCGAGCGCGATGTTGTGCGCTTGCCACACCGCGCCCATGCCGCCCCTGCCGATGATCTTCTGGAGCTTGTATTTCCCCGCGACGATGTCGCCGGTCTCGTAGACGCGCGTTGTGTCCGCGGTGTCGGGGCTCGGGATCGAGATCGGATCGAGGATCGGGATCGTGGCCTCGCCGTCGTCGCCCGCGAGCTCGAGCGCGGCCTTTGCTTTCGAGCCGAGGCGTCGCGTGTACGATTGGCTTCGTTCCTCGATCAAATCTTCGTCCGGGAGCAGCTCTGCTCCGTCCGGCTGCGAAGATCGCGGGGGCGTTGCCATGCGGGGCCTCCGAGGGTAACACCCATCCGAGGGGCCACAGAAAATAGTTAGGCCGCCCTACCGCCGGTAGTATTAGGCGAGCACAGAGCGCCTGGAGAGCCGCCATGCCCATCAAACGGAACTTCGACATCCGAAACCTGATCCGCGAGCTCTCGGAGAACAAGGTGAGCGCGCTCGAGGTGCTCCGCGAGGCAATCTCCAACGCAAAGGACCACGGGGCGCAGAAGGTCTGGATCAAGACCGTCAAGGACCAGCGCAACGAGGTCAACGTCGTGCTCGCCGACAACGGCGAAGGGATGGATCGCGATCGGCTCGAAGCCTTCTGGGGTGTTGGTGCGTCAGCGAAGGCGCGCGCGCAGCAATCCATCGGCTATAAAGGTCATGGCACCAAGCTCTATTTTGATTGCAGGCGGCTCTCCGTCGCGACGCGCGTAAGCGCTTCGGAGCCTTGGCTCTTGACCAAGCTCGATATGCCTCATGAGCGGGAAGACGTGGAGATCCCGGAGGCGCCCCTCGGGCGAGATGAGCCGCTTCGCCGCGAAATCGACGAGATCGGCATCGACGGCTCCGCCGGGACCGTGATCCTCATCGAGCGGCTCAACTTCGAAGACCGCCTCGACTTGCTCGACCGTTCGAGGATCGAATCTTATTGTGATTGGTTCACCGCGATTGGGGACATCCGCTCGGGGCTCTTCACGCATCGCCTCGACTTCCACAACGCCATTGCCAACAAAGATGAGATCGTGGGCGCGCTTCGGACGCACGAGGGCGAGCTGCGGCCTATCCAAGTGATGCTCCGTATCAATGGGGAGAAGGGGTATCACCCCATCGGCTTTGGTCCCTCTTCGCGAGACAAAAGCTTCTTCGCCGCGTGGATGGACGATGACGTCAAGGCCCATAAAGGCGATCCAGGCCTCGTGGCGTATGGACACAGGTTCGCCGACGAATATCGGAGCGCAGGCGCTGGGAGGATGAGAGACGACAAAAGCGCGCTCCGGCTCACGGACCCCAACTCGTGGTCAACCGAGGACGGGCTCTCCATCGTCGCTCGGGTGGAGGGACACAGGAGGCAGCTCGATACCTACTCTGAGGCGCGCTGGCAAGGGCACACCGGCGTTTACAGCTTTGAAGAGCGCTTTGGGCTTTGGCTCTGCCGCGACTTCATCCCTATCACGCAGCGAAATGACCTGCTCCGCAAAGCGCTCGACGAGGCGTCGGGGCAAAAGTTGCGATTTGAGCTCAACAACCTCAGAAATTGGAAGGTCTTCGTCAACCATCAGAGCTTCCGCCTCACCGCCAATCGTAACGACGTATCCAATCGGGGAACGCTCGACTCCAAGGTCGTCGATGCGCTCGTCACCGTGCTCCGCGGCGCGCTGAAGCATAAGAGCTTCCTCGACTGGGTGGAGCGGCTCAAGCGCGCGACCTTCGAGCGGCGCAAGGACCGTGAGGTCAAGCAAATGGCTGACAGGCTCGAAACAGTCGAGCAATGGATCTCGTCCAAGAATAAGCGAGATGGGATCGACCCCATGGAGGTCACGGGGCTCCGTGCTCTGGAGGATGGGTACTCCCTGCTCATCAAGGCGCCGCAGAGCGAGCAGGAGCTGTTCTATGTTTATGGGCTCCTGGCGGGGCGCCTTGAGATGCCGATTCACGTCGTGGAGTACGATGCCAGTGAGGGGGTCGACGCCATCGGCAAGCTGCGTGATCCCAAGCTCACCGCATCACGGAAGCCTCTCGTTCGTGTCGAATTCAAGCTCGAGGTCACGGCGGACAACCCAATTCATCATTTCTTCGACGCCATCGACGTGATCCTCTGTTGGAACGTCGACAAACGAGGAGATATTTTCGAGGAGAGCTCGTTCGGGAGCGGGAGGCTCAAACGGAGAGACAATCCGGTGCTATCGCCGCCCATCGACACGCATGAGATCGTCTACCACGATGGGAGCGCCGAGCGCGTCATCCCAGTGCTCGAGATCTCCGCGCTGTTCCCTCCTACGCAGGCCAAAAAAGCCAGAGGATGATGTCGCTTCGCCCGCGAAATGGTAGGGTCTTCGTCGCCATGAAAAGGCTCCGCTCCCTCGCGCTGATTGCCTCCCTCGCGCTCGCGTGCACGGCCCCGGTCGCGTGCTCGTCGTCCAACGACGTCGACGCCGGCGCCGCGGTGGTCGACATGAGCCCTCTGCCCGCGCCTCGAGGGCTCGTCGCGGAGGTCGTGCTGCCCGCGCCTCAAGCCACGTGGGCCAAGGCGCGCACCGCGCTCGGCGGCCCCGCGTTGTTCCTCCCGCAGAGCTTCGGCGCGACCGTGATGACGCTCGCGGGCCTGCCCGTCACGTACGCCGCCGAGATCGACGAGGCCGTGCCCGCGCTCGGCGCGATGGTCAAACCCAACGATCAACCGAGCTTCGGCGCGATCGCGCTGCACGTCAAATCGGGCGAGCGGCTCACCGATCAGCTCACCAAAGGGGAAGAGGCGCGCTTCAAGGCGCGTCGCGAGCCCTCGGGCATCACGTGGATCGAGCCCAAAGACGGTGGCAGCCGCGGTTACGCCGTAGCGACGATGGGCAATTATCTGCTCCTCGCCAAGACCAACGACGACCTCAGCGCGGTGGGGCCTTATCTGGTGCGCACGCTGGCGACGCGCCCGCCGCCCAAAGAAGACATGGTGATTGAGGTGCCCGAGTCTGCGCTCTCCGGGCCTGTCTTGGCCGAGGCGCGCGCGGCGCGCGAGCGGGGCGCCCGCATCGGGAGCCCCGTCTTGCCGATTGGCACCCTCACCGACACGCTCTTCGACGTGCTCGCCGACGCCAAAGGCGCGCGCCTCACCCTCTCGATCGACGGTCAGAACATCCGCGCGCGCTTCGTGGCGACGCCCAAGCCGGGCGGCGGGGCGGCGGCCAAAGCGCTCTCCAAGATCGCTGTCGGCGATCACAAACCCATCTTGGATTTGCCGCGCGGGGCGTCGGTCGCGGTGATGTGGAGAGAGTCGCCCGAGGCGCGCAAGGCCGCGGCCCCCGCGCAGATGGAGGCGCTCGCCAAGCTCGCGGGCGATCTCTCGGACGACGATAAAAAGGCCATCACGGCCGCGCTCGAGGCGATGGCCGAGGCGCGCGGCGAGGTCACCGCGCTGGGCGTCACCTTCGCGGGCACCGGGCCCACAGGCTACGTCCGCGCGCCCGCCGCCGACGAGGAGAGGACCAAGAAGGCCATCACCGATCTCGTGGCGCTCCTCGGATCGAAGGGGGTGAAAGCCGCGCTCGAAAAGAAGGGGATCCTCGCCGCGCCGGGCAAAGCCGTGGTCGAGAACCTGGCGGGCGACGTGGGCAAGGTCCACTTCGAGCGCGAGGAGAAGGACGCGGGCGAGGCCGGCAAAAAAGACGACAAGGCCAAGAAGGACGACAAGGCCCCTCTCAAAAAAGACGACAAAGCCGCGGCCAAGAAGGACGACAAGGCCCCTCCGAAAGACGCCAAGAAGGACGACAAAGCCAAGAAGGACGACAAAGCCAAGAAGGACGACAAGGCCCCTCCCGCGGCGCCCGCGCCCGGGGAGACGCCCAAGGCGATTGACCTCTTGTATTTGGTCCAAGACAAGACCTTTTGGGCCGCGGCGGGCCTCGATCCGAAGGACGCGCTCCGCGAGCTCATCAAAGAGGGGCCTCGCCTCAACGAGGGCCCGATGGCGTCCGCGCTCAAGGGGCTCGGCGACGACACAGCGTTCGTCATGCTCGCCGATTTGCCGCGCATCCTCGCGGTGATGCGCAGGACGCCCGCGCCCACCGACGTGACGCCGGCGCTGTTCGCCGTCGGCCGCACGCGCGCCGAGGCGCCCGAGCTGTGGATCACCCTCGACGTCCCTGCGGCGGCGGCGCAGGTGCTCGTCCGCGAGATCATGCGGGGCGGGCGATGACGCGCGCGTGGGCGTGGCCCTTCTCCGCGCTGCTCCTCGTAGGGTGCGGCGCGAGCAAAGGGGGCAACGATTGGGTCGACGAGATCGAAGAGGTGAACGCGGCCAAGCCCGCGGAGCGATGGAAAGGCAACGATGAGTCGATCACGCCTCTGCCGGCGCCCGCCAAGGCCACGTCCGACAAGCCCGATGTGATGGTGGTCGACTTCGGCGGCACGCCGCGGGCCGTCATCAACGACGCTCCCGCCGAGGAGCTCTATCGCAACACCTATTATGACTTCCCGCGCGAGGGCGCAGGCGCCAAAGACGCGACCTTGTACGACGCGTCGTGCGCGCCCATCGCGCCCGTGACCAAGGCCTTTCACGATCAGGTGTGCGTGCAGGGCAGCGGCAAGCTCACGGGCGGAGAGACGGTGAGCTTCGCCAAACGAGACTGCGCGTGCGCGGCCGTCTGCCCGCGGACGAGCCAGAAGATCTGTTTTGAGCGCCTCGACCCCGCGCGCTTCCCGCACGGGCGCGGCGCCGCCGGCAAGCCCATCACGCCGCTTCGGAGCGTGGCTGTCGACACCACGTTGATCCCGCTCGGCGCGTCCGTCTTCATCCCCGATGCGGTGGGGCTCCCGCGCGAGAGCGGCCCGCCGCACGATGGTTGTTTCGTCGCCGAGGACCGCGGGATCAAGGTCACGGGCAAGCACATCGACATCTTCACCGGCGATCCTTCCGTCACCGCCCGGTGGAACACGCTCCTCCCTTCGAACAAGGGGGTTCGCGTCAAGCTCAACGACCCTCGCTGCGCGGGCCGCTGACAGCCCTTTACGTACGGCTTACGGCAGCTCCGCGCTCCTCAAGACCTCCGCCACATAAGGCGGGATGCGCTTCGGCGTGAGGTCGTGGCCCACGCACGCGAGCAGCGTCTCGCCCTCGCAGAGCACGTCTTTGCCCCTCGTGATGACGTACGCAAAACGCACGGTGACGCGCGTGACCTCGGCGCACGTCGTCGCCACCACCAAGGTCTCGTCGAAGCGCGCGGCCTTCCGATACCGGAGCTTCGCGTCTACCACAGGCAGGTGGACACCTTGCTTTGCCCAATTTTCGTACGAGACGCCGCGCCGATGGAGCCAATCGACCCGCCCGGCCTCGAAATAAACGAGGTAGTTTGCGTGGTGGACGATCCCCATCAGGTCCGTCTCGCAGAAGCGGACAGCGAGGGTGTGGCGCGACGTGAGGTGATCCGGGACGGGCGCGGCGCTCAACGGTTCATCCTCCGTCCGGCGCGCCCGCGTCGGACGCGACCCCGTAGGTGACGCGCGCGGGCGCCTCGACGACGCGCGGTGGGAGCACGCGCTCCCCTAAAAACGTGCGCCATTGGAGCGAATACTTGCCTCGTTGCGGCCCGATCAAATACCGCTCTGCGCCCGGCGGGACCGCCACCGCGGGGACGCCGTCGACGAGCAGATACATGAGCATGTCACCGCCGTTGGCGGCGACGATGCCTTCGCCCGGCGCGCTCGGGTCCTTGCTCGGTTGGAGCGGCGAGGCGACCGTTCGGAAGGCCGCGAGCTGAGCTTGCGTGAGGAAGATGCCATAAGGCGGGAGCGGCAGACCACCCTTTTGCGGCGCCGCGCCCGGAGGGGGCATGAGGAGCGCGTTGGACGACAAATCCGTGCGCTTTTGCAGCGCTGTGACCTCCAGCGTAATGCCCCCTCCCTCCTGCCACGAATACGCTGCATGGAGCGGCGCCTCACCCGCGACGCACGCGGGCGACTTGGGATCGACGCCGATGATCTCGACGAGCGCCCTGCAGAGGAGGGCCCCGCCCTCCCCAGCCTCGTTGATCTTGCCGAGCTCCATTTTGAGCGAGCCGAGCGACGACGTGACCTCCACCTTGCGGACCGTGACGCCGAGGCGCTTGCCTTCGCCTTGTGACTTGGTCGCGCCCACCGAGAGCGGCGTCACGTCCACGCGGTGCTCGCCGAGCAACGTGCGGAGCGCGCCGGGCGGCACCACGCGGTAGCTCGTCGCGTTGGGCCAGAGCACGAGATGCCCATAACGCTCGGTCCTCGCGCGGATCTCGGAGCGAGCGACGAGGGGCAGCGCCGCCGACGCGAACTCGATGCGCATCCGGCCCGTCTCGGTGAGATCGATCTTCCATTGGAGCGAGGTCGCTTTGAGCGCCTCGCGCAGCCCTTCGGCCGAGACCTCGGGCGCTTTGTACGGAGGCGGGAGATCGCGCCAGCGGAAGATCGCGTCGAGCGTCACGCCGGTGAGATCTTTGGAGACGGGTGTCTCGGCGGGGAGCGCGAGCCCGGGCGCGAGGCTCTCGGGCGGGGGCTGCGGCGCGGACGCGTCCGCGGCGAGCAGCTTGCCGTCGATCAGCGCCGCGTCCGCTTGCGACGGCGTCATCGCGGAGGCGATGAGCTCGGGCGCTTCGGTCGCGAGCGGCGCGGGCAAGATGCTCGCGTTGGGGCTCGGACCCGCGTCGGGCGATCCGTTCGGGCCTGACGACGTCCCGCACGACGCGAGCGGAGCGAACGCGAACGCGGCGATCACCGCGGCGGCGACCAGCGCGGCGGCGCGGCGATTCACGGCTTCATCTCGAAGGAGACGACGACGTGCGCGCGCGGATCGAGGTCCGGCGGATTGGGCGCGCACTGCGTGTCGAGGAAGATGCCGATCGTGCTCGGGTGCGTCTCCAAGAAGAGGTTCACGTTCGCGGGCTCGTTGTCGAACACCGCGATCACGTCGCCGATCCTGCGGAACGCGGGCGCGACCTCGCGCTTGAAGTCGGCGTCGGGCATCTCGAACGTCGGCTTGACCACGAGCTCGGTCCCGATGATGCCGATGGGGAAGCCCAGGTCGCGCAGGCTCGCGAACGATCCGAGCGCCATGTTCGGGAGATCGCGGCCGGTCAGGTACACGACGATCGCGCCCGCCTCGTAACACGCCCACGCGAACGCGCGCGCGCCCGCGACCTCGACGTCGTGCTTGACGTGCGGGTCGGCGAAGAAGCGCGCCTTCCAGAACGCGAGGCCCTCCTCGTGCAGCGTCGCGCCCTCGACGCCGAGGCGCCGCAGGTTCTCGATGAAGCCGTACACGATGCCGTCCGCCTGCGCGCGCGCGCACGCCGCCGCAGCCTCCGGGTGGCGATCGCGCCAGTGCTCCGCGAGCTCGTGAAGGATCGCGACGACGCGCGGCCGGTTGTCCATCAACGTGCCGTCGAGATCGAACACCACGGACACGGGGCCATGGGCGCTCCGCGTGCGCGTGACGTCGAGGACGCGCGTGAGGATCGCCTTCTGCCCATCGGCGGAGAGACGCTTATGGAAGAACGGTGTGATCAAGGCCGATGCCGTTTAACACAAGAGCCGCGCACAGGGATCACTGTCCATAAGATGTGTGTTTAGTGCCTATGTAACCCTTTTCACCACACATATTTGGCCGAACGATCGCGCGCTCCTTACCATTCGCAAAAGGCCGGAGATTCCGGCTCGAAGGAGTAACCATGCGCGCTCCCATCAAGACGGCGTTGGCCTTGGCGATCACCCTGCCTGCGGCGGCCGGGTGCGAGAAATCTCCCAAAGATCGGCTCCAGGGCCGGTGGCTCGGGGAGAGCGTTGAAAATGTCCCGGTGAGCGAGCTCCAAAAGGCGACCGGGTGGGTCAAGGGCACGGCCCTGGAGCTCAATGGAAACAAGGTCACGGTGACCATCCCCGCGGAGCCCCCGCGCAGCGGGACGTTCAAGGTCGCGCGCGTCGAAGGGGATCACGTGTGGATGACCTTCCAGCGCGACGACGGCGGCGGCCGCGAGGAGGTCCAGCTCCGCCTCGTCGGTGAGCGCTCGATGCGCCTCAACGTGGGCGGCGGTCGCGAGATCGTGATGCTCCGCGCGCGCAACTGATCGCGATCACGCGAGCAGCGCGAGCAGATCGTCGCGCGTGATCGACGCCGCTTGATCCGCGCCTCCGAGCGCGGCGTCCGCCACCCTGCGCTTCTTCTCTTGGAGCGCGAGGATCCCCTCCTCGACCGTGTCCTTGGCGACCAAGCGATACACCATCACGGGTTTGTCCTGCCCGATGCGGTGCGCGCGATCGGCGGCTTGATCTTCGACCGCGGGGTTCCACCACGGGTCGAGCAAGAACACGTGATCGGCGGCCGTGAGGTTGAGCCCGGTGCCGCCCGCCTTGAGCGAGATCAAGATCACCGGAGGCCCCGACGCGGACTGGAACGCGTCGACCACGCTCGCGCGATCGCGCGTCGAGCCGTCGAGGCGCGTGAACGAAATACCCTCGTTTTGAAGGGCGGGCTCGACGAGATCGAGGAGCGACGTCCACTGCGAGAAGACGAGCGCCTTGTGCCCCTCGGCGACCACGTCGGCGAGCACCTCGACGAGCCGCTCGATCTTCGACGACGACTCGCCACGTTGCCCGGGCACGAGCGCGGTGTGACACGCCGCTTGGCGAAGGCGGAGGAGCGCCTCGAGCGCGACCAAGACGCTCGCGCCGTGCGCGAGCTTCTCGGCGACGTCGGCGCGCGCAGCGGCGCGGACCACGTCGTAGACCGCGCGCTCGTCGTCGCCGAGCTCGACGTAGACGATCGACTCGGTCCGCGGCGGCAGATCGGGGAGCACCTCGCGCTTCGCCCTGCGCAGCACGAAGGGCTTGATCTTGGCGCGGAGCCGCGCGAGCGCGCGCGCGTCGCCTGCTTCGATGGGGGAGGCGTACCGATCGCGGAAGCTCGATCGGCCGCCGAGGAGGCCGGGGTTCGTGAAGTGGAGCAAGCTCCACAGCTCTTCGAGGCGGTTCTCGATGGGCGTGCCGCTGAGCGCGACGCGGAACGATCCTCGGAGATCGTAGGCCGCTTGGCTCACTTGGCTGCTCGGGTTCTTGATGGCCTGCGCCTCGTCGAGGACGATCGCGTCCCACGCTTGCTGCGCGAGCGCCTCGACGTCGAGCCGCATGATCGCGTACGTGGTGAGCGTCACGTCGGCCGACGGATCGATCGCGCGCTTCTGGCCGTGGTAGAGCGCGACGCGCAGGCCCGGCCGAAAGCGGCGGATCTCGGCGGCCCAGTTGTGGACCACGCTGCGCGGGCACACGACGAGCGATCGGCCCTTGAGCGCGGCGATCATCTGCAACGTCTTGCCGAGGCCCATGTCGTCGGCGAGCACAGCGCCGAGCCCCGCGTCGCGCAGGAACGAGAGCCACGCGACGCCGGACTCTTGGTAGGGCCGGAGCGAAGCGTCGAGGTCGCGCGGGAGGGAAGGGTGAGGGAGGCGATCGAAGCCTTCGAACAAGGGCCGAAGCGCGTCGAGCCGCGGAGGCGGCGGGTGATCGAGCGCGGTGCACAGCGCGGCGAGCGAAGGGAGCGCGACGGCCGAGATCGTGTCGTCTTGCTGCTTTGCCGCGTAGAGGTCCGCGATCTTGTCGCCGTGCTCGGCGAGGAACGCGAGCGGGATCGGCGCGAACCCGCCGCCTTCGAGCGGCACGAGCGACAGCCCGTCTTGCCACGCGCGCATCACCGCCTCCCCGCTGGCGTGCGGGGGCGTGGGGGCGGAGGGTCCGCCTGCGGAGCCCGAGCCCCCACCGGGGACCGCCTCGCGCGCGCCTTCGCCTTCGAGATCGAAGCGCAGATGGAACGATTGATCGCCGGTCGAGAGATGAGGGACGAGCGCGCCTCCCGAGAACGCGTCGCCGCGCGCGACCACGTCGCGGCTCGCCGCGGTCCACGCCACGAGCTCGCTCGCGAAGCGCGCGGCGTCCGCGCCTTCGAACCGCACCGAGCGGCCCGTCACCAAGTTGAGCGCGCCGCGGAGCCTGTCGACGAGCGCGCGCTCCATGGCCTCGTCGCGGATGGGCATGGGGCCTTGAACGTGAATCACGCGCCCGTTCTCGATGCGCGCCTCGGGAGGGTCGCCGTACACGAGGGTCGGCGTCACCACGAGCGCGCGCTCTTCCATCGCGAGATCGAACAAGAGCAGCGGTTTGGATCGGCGCCTCCCCGACGGGAGCCTCGATGTCTCGACCGTGATGGGGATGCGCCGTTCGAGCGGCGGGAGCACCTCGCTCACCAACACACCCAGGTTGGATTGCGCAAAGACACGTCGGATCGGGAGCTTCTCGAGCGAAGGTCCCGAGAGCTCGGTCTCGCTCATCGGGTGGATCACGTCGCCGAGCATCACCACACCTCCGGCGACGACGCCTGTCACGCGCGGATCTTTGTCGATCACGAGGGCGACGCCGGACTCCCCATGATCGATGATCGCGCCGCACGGCGACACGGCCTCACGCGAGGTGCGGACAGAAGCGTCTCCGAGGCGGACGTCGGGGCACGAGGCGAGCGCCTCGAAGATGTCGGCCACGCGCTCGGGCGGGAAATACCCTGGTTGTTTGGCGCTCACCAGACGATCGATGGTCTGATCTTCGCGCGTGGGGGTGAGGCCCAACGACGCTCCCAAAGGACCCATGATGGAGCCTCGGATGACCTCCTCGCGCCCGTCGCGCACGGCCCACCGCGAGAAGTGGATGGAGCCGCGCTCGGGCCGGAGCTTGTAGCGAATCGTGGCCGAAGGCGCGGAGACGGCGACTGGGGCCTTGGTCTGCGCTTCGCTCTTCGCGGCCGAAGGAGAGGACGACTCTTGGGCCGCGATCGAGCCCTGTGACCACGCGATGACGGCCGCGGCGACGTGCGCGCAAGGGTCGACCTTGCCGTCGCAATCGCAGGTCCACTCTTCGTCGCTCGGATAGAGCGTGACCGTGGGCGCTACGGGCTGGCCCGGCGCGCGCACCCGGACCGTGACGGCGTCTCCTGCTTTGCCCACGCCGATCACCGCACCTTCGCGCGCGAGCTTGACTCCTTGTGACCAAGGGCCGGGCAGCGAGGCTCGTTTGGCTGCGTCGAGGAGGGACACTGGAGATGCGGTTAAAACGCGACGCCCAGGCCGAGCGACCCGAGCAAGCGGACCTTCTCCAGCTTGTCGAAGAGCGTGTAGCTGTACGACGGGATGCCGCGCGACGGGTCGCCTTGCACGACCATGTCCTCGGAGCCGTGGGTGGCGACGCCGATGCCGATGCCCGCCGAGAGCGCGAAGCCGGCGTACTTGTTGCCGAAGATCCACGTGTCGCCGAACAAGAGGCCGAACACGCCGGTGGTGAAGCGCTTGGGCGCGCTCTTGATGTTGGGATCGTCGGGGTTCGAGAGGACGGCCTCGAAGTTCTCGTAGGCGGCGTACCCCTTGAGCCACATGCCTTCGAGCGCCTTGCCGCCGATGTAGATACCGATGTTGCCGCCGAGCACGTACCCCTTGGTCGAGAGGAATTCGTGCGGGTTGTCGAAGATCCACGCGGGCGTGAACTCGATGGCGAGCGGCCCGATGATGGCCACCTCGGCGCCGAAGCTCAGCCTGCGGAAGATGGCGTCGAACGGGTTGACGCGGATGACGACGCGCCGTCCCGTCTTCTTGGGGGGCGGAGGCGGCGGCGGGCCCGCGGGCGGCGCGTAGCCGTACCCGGGCGGATAATAGCCATACCCGGGCGGATACCCGTACCCCGGCGGATATCCGTAGCCGGGCGGATAGCCCTGCTGCGGATACCCTTGCTGGGGATACCCCTGCTGCGGAT
>CAYTJL010000128.1:0-12624 GCA_964437785.1 uncultured Polyangiaceae bacterium
CGAGGGCAGCGCGCACGCCGGCCACGAGCTCAAGGTCTGCACGTCCTTCGCGGAGACGACCGTGTCTTGCCCGCCCTGTCCGCCTTGCCCGCCCGCGCCCCCGTCGGTGTCGATGGTCACGTCGACCGCCTTGGAGGCCGCGGGCCGGATGCGCTTCGACGGGAGCACGAAGATGCCGGGCTTGCCGATCTCGGTGACGCCGACGTACGTCGCGACGCCGCCCTTCGTGGAGAGGATCGCGTCGGGCTGCGCGCCGACGGGCAAGAAGTTCGCGCCCGGCACCGAGGGATCCTCGTCGAGCACGGGGTTGTTGCGCGCCGACGTGTCGACCACCGCGATCTCGCCGCGCGTGGTCTGCGTGACGAGCGCGTAGAGGTGCGGGACGATGAGCCCGCTGTCCGGGCCCGCGTCGGGATCGCCGTAGTCGCTGATCTCGGAGACCTGCTGGATCGAGCAGTCGGTGATGGGACGGATCTCGTGGCTCGACCCGGGCGGGCCCAAGCACACGAACGAGAGGCGGCCCGATCGTTCGAGCGATCGCGTGGGCACGGTGACCGGCGCGGGCGCGCACCCGGCGGTCTCCATCGCGGCGAACGCCGCGGGGAGGGCGGGGAGGGCGGCCATCATGAGCGCGATGCTTCGGACCTTCATGGTTCGTGGCCTTCGCGGCGTTCTCGTCGTCATCGCGAGGACCTCGGCGGGTTGGGGCTCGACATGGAGGCGAACATCGAGCCGAACGTGGCGCGGCGCATATCGAGATCCACCACGCTGAGGTACGAGTCCGTAAAGTGTCCGACGTACATGAAGGCGTGCGGCACGTCGCCGTCGCTCCCGTCGCTCACGTCGAACGCGATCGGGTGCGGGCCGCGGCCGGTGCGGATGCTCGCGTCGATGCGCCTGCCCTCGGGGTCGTACGAGAAGATGGTGCGCGAGTCGAACGCGACCGCGAAGACGCGCGTCGCGAGCTTGCCGTCCATGTCGAGCACCTTGCCGATCGCGACCTTGGAGGCGCCCACCGCGAGCGGCGCGAGCTCGGTCAGCTTGACCACGTCGAACGCGCCGTCGCCGCCTTCGCTCCCGTTCTCGATCACCTTGGTCTCGATGGTGCCGACCACGAGCGACGCCGGCGCGCGGTTCGCGACGAACACGCGGAGCGGCACGTCCGCGCACGCGCGCAGGCACGCGAGATCGGTGTCGCCGCACTGGCCCTCGGCGCAGCACGCGTCCTCGCACGCGACGCGCGGCCCGTCGTCGATCGCGATGCCGCGCGAGTCCTTGCCGTCGGCGGCGAGCCCGATGCCCGTCGCGCTCGCGCGCGTCACGAACGGCCGCGGCGGGCTCGCCAGCGCGTCGTCGTGGTAGCGGAACAGATCGAGCTGCGCGGCCGCGCGGTACGTGATCAAGAAGCCGGGCTCGTACGAGAAGAGATGGCCGAGCTGCTTCTGCGCGCGCGAGAGGCGCGGGATGGGCACGCGCGTCACCTCGGTCGGCCCGTCCGGCAGGTTGGAGAGCACGAACGAGAGCACCGGCGCGTTCGTCCACCGGTTGATGGAGAGGCTCACGGCCTTCTCCGTCTGGTGCGCGACGAGGATCGACTCGGCGTCGGACGCGATGTCGATGCCCGCGGGCTCGACGGGGAGCGTGAGGTTGCGCGGGTTGTCGAACGGATCGACGCCGATGCGATGCGTGTCGCCGCAGCGCCGCACCTCGCCGTCGGCCGCGCAGTCGAAGCACGCGGCGTCGTTGCGATCGGCGCACGCGTACGCGGGCGGGACCATCCCCGCGCCGTCGGGCCTGTCGTCCGCGAGCTCGAACCACGTGACCGAAGGATCGCCGCGCACGGTGACGAAGAGCCGGAGCCCCGGCCCGTCGGGCCGCTGAATGATGGTCGCGCCCGACGCGAACGCGCCGATGGTCGCGAACGCCTTGACCGGCGATGCGCCCGGCGCCGTGACGCGATCCGAGCGGAAGACGAGCGGCTTGCACGGGCTCACGTCGATGATGCGGTTGTCGTTCTCTTCGAGCCCCACCGCCTTGCACGCGGTGGAGGCCTGCGCGCCGGGGACGTTGAGCGCGTCGAGCAGCGCGAGGAGGCGCGGGCGCAGGCCGCCTTGGTAGAGCCCGCCCGCGGGGCTCGCGAGGTCGATCGCCTGCACGGTGCCCGCGTTGTATTGGAGATCGAAGTCCGAGTTGATGACGTAGAGCGCCGTGCGTCCGGGCGAGACCGCGAGCGCCGTTGGGAAATACGGCAGATCCGTGGGCGGTTCGAGCCCCGTGTCGGTGAGGAAGCAGCCCGCCGTGAGCGACGTGATCGCTGCGGCAACGGACGTGATCGCCGCGGATCGAAAGCGTGATGACACAGGGGCCGTCCTCATGGGCGCGCGGAGCCTAGCGAGATGGCCGTGGGCTTTCAACTCGGGGCACGGTTCACACGACCGAGTCTGCGATATGGTTGCCGTTCTGCGCCCGCTCGTCACGTCGCTCCTCGTTGCTGTTTCGCTCTTCGCCGCGGCCTCCGCGCGCGCCGCGGATCCCGTTCACGTCACGTTCGGCGGGGACGCGTGCCCCGGGGCCGACCTCGCTTTTTTCGATGCGCTCCGCCGCGAAGCGAGGGGACTCTCGGTGGCCGAGCCCGACGCGCCCGCGCGATCGCTCGACGTGCGGATCGATCGCGCGGGCGTCGCGATCATCGGCGCGCTGCGCATCACCGAGGTCTCGGGTGAGGTGCGCACCCGCGAGGTGCCCGGCCGGAGCTGCGAGGTGCTCGTCTCCGCGCTCGCGTTGATGACCGCGCTCGCGATCGACGAGGGCCCGCCGCCCGGCACGAAGCCCCCGCCCCGCGCGATTTCCAAGCCTAAAAACAAGCCCGAGGAGCAAGGCACCGCGCCGCGCGTCGAGGCGCCCGTGAAGCGCGCGCCGTCCACCTTCGCCATCGCGTCCGGCGCGCAGCTCGTGGTGCTCGGCGCGTCGGCGCCCAAGGCCTCGCTCGGGGTCGCGCCGTTCTTCGACCTGAGCCAATGGGCGCCCGGCCTCTCGCTCGCGGTCCGCTTCTCGCTCGCGGTGGCCGAGAGCGCCGACGTGCTCACGACGGCGGGGCGCGCGACCTTTCGGCTCTACGCCGCGCGGGTCTCGGGCTGCCCGTGGGCTCTGCGCGTGGAGGCGCTGCTCGTGCGGCCCTGCGTGGGGCTCGACGCGGGCGCGCTGCACGCCCGCGGCTCCGGCGTGAGGAGCCCGCTCGACGTGTGGAGGCCGTGGGCCTCGGTCACCGCGGGGCCCCGCGTGCAATGGCTCGTCACCGAGGGGATCCGCATCGAGGCCGACGGGGGCCTTCTCTTCCCGCTCGTGCGCGATCATTTCGTCTTTCAAAATCCCCAGGTCGAGATCCACGAGGTGCCTGTCGCGAGCGGGTTCGGGGCCGTGGGGATCGGGGTCGTCCTGCCGTGAGCCCGTTCCTTCGCTCTCGCGCTTCGTTGATCGGCCTCGTCGTCACGGCGCTCGCGCTCGGCGCGATCGGGTTCGTGCCGTTGTTCGACGGTCCGGGCTACGAGGCCGCGGTCGCCGCGGGCTTGGTCCTCCCCTTCACCGTCGCGATCACGACCGCGATCGAGCTCGGCGCCGTCGATCGGCGCGACGCCGATCCGTTCGCGACCTTGGCCCGCGGCGCCGCGAACGGCGCGGCCTTCGCCGCCGTCGCATACCTCCTTTGCGTCGCGCACGGCCTCCGATCGGGCCTCTGCGATTTCGCGGGCGGGAGCGCTCATTTTGCGATCGGCCCCGCGCCCGGCGCCGTGCTCGCGGGCGCGTGGGGGGCCGTCGCCGCCGAGCCCGCGCGCCGCGTCCGTGTCGACCGGACCAAGCTCCGCGTCGTCGTCGCCGTCGCCGCGGGGGCCGCGGGGCCCCTCGCGTCCATGCTCGTGAGCGGCGTGCGCTTCTACACGAGCCCGATGATCTTCGCGTACGACCCGTTCGTCGGGTACTTCAGCGGCACCCTCTACGACACCGTCATCGACGCGCGCGGGCTGCTCTCGTACCGCGCGGGCACCGCGGCCACGCTCGTCGCGCTCGGCCTGCTCTCGCCGCTCCTCGGGCGGACCCCCGAAGGTCGCCTCGCGCTCGTGTGGCGAGGACGGAGGCCGGGCCTCGTTGGGCTCGGGATCGCGGCGCTCATCGCGAGCGTCACCCTCAACTCCATGGGGCATCGCCTGGGTCACTGGCACACGGCGTCGACCATCGCCGAGGCCCTCGGCGGACGAGTCTCGGGATCGCGCTGCGACGTGATCTATCCTCGCTCCATGGCGACCATCGACGTCGAGCGCTTCGCGAAAGAGTGCGACGCGCACGTCGAAGCGGGCGAGCGTTGGTTCTCGGCCAAGGGGCCCGCGCGCCTCACCGCGTACCTCTTCACGGACGCAGGACAAAAGGCTTCGTTCATGGGCGCGGCCGACACGTTCATCGCCAAGCCTTGGCGGCGCGAGGTCTACGTGCAGGCCGGTGGTTACCCGCACCCGGTGCTCGGTCACGAGGTGATGCACGTCATCGCCGGCGCCTTCGCGCGTGGCCCGTTTCGAATCGCGGGGAGCGCGGGCGGGCTCTTGCCCGACCCGGGGCTCATCGAGGGCACCGCCGTCGCCGCTGCGCCGCGCGAGGGGGATCTCACGCCGCGCGAGTGGGCCAAAGCGATGCGCGATCTCGGCATTTTGCCGCCGCTCCAACGGCTCTTCGCGCTCTCGTTTTTGAGCGAGAGCTCGGCCACCGCGTACACCGTGAGCGGCGCGTTCGTCGAGCTCGTGCACGAGCGATGGGGCGCCGTCGTGGTGCGCGCGTGGTACGGCGGCGCGTCGCTCCCCGCGCTCACCGGCAAGAGCTGGCCCGAGCTCGAGCGCATCTTCCACGAGGACCTCGATCGCACGCCGCTCGACGAGGCCGCGCGCGTGCAGGCCAAGGCCCGCTTCGAGCGCACGGGCGTCTTCAGCAGGCGTTGCCCGCACGTCATCGACGGCTGCAAATCCAGGGCGGAGCGCCTCCGCGGCGGCGGCGACGACGCGGGCGCGATCGACGAGTGGCGGCGCGTGCTCGCGCTCGATCCGCGCGACACGGGATCGCGCTTCGGGATCGCGCGCGCCGCGATCCGCCGCGATCCGGCGGGGCCCGAGGGCAGGCGCCTGCTGCTCGCGCTCGCCGACGACGCGTCCATCGCGCGCGCGTCGCGCGATCGCGCGCTCGAAGATCTCGCCGATCTGGACCTCTCCCTCGGCGACGCCGCGGGGGCCGCGGCGCGCTACCGCGCGATCGCGCCGCGCATCAACGATGAAGATCGGCTCCGCACGTTGGAGATCAAGATCTTCGCGTGCGAGGAGCCCGCGGCGCGCCCCGCGATCGTCGCGCTGCTCCTCGGCAAGCCCGGGAAGGGCCCGGATCGATCGCTCGCGACCGAGCTCATCACGCGCTGGGCCGAGCGCGATCCGCGCGACGGCACGCCGCTCTACCTCCTCGGGCGCACGCTCTACAACGCGGGATCCTACGAGGACGCGCGGGATCGCATCGACCGCGCGCTCGCGGGCAAAATCCAGATCGAGCGCGTGCGCGTCGAGGCCGAGCGGCTCCGCTTGGTGATCGCGTGCGCGCTCGGTGAGCGGGCCGCCGCGGAGCGCGCGCTCGCCGCGTTCTCGGCTCATCCGGGCGTCACGCGCGCGCGGAGGGAGGCGCACGCTTCGCTCTTCGATCGGAGCTTCGGCGAGGGGAGGACACCATGAGCGAGGGAAGGATCGATCGGGCCGCCGCGATCAACGCGGTCCTACGCGCGGCGATCAGGCACGAGAACCTGCTCCGGCGGGAGGCGTTCGAAGATCTGCTCGCCGCGATCAAGGTCTCGATCCCCGTCGATCGCGTCGCCATCCTCACGAACGACGCCGACATCAAGCGGCGGGTGTTCGCCGAGACCGAAGGCCCGAAGCAGCACTTCGGCAAGCGCGTCGACGCGTCCGTCGAGATCAGCCACATCATCTACCGCGAGGGCAAGAGCTTCGTGTGCGACGACAGCGAGGCCATCTCCGCCACCACCGCGATGGAGTCGGGGATCGGATCGTTCGTCTCGTGCCCGATCCGCGCGGAGGACGGCGCGGTGATCGCGGAGCTGGTCTTCGCCTTTTACGCGAAGGGGATCGCGAGCACCGTGCCGCTCGATCTGCTCGAAGAGATCTCCGCGGCCTTGAGCCCCTGCGTGAGCCGCGCGCTCCGCCGATCGCGCGAGCGCCGCCTCGCGATGATCATCGAGACGTCGGGGGACGCGATGCTCGCGTGGGATCGCGAGGGGCGGATCACCGACTGCAACGGCGCCGCGCTGCGCCTCACGGGGCTCTCGCGCGCCGAGCTGATCGGCAACTCGATCGAGGATCTCTTCGCGGCCATGCCGAGCCCGCCGTCGCGCCCGCCCACGCAGGGCATGCGCTTCGAGCTGTTGATCCCGACGCCCGCGGGCGAGCGGCGCGTCGCGGTCGGCGCGACGATCACGCGGGTCGAGGACGACGCGCTCGTCGCGGCGCACGCGCTCCTGCGCGATCTGTCGCTCGTGGTCGCGGCCGAGAAGGAGGCCGAAGGGCGGCTCAAGCGCATCCGCGAGCTCGAGGAGCAGCACCGGACGCTGCTCGACAACGCGCCGCTCATCATCTTCCGGCTCGACCCCGCGACCAAGAAGCTCGTCTACCTCAACCGCCACGCCGAGCGGCTCCTCGGCATCCCCACGTCCGAGGCGCTCGCGACCGACGGCTTCCTGCGCGAGGCGCACGCCGATCCCGAGGGCGTCGCCGCGTTCGATCGCGCCGTCGATCTCGCGCAGGGAGGCGTGATCGCGGCGCCGTACGAGGCCCGCCTCAAGCGCCGCGGCGGCGACGCGATCATCGCGCGCGGCACGGCGTACCCGCTGATGACCGATCGCGGCCACGTCGCCGCGATCGAGGGCGTGCTCGCGGACGTGAGCGCCGAGCACGAGGCGCGCACGCGGCTCGTGCAGACCGATCGCCTCTCGACGTTGGGCATGCTCGCGGCGGGCGTCGCGCACGAGATCAACAACCCCGCGGCCTTCATCCTGCTGGGCCTCGACATGCTCGATCGCGCGCTCCGCGGCCCCGGCGTTCACCTCGAGCCCGCCGCGGCCGAGAGCGCCCACGATCTGCTCCGCGAGCTGCGCGACTCGATCCGGCGCATCGTCGACATCGCGCGCGATCTGCGCTTGTTCGCGAGCCCTCCGGGCCACGACGCCGGCCGGCGGAGCATCATCGACGTGGGGCGCGCGGTGGACTCCGCGCTCAGCTTGACCCGCGGCCAAATCATCGAGCGCGCCCGGATCGTCCGCGATCTCGACGAGCAGGTGCCGCCGGTGGTGATGGAGGACGGCCGGCTCGGTCAGGTCATCGTGAACCTGCTCGTGAACGCGGCGCAGGCCATCCCCAAAAATGGCCCCCTGCGCGATCACAAGATCACGGTGCGCACGCAGAGCGACGGCGAGGTGGTCGAGATCGTCGTCTCGGACACCGGCACGGGCATCCCCGACGAGGTCGTCCAGCGCATTTGGCAGCCCTTCTTCACCACCAAGAGCCCCGACGTGGGCACCGGGCTCGGCCTGTCGATCAGCCGCGAGATCGTCGAGCGCGCGGGCGGCAGGATCATCGTCGAGAGCCCTGTCCCCGGGTCGGATCCTCCGTGCGGGAGCCGCTTCACCATCAGCCTGCCGGCCGCGGGCGCCGAGCGCGATCGCCCCGCGCACACGCCGATGTCCGCGCCGCTCCAGAAGACGCACGCCGAGAAGATCCGCGTGCTCGTGGTGGAGGACGAGCCGGCGCTCGCGCGCGCGCTCGCCGAGGAGCTGGGCCGGCTGCACGCGGTCGAGGCCGCGGGCAGCGCGCAGCAGGCGCTCACGATCTTGAACGAGCGCAGCTTCGACGTGATCCTCTGCGATCTGCGGATGCCCGGCATGTCGGGCGAGGCGCTCTACGCCGAGGTCGAGCGGCGAAACCCGACGCAGGCGCGCGGCTTCATCTTCATGACCGGCGTGGGCTTCGGCGCGGACGTCGAGCGCTTCGTCGCGACCACGGGCAGGCCGCTCTTGGAGAAGCCCTTCTCGGCGGACGACGCGCTGGAGCTGATTTTGCGCGTGGTGAGCAGGAACAAGAAGCGTCGTTGAGCCTGCGATCGCGGCTCAATACGACGCTTCGTAGAGCGCGAGCAGATCGTCGCGCGAGCACGCGCGAGGGTTCAGCGTGTGACACGCGTCTTGGATCGCGAGGTCCGCGAGGCGCCCGAGCGAATCCTTGGGCACGCCCGCCGCGCCGAGCCCCGAGGGCAACCCGAGAGATTTTCCGAGCGCGCGCAGCGCGTCGGCGCAGCCCTTCGCGCTGGGCTCACCGCCGAAGATCCGCGCCGCGTTCGCGAGCCGTTCGCCCGCGACGCCCGCGTTGAATTCGACGACGGCCGCGAGGCACAGCGCGTTCGCGAGCCCGTGGTGCAGGCCGTGCTCGCTCGACAACGGGTGCGCGAGCGAGTGACACGCGCCGAGCCCTTTTTGGAAGGCCACCGCGCCCATCATCGCCGCCTTGAGCATGCCGCCGCGCGCGTCGAGATCGTCGCCGTGCGAGGTCGCCCGCGCGAGGTGCGCGGCGACGAGGCGGAGCCCCTCGAGCGCGATGCCGTCGGCCATCGGGTGATCGCCCTTGGCCACGTACGCCTCCAAGCAGTGCGTGAGCGCGTCGAAGCCCGTCGCGGCGGTGACGTGCGCGGGCATGGTGCGCGTCATCGCGGGGTCCAAGATGGCCGCGTTCGCGAGCAAATACGGCGAGAAAATAACGGTCTTGCGGTGGTTCACGTCGAGCGTGACGACGCCCGATCGGCCGACCTCACTGCCCGTGCCCGCCGTCGTGGGGACGGCGATCATCGGCGGCACGTTGGGCGTGATGAACGCGTCGCCGCCGGTCGCGTCGTCGTAGTCCACGAGCGGCCGGTTGTGGTGGACGCCGAGCCGGATGAGCTTGCCCACGTCGAGCGGCGAGCCGCCGCCGACCGCGACGACGAGGTCCGCCTCCGCCTCGCGGAACGCGCGCACGCCGTCGTGTACGTTCGCCTCGACGGGGTTGCCGAGGACGCCGTCGAACGTCGCGACGTCGAGCCCGGCCTCGCGGAGCGACGCCTCGATGGGCGCCACGAGCCCGGCCTTGACGACGCCTTTGTCGGTGACGATGAGCGCCTTGTTCGCGCGGAGGCGCCCGGCCTCGTCGCCGGTCTTCTCGGCCGCGCCTGCGCCGAAGAGGATGCGTGTGGGGAAGCTCCAGGTGACGATGCTCATACTCAAATCGCCTCGAAATAGCGCTCGAGCTCCCAGTCGGTGACCGCGCGCTCGTAGCGCGCCACCTCCCAGCGCCGCGTGCGCACGTAGTGATCGACGAACGCGTCGCCCAAGATGGCGCGCGCGTGTTTGCTCGCGGCGAGCAGCTCGGTCGCCTCGGCGAGCGTGCGCGGGATCGGCCTCCTCGTGTCGTCGCCCGAGCCCGCGTCGCCGCGCACGGGCGCGGGCGGATCGATCTCGTTCTCGATGCCCCAGAGGCCCGCGCCGAGGCACGTGGCCATCGCGATGTACGGGTTGATGTCGGCCGCTGTCTGCCGGTACTCGACGCGGCAGCTCGACGTCCCCGTGCCGATGACGCGCACCGCGGTCGTGCGGTTCTCGACGCCCCACGTCGCGGTGAGCGGCGCCCACACGCCGGGCACGTAGCGCTTATATGCGTTGATGGTCGGCGAGTAGAGCGCGGTGAGCTCGGGCGCGAGCGCGCAGAGCCCGCCGATGTAGTGCCGCAGCGTCTTCGACATGCCGTCGAGGCCATCGTGAGCGGCGTGCGCGTTGAACGCGTTTTCGCCCGCGCGCCAGAGGCTTTGGTGCAGGTGGCCGCTCGACCCGGGGAGCTTCGCGTTCCACTTGGCCATGAACGTGACGCTGAGCCCGTGCTCGTGCGCGATCTGCTTCATCGCGGTCTTGAAGAGCGCTGCTTTGTCCGCGGCGGCGAGCGCGTCGTCGTAGCGGATCGCGGCCTCGACGACGCCCGGGCCCGTCTCGGTGTGGAGGCCCTCGAGCTCGACGTCGAAGGCGCGCATGCCGTCGAAGATGTCGCTCATCAGCTTTTTGTGCTGGCCCTCGCGCACCCACGAGTAGCCGAACATGCCGGGCGAGAGGCTCGTCAGGTTGCGGAAGCCTTTGTCGTAGAGCGAGCGCGGCGTCTCGCAGAACATGAAGAACTCGAGCTCACACGCGAGCTTGGCCGAGTAGCCCATGCCCTCGGCGCGATCGATGACGCGGCGGAGGAGCGATCGCGGGCAGGCGGGGTGCGCGCCGCCCGCGCCGTCGCGAAAATCGCAGAGCATCGCGACGACGCCGGGCTCCCACGGGATCACGCGCGCGGTCGAGGGATCGAGCACCGCGTGGACGTCGGGGTAGCCGGTGTGCCAGCCGGTGACGGCCTGATCCTGCGCCGCGCCTTCGTAGAGGACGTCGGCGATGTCCCAGCCGAAGATCACGTCGCAGAACCCGAAGCCGCCCGCGAGCGCGCTCTCGAGCTTGTCGAGCGACACGTATTTGCCGCGGAGCACGCCGTCGATGTCAAAGCCTCCGATCTTCGCGCGCGAGACGCCTCGCGCGACGAGATCTGCGATCAATTTTGAGGGAGAAGGCTCGCTCATGGCGCCGGAACATACACCCCCTTGGCCTGCGCGCGGCGTCCGATTACCCTCTCGGCCGCATGGACTTCCCGACCTACATCGATACCGTCGCTCGGAGCGCCCCCGCGGACTGGAACGTGGAGCAAGGCCCGCTCTACTTTCAACCCGCGCCGGACCCCTCCGCGGCGTCGCTCGATTCGAGCGTGTCGAGCCACCAGTTCGTGATGGCGTATCGCAGGAACCTCTGCATCACGATGGCGTTCGGGATGCCGTGCCGGGCCAACGTGTGGACCGATTTCACGCGCGTGTTCCCGAACCCGCAGGCGTCGCTCCGCTACCTCGATTTCTTCTACAACTCGGCGCTCGTGTTCCGCGAGATCTTGATCTCCGTCGACGGTGAGCAGGGCATCCTCCCGGTGCCCAACCCCGGGCCCACGTCGCCGTACGAGGTGCCGCGCCGCAAGTCGCAGGTCGCGCGGCTCGTCCACCAGCTCACGAACCCGATGCGCGACTTCGACGACTACTTCACGTACGCGAACCTCCGCGACATCGACGAATACTGGCCGCTGTAGGGGTACAATAGACGCCCGCGCTGGAGGCCAGCGTTGTAACGGGTGAGCCGCGCGTGTTTTCTGTGATCCAAAGCGCGCGGGGTAGAACTGCCAGGGTGAAGAGAGGCATCGTTCATGATGTCGCCGCCGACCGAGCTCCAAGGCGTGTTCACGTCCGCTGTCAAACGCCTGTGGAGCCCTCTTCGTAGGGCACCAACACGGAAGAAAGGAAGTGCCCAAGAATAAAGACCATTTGGAGATGGACCAAAATAAGGTGGCGGTGTCCGTGTTGGATACCCGTCGCGTGCATCCAGCGCAGAAGTGGCTGCACAAGCTCGATGTGGGGGCCTTCGGGGTCGACCTGGCGGCCCGGCTCAACGACCAGTGCGTTGGGTATGTGATCCTCCCGGGGGGATTGCCCTTCGCGCTGCTCGCAAACTCCCAGGTTGGCAATGATGTCTCGGTCATCGATATCGTGCGCCAGGCGGCCAAAGCCCACGTCATCCCCGGTCTGTAGCCATCTAGAGCACGCCTATTCTATTAGATTAGATTAAAGAGCCCGGCACCTGTGATAGGCTCGGGGCCCATGCTGCAGACCCCGGCGAAGCCCGAGCCACCCGTCATCCCCATCGCGCCGACCGAGGAGCGCTGGCGCGCGATGACCCCGGCCGAGCGCGAGCGTTTTTTGGTCTCGGTCAATGAGGTGCTGAGCGACCCCGTGTTCGCCATGGCCGAGGGGCGCCCGCACCAGAAGGCCAAGAGCCGGGCCATCGACATGTTGAGCCGCCATTTCCGGGCCATGGGAAAGCACATTTACCTGGCCGAAGAGCTGTCGGTCATCTACCCGGGCGCGGCCGGCTTCGTGCCCGACGTGATGGCGGTGCTCGACGTCGAGGAGCCCGAGGACGATCAGCGCATGGCGTGGGTCGTCATGGACGAGGGCAAGGGGCTCGACTGGGTGCTCGATGTGCTTTGGGCCGGGGACCGCAAAAAGGATCTGGAGCACAACGTAGAGCGTTATGCGTCGCTCGGTATCCCGGAGTATTTCGTCTACGACCAGCGGCAGCAACGCATCCTCGGTTATCGCTTGCCCCCCGGGGCCAGAGGGGGCTCCACGGGCGTTACGAGCAGGTTCGATGGCGAGGCGGTCTCCGAGGAGCGCGCGGAGCGTACTTCCGTACGCGAGCACGCACCGGAGGAGCCAACGAAGCCAGCGAACCGCGCAGTAGCCTGTGGAGCGCCCTCTAAGCGATATCAACCTATCCTCCCCCGGGCTGGTCTCTATCGATCCAACGTGCTCGGCGTCGACCTCGCCGTCGTGGAGCGGAGCCTCCGGTTCTTTCAAGGGACCGCCGAGCTCTATGACACGGAGCAC
>CAYTJL010000128.1:12724-27023 GCA_964437785.1 uncultured Polyangiaceae bacterium
ACGGTCCTTCGGGCGCGCGGCGTAACGTGCTCCGCGGAGGGCCTCGGCCGGCTCGAAGCGTGCGTGGACCCAGGCGTCCTCAACCAATGGCTCATGCGCGCGCTCCAGGCCACGTCGGAGGCCGAGGTGTTTGGAGCATAACCCCTCTTGAAAGGGGATCGACCTTTCAACGGAAGGGTGCCGCCGGAGGCGTGGGGCGCTCAAGGCGTGGGTGGGCTCGCGAGGTCCTGCGGCTTGGCGGGGGCGATGGGCGTGAAGTCGGCCGCGTTGTCGCCGGTGTTTTGTCCGTTGCCCAGCGCGCCGCCGGGCTTTCGCTCGATGCTCGCGTCGGAGGCGCTCGCCCCTTGCCCGCTGCCGTTGTGCGGAAGGTTGTTTACCGGCGCGCCATTGCAACTATAGGGGAAGGGGCAATTGGTGAGGGACGACATCGAGGCAGCGTCGTAATAGAAGCACACGGTGTCGACGAGCTGATTGTTGTGGAGCAGAGACACGCTGCCTGCGTCGCCGATCGACCCGTAGAGAGGCGGGTTGATCACGAGCGCGTCGGCGGGCGGCGCTTGAAGGTACCCCGAGCCCGTGATGAGCAAATGACGGTGGGAGGGGACGACAAGGCCGCTCCCGATGTACACGGTGTTCCCGTACCCCGCGTCCTGGCACCCTCCCTGAGCGCTCCTGTGCATCACCTTCCAGCTCGAATCCATGGTGATCGGCGTCGCGCCGGGGTTGTAAAGCTCGATGAATTCGTCGCTGTATTTGTTGCCGTCCTTGCCGCTCGTCCGGATCTCGCTGATGAGGAGGATATCGGCGCAAAAGCCGCCCACGCAGCCGCCGGCCGCGCAATCGAGGGTGGTGTTGCACGCCCCGCCGAGCGGGCATGGGGCGCAGGGGCCCCCGCAGTCGACGTCGCTCTCTCCCCCGTTCGTCACCATATCGTCGCACGCCGGTGTCGTGCACACGCCGCTTACGCAGAGGGCGCTCTCACAGTCGGTCGCGACCGCGCAGGGCGTCCCTCCCGCGCAGCCCACGGGGCAAACGCCGCCGCAGTCGATCCCCTTCTCCAACCCGTCTTTGAGCCCGTCGGCGCAGGACGAGGCGCAGATGCCGTTGGGCTGACAATCCATGCTCGCGCAGTCGGTGGGGTCCAAACAATGTTCACCCCCCGCGCAGGCAGGGCACGTCGGGCCCCCACAATCGGTGTCGGTCTCGGCCCCGTTTTGGGTCATGTCTTCACATGACGACGCCACGCAAGAACCACCTTCACACGCGAAGCTCTCGCAGTCGGTGGGCCCCGCGCAGCCCTCTCCGAGCGGGCACAGCGGGCAGAGCCCGCCGCAGTCAGTGCCGGTCTCGATGCCGTTCTTGATCCCGTCCGAGCACGTCCCGGCGCCGCCGCTCCCGCCCTCGCCGCCGAACCCTCCTGCGCCGCCCCCCACGCCGCCGCCACCGCCCATGCCGCCCTGCTGCGCGGCGATCCAGGCCTTGACGCACGCGATTTGAGCGTCGCCGAGCGGAGGAGCGTTGATGGGCATCCGCGCGCCGCACGAAGGCATCGCGAGGAGCTTTTTGTAGAGCAAGCTCGACGCTGGATAAGAAGGGTTCGCGAGGACGCCCCCGCACCCGTTCCCAGGCTTGTTCACCACGCGATCCGCGAGGCCGGGAGAGGCGAGATCGAGCCCCTGCGCCGGCTTGTTCGTCCCATGGCAAGCCGCGGTCCCACAATGAGGCAGGAAGATCTGCCCCGGAACGTCGCCGCAGCCTCCGCTCCCATCGCCGCCGCTCCCCCCATGTCCAGCGGGGCTCGGAGCGCCTTTGCCACACGCCGCGAGCTGGGCCGCGGCGAGCCCCGCGGCGAGCGACGCGAACCCGGCCACCCAAGCGGATGACGGCTTCATCAAGGCCCCTGAATGGCGGTGCAAGGCGTGTTGGAATACCCCTCTGCCCCGCCCACCTCCGTGGCCCCCGGCACCACCGTGCGCAGGCACGTGAGGAGGATGTCAGAGGTGTTGTCCATCGCCGTCGATCGATGGTGGATGCCTGGATATTTGAGGGCTCCACCAGCGCGCCCTGCCACGATGATCGGCATGTCGAAGGCCGCGTGTGTCGCCCCGTCGCCGCAGTCGCTCCCGAGGAGGACGCAACAGTTGTCGAGCAGGTTCCCGCTCCCCTCGGCGGTGCTCCTGAGCTTCTCGAGGAGGTAGGCGAAACATTGCATGTTGAACAACACCGCTTGATGGACGAGCTCCTCTTGGCCGATTTGGTGGGTGAGGCTGTGCTCCTCGATCGTCGTGCCGGTCATCCAATAAACGGCGTGATCGAAGCCCCCCGACTGCATGAAGCTCACGACCCGGGTGATGTCGCAGGTGAACGCGTACGCCACGAGATCGCTCATGGCTTGGCACACCTCCCACATGGGCTCGTTGCCGAGCGCGTCGTCGGCGTTGGTCTCGGTCGGCGCGGCGGGGATGGGGCAGAGCGGGGCGACGGTCAAGATCTGCTTCTCGAGCTGCGCGACGCTGGACAGGTGGGCGTCGAGGCGCGCTTGATCGGCCTTGCCGACCCGCTCTTTGAGGCGCTTCACGTCTTCGCTCACCGCGTCGAGGAGGCTCGCCCGGAGCTTGCCCGAGGGGTCGTCCTGCGGCACGAACGATCCAAAGAGCTTGGCGAACACCTTTTGAGGATCGTAGGTGGGGGGCGCCGGCTGATCGGGGCTCTTGTGCGAGAGATATTGCATGGTGGGCCCCTGATCGGTGCACACCCGTTTGGAGACGCCGACCTCGAGCGAGCGGAGATAGGTTTGCCCGCCGATGGCCGCGGCCGCGACTTGATCGATGGAAGGGCCGCCGAACTTGGAGGAGTATTGGCCTTGAGACGGCAGCTCGATGAAGGGATACCCCGAGAACATGCCCGCGATGCCGTCGTGATGGGCCTTTCGGCCGTACCCAGCGTCGTTGTTGAAGCCCGTGAGGACGGAGCAATAATCACGCACGTTGACGAGCGGGGCGAGCTCGTCGGTGAGCGCGTAGTTGGGGCCGAGCGCCTGCGGCACCCAGCGGTTCGGACGGTTCCCGTTGCCAAAGAACCAGGTCATGAAGCGCACCGGCAGCGGGTTGCCGTTCGCGAGCTTCTCGCCGTGCGGATCGAGCATCGCTTCGAGCGGCGGCAGCGCCATGGCGACGGCGGCGCCCCCGAGGAGACCCCGCAACATCGTCCTTCGGCTCAGCGTGAATTTTCCCATCGCTTCGCTCCTCAATCCTGGGGCCCGACGAGCCGGAAAGCGTCGCTCGCGACGAGCTCCACCAACAGATCTTGCAGGCGATACCCCGACGACGCGAAGCCCGCGCCGAGCTCCGCGATGATGGCGTCCTCTTCGTCTCGCTCGACGTGCCCGGTCGACGCGCGGAGGAGATTACGAATCAAGCAGAGCGGCACGCTCGGGTGGTCGTGCAGCAGGGCCCCGAGCGACATGGCGCCGTCGAAGCTCCCGATGCCCTCGGCCTCCGTGACCGGGTCGATCGGCGCGCCGTTATCCATGGTTCGGTAGGCGCCGACCGCGTCGTAGAGCTCGAGCGCGAACCCGATGTTGTCCATGAGCACATGGCAGCTCGCGCACTTTGGGTCGGTCTGGTGGACCATGAGCTTGTCGCGCATGGTCTTCGCGTCGGAGTCGGGTGGTAGGGTGGTGTTGACGTTGTTCGGCGGCGCGGGGATGGCCTGGCAGAGCAACACCTCCCGAACGAACCTCCCTCGCAGCGTGGGAGACGTGGCCTTCACGTGAGCGAAGAGCGAGAGGAAGCTCGCGTGTCCGAGGAACCCGCCCCGCTTTTGTCCCGGCGGAACAGGCACCTTCGCGAAGCTGCCTGTGCCGGGCGGGCTCGCCCCATAGAGCGCCGCGAGATCGTCGTTGATGAACGTGTAGCTCGCGTCGAACAGATCGCGGACGTCGGTGTTTTGGACCCACACCACGTCTTCGATCAACCGGAGCGTCTCCTCGCGCATCGCTTGGGCGAGCACAGGTGAAAACTGCGGGAAGGCGGTCAGGTCTTTGGTGATGGTGTCGAGCTCGCGAAGGCGGAGCACCTCGCCGTAGAAGGACGCGACGGCTCCGTGCGCCTCTGTCGTCGCGATGAGGGTCTTGGCCGCCGCGCGGACCCCCTCCGCGGTGTCGAGATCCCCTGCCTCCGCCGCGTCGAGCAGCGCGGGGCTCGGCGTCGTGTCGATGAGGAAAAAGGACAGCCGCGTCGCGATCTCGTAGCCGGTGAGGCGCCGTAGCCCCTCTGCGTTCGAGGGTACGGGCTTGCCGACCTCGACTTGATAAAGGAAGTTGGGCGACTGCAACATGCCCGCGATCGCGTAGCGGATCCCCGCATAAAAATCGCCGTATTCGCTCGCTGCGTCGCGGGCGACGAGGCCATAGCGGTCGAGCTCTTGCGCGTTGAGCGGCCGCCGCCACGCGGCGCGCCCAAACCCAGCGACGAAGTGCTTGTGACACAAGACGTCCGTCACGCCCTGGGGAGCGCAGCCCATATACGCGTTGATCGTGGCCATGTCCCCCATCGCCGCCGTGGCGACCGCGAGGGCCGAGCTCTCATATTGTGTGATCGAGGCGTCGCCCACCGCGAGCTGCGCGGCGCCGATCGCGTCGAACCCGTTGATGGAGCTGTCGGGGGGTGGGTCGGCGGCGGCCGCGGCCGCGTCGCCGAGCAGATCGCGAACGGCGTTGGTGTAATGCCTCGCTAGCAAGCGACGGAGCGTGGGCCCAGGAGCGGTAAACGGAGGAGGCATATCGCCTCCGCCGGCCCCTCCCGTGTGCCCTGCGCCTGTGCCGCTGCTGCCGGTGCTCGACGTCGACTCTTCCGGCAAGCCTGCGCACGCCGCGAAGGACATCGACGTTAGGAGCAGGGCCCAGTGCCTTGCGGAGCCCATATGGATTACACCTCTCTTTAGGGAAGGTCCGGCGCCCGACGTGGGCGCGCCGATTCAAAACGATATTCCTCAGCCTACGTTTATCGCTCGATGCCCCGCAAGCGATTTCGGCCCGTCACCAAACGACACATCTCGCGCGAAAAAAGGGATCAACCTCCGAGGAGAGGATCCGATCCCGACGAGCGCTATTCGGGGTGGAGGATGGCCGCCGCGTCGAGGTCGAAGCCCGCGTTGTCGCCGCCGCCTTTGTTCGACACGTCGCGGATCTTTACGAACCTCGCGCGCGACAGGCCCACGTCCGCGAGATCGAACGCGTCGCCGCCCGCGATCATCGGGTCGTAGAGCGCCTCGCCGCTCATCGCGTTCGCGAGCACGGGGTGAGTCCCCGCGCACCCCGCGTACGGAGGCGCGCTCGCGTCGCACGGGAACGTCGCCCACACCTCGCCGTCGTCGCTGACGCTCACCTCGCCGGGCTCGGCGAACACGTGATCGGGATCGCCGCCGATATAAAAGGGGTTCTCGAAGATCAAGAGGTCGGGGCCCTCGCCGTCGGCGATCGCGCCGCCGCCGAAGCCGACGACGATCTCGCCGCCCCGCCCGAGCGAGAGCACGTCGAGGCTGCCCTGCTCGGCGCCGCCGCCTTTGGGCGAGCCGTAGATCACCTCGGGAAAATGGCTCTGCCCAAAGCCGGACGCCTCACCCGGCGAGAACGCGACCACGCACGCGATGGTGCGCGACGCGGGCGCGCCCGCGTCGCACCCGAGATCCGAAGGAGGCGCGCTCTCTCCCGCGCACCCCGCGAGCGCGACCGCGGCGGCGACGATCGAGCGACCCGCGAACGCAGAGTCGCGACCCACGTCGATCCTCTTCTTGGACATGACGCCAAGGCTTACTCGCTCATCTCTCCGGTTGGAAGACGGGGAAGAAGCCGGCCCACACCGCGACGAGGAGCGCGATCGCGGCGACGAAGAGCGCCGTCCCCACGATCACGTTCCGCGCGCGCGGTCGCCTCGGGATCAAGAGGCCGATCATCGCGACCACGACCGCGCCGCCCACGAACGAGGGCAAAAACCACGCGGAGAGCGCCACCCTCGCCGAGCGCGGCAGCTCGGTCGCGTACATCGCGAACGCCTCGAGGATCGTCGGGCGCGATCGCAGGTGGAAGAACGCGGACACCGCCGCGACCAGCGCGAGCGACGAGAGCATCGTGGTGAGCGGCGCGGTCTTCCGCATCGGGCAGCCAGGCCGTCGTAGGATACTCCCCGATGCGCCGTCTGGGGGACCCTCTCGAAGCCGCGTGGACGCGCGCCGCGGTCCGACGTCGTTTGTTCCCCGGCTCGCCCCGCGAGGTGACCATCGGCCGGTTCACCGTGCTCGGTCCGCTCGGCGCAGGCGCGATGGGCACCGTGTGGGCCGCGCACGATCCGGAGCTCGATCGCGGGGTGGCGATCAAGGTGCTGCTCGACGTCGACGACGATCGGCGGCTCTGGAAGGAGGCCCGCGCGATGGCGCGGCTCCGCCACGCGAACGTCGTCGCCGTGTACGAAGTGGGCGCATGGGAGGGGCGGCCGTTCATCGTCATGGAGCGCGTCGACGGCCCTACGTTGCGCCGGTGGCTCGCGGAGCGGCCGCGCTCCGTGGCGGAGGTCCTCGCGGTCGTGAGGGGCGCCGCCCGAGGTCTCTCCGCGGCGCACGACGCGGGCGTCGTCCATCGCGACTTCAAGCCGGAGAACGTGCTGGTCGACAGCGCGGGCCACGCGCGCGTCGTCGACTTTGGCTTGGCCCGCGCGAGCGACGAAGGAGCGGCGAGGCCACACCAACGAGGCCCGGACGGCGCGACGACATCGCTCGGCGCCGCGGCGGGCACGCCCGCGTACATGGCTCCCGAGCAGCTCCGCGGCGAAGGCGCCACCCCCGCTTCGGATCAATTCGCGCTGTGCGTCGCGATCCACGAGGCGCTCTACGGGCAACGACCCTTCGAAGGGGGCTCGCTGCAAGCGCTCGAACGCGCGGTCACCGCGGGCGTCGTGCGCGAGGAGCGGCGCCCAGGCGCTCCCCGCGGCGCGATCCCTGCGCCGGTGCGGCGCGCGATTCGTCGTGGCCTCTCCGCCGATCCCAAGGCCCGTTTTCCGAGCGTCGCAGCGCTCGCCGACGCGCTCGGGCCAAAGAGCGCGTCGCGATGGTGGATCGCGGCCGGGGCGGCGGTGCTCGCCGCCGGCGTTGCCGTGGGCCTGCCCGGCCGCGGCGCGCGAGCCCATGATCCCTGCGCTGATCACGCGATCGGCGGAGCGTGGGACCAAGGCCGCGCGGCCAAGGTCGACGGCGCCTTCGAACGATCGGGCCGCCCCTCCGCGCCCGCGGTGAGGGCGCACGTCCATGCCTCGCTCGATGACTACGCGGCGCGATGGAGCGCGATGCACCACGAGGTGTGCGAGGCAGCGCGCGCCCGCGGCGGACAAGATCGGATCGCGGCGTTGCGCGAGGCCTGCCTCTTCGATCGACGCCGGAGGCTCGACGCCTTGACCGCGCGCTTGTCGCTGGGAGAGCCCGACGTGCTGGATCAGGCGGCGCGCGCCGTCGCGGATCTGCCTTCGATCGAGCGCTGCGCGGACGTCGATGCGCTCGCGAAGCGCACCCCACCGCCCGACGCCGCGATCGCGCGGGAGGTCGATGCGGTGCGAGACGCGCTCGCCGGCGCGCAGATCGCGCGGATCGCGGGCCGCTACAAAGAAGCCTTGGACGCCGCGCGCGCGCTGGAGCCCCGCGCCGAGGCCACCCGTTATCCGGCGGTCATCGCCGAGGTCTCATTGACGTTCGGCCAAGCTGCCTACGCCGAAGGAGACAACAAACAGGGAAGAGCCGCGTTGGAGCGCGCGTATCGCGAGGGGTTGGCCGGCGGCGACGACGCGCTGGCCGCGGACGCGGCGACGGCCTTGGCGTACGGCGTCGGCTTCCTCGACGCGCAGGCCGAGGAGGGCCGGCGGTGGGCGCGCGACGCGGACGCGCTCCTGCGCCGCATCGGCGATGATCCCTTGCTCCGCGCGGCGCTCGCCAACGCCGAGGGGAACGTGGCGCAGGCGGCCGGCGCGTACGACGAGGCGCGCGCGGCCTTCAAGCGCGCGCAGCGCGCGTTTCGCGAGGTGCCCGGCGATCACCGGATCGATCTCGGCGGCGCGATCCACAACCAGGGCAACGCGCTCTCGTTGCAGGGCAAGAACCGCGAGGCGCTCGCGCTGCTCGAACAAGCGCGCGCGCTCTGGATCGAGGCGCTCGGCGCCGATCACCCGCTCATCGGCATGGTCGAGGGCAACCTCTCGCGGACGCTCGGGGCGCTCGATCGCAACGACGAAGCGATCACCCACGCGGAGCGCGCCGTCGCGATCGCGCGCGCCAACGCAGGCCCGGATCACGTGAGCACGGCGATGGCGCTTTTGTCGCTCGGCGGCGCGCTGCTCGCCGCGGAGCGATCGTCCGACGCGCTCGCGCGGCTCCACGAGGCCGACGCGATCTTCGTCAAACATAGCCTCCGCGATCACCCGGCGGCCGTGAAGACGCGCTCCAACATCGGGCTCGCGTTGGTCGAGCTCGGTCGCTTCGCCGAGGCCGAGGTCGCGCTGCGCGACGCCCTCGAACGGAAGGTCCGGCTGTTCGGCGCGTCCCATCCGACCTTGACCACGACCCTCGATGGGCTCGGCAGGGCGGCGCTCCGCCGCGGCGATCCCGGCCTCGCGCTCGAGCATTACCGGCGTTCGCTGGCCATCGGCGAGGCCGCGTTGGGCAAAGGCTCGTTGTCCAACGCGTGGGCGCTCGTCGGGATCGGCGAGGCTCACCTGGCGCGCGGCGAGGTGAAGCCCGCGCGCGAGGCGCTCGATCGCGCGCTCTCGGTGCGCGTCGCCGGGGGAGCGCCGCCGAGCGAGATCGCCCGGGTGCGCGCGCTGCTCGCGCAGGTCGACGCGCGGCGCAGACCGAGGTGATCGCGCGGCGTCAGCCCGCCGAAGCGCTGCGCTCACCGGCCAATCGATCGCGCACGCGCTTCGCCCACGCGTCTAGATCGGTCATCGTGGACGTCAAGACGGCGGGGTCGCCCGCGAGCTCGGCGAGCTTTGCATCGAGCGCTTCGCGCGCGCGGCGGAGGCGGCTCCGCACCGTCCCCTCGGGCACGTCGAGCACCTCGGCGAGCTCGGGCCCGGAGAGATCCTCCCAATAAAACAGCTCCAAAGCGATCTGCATGTCGAGCGGCAGGTTGCGGAGCGCCTCGAGCAGCAAGCGCTCCTCGCGGCGTTGGGCCACGACGCCGCTCGGCGACGTGGCGCTCTCCGCGACCGAGATGTCGAGGACGTCCACCTCGTCCCGAGCCCGCCCGAGCTTGCGAAAATGGGCGTAGAGCGCGTTGCGCGCCAGCGTGAAGAGGTACGTGCGGAACGACGATTCGCCCCGAAACTCCGCGCCGGAGAGGCACGCGAGGAACGTCTCTTGGATGAGATCGTCGACGCCTTGACCCACTTTGTTGCTGAAGAAGCGGTAGAGCGGGTCGAAGTAGCGCTCGAAGAGCTGCTCGCCGCTCCGCGCGTCGCCTCCGCGCCAAGCAGCGATGAGCGCAACGTCGTCGGCCATGGCCCCGAGGGTACCACACCGGCCGGGGCGAACTTTGTTTGGGGGTGAGTGATCGATTCGGCGCCTCGCCTCTCCACCTGGGGCAAGGAGGCTACGACCGATGCGACGACTCGAATGGATGGTGGCGACCGCGCTCTTGCCCTTGCTTGGCTGTGGTGGGGGAGAGACCCCGCCGCCCCCTACCTGCGATGAGGCGAGGCCCAACAAGGTGTTTTATCGCGACGCGGACACCGACGGCTTCGGCGATCCCGCGGACGAGCTCGCGCGGTGCTCGCCGCCCGCAGGGTACGTCGACAACGACCTCGACTGCGACGACACGGACGAGCGCGTGCACCCGAACACCGCGTGGCACCCCGACGTCGACGGGGACGGCTTCGGCGACGCGCACACGGCGGTCACGCAATGTGTCCGCCCGGCGGACCACATCCTCGACGGCAGCGATTGCGACGACGCCGACGCGATGCTCGGGCCTACGACGCCGTGGTACGCCGATCAAGACGGCGATGGCTTCGGCGACGCGGGTGACGTCAAGGCGAGCTGCGAAAAGCCCGCCGGCTACGTGCGCGACGCGACCGACTGCGACGACGGCGCCGCGCAGGTGAACCCGGACAGCGTCTGGCACCAAGACGCGGACGGCGACGGCTTCGGCGCGCCCAGCGTGACGCTCGTGCAATGTGAGACGCCCTCGGGCTACGTGCTTCAAGGCGACGACTGCGATGACGGCGATCCGCTCGTCAACCCCGACACGCAATGGTTCTTGGACGCGGACAACGATGGTTGGGGCGGCTCGACCATGACCGTGACGGGGTGCGTGGGCCCCGCGAATCACGTCCTTCAAAGCGGCGACTGCGACGACGGCGACAAGCTCGTTTATCCGGGGCTCGGGCAATGCCCCCACGACACGGGCGGCAAGAGCTGCAAAGACATCTTGCAAAAGGGCCTGTCCAAAGGGGACGGCGCGTACCTCATCGATCCGGACGGCCCCTCGGGCGCGCCTCCGTTCGCGGCCTGGTGCGATATGACGACCGACGGCGGCGGCTGGACGGCGCTCATCAACCCGTCGAACAAGCAGATGCCCACCAGCACGATCCCGGGCCTCTCCTTCGCGGGCGCGCTGCTCTCCGGCTCGGACACGTGCACGGGCAACCCCAGCGTGACGAGCGCCTTTGGCTGGTTTGGAATTCAATGGTTGCGCTGCGGCGACCTGACCATCCAAACCACCCTCTCATGGGCCAACGACATCGGCGCCAAAGACATGATGTTCACGGCCACGCTGATGGGCCAGACCACCGCGACGATCACCGCCGACGGCGTCGATCTCCCGGAGGACGCGGTCGGGATCGACGCGCTCGGCGGTCGCTGCGAGTTCCACAACGCGGCGAGCGCGAGCGTGGTGCCGCCCATCGCCACGTGCTGGAGCACGCTGCTCGACGCCGCGCCGGCGGTTCATCACGACGCGTTCGCAGGCCCGCTGACGCTGGCGCTCACCACCGGTCCGGGGTGCAGCCCCACCTGTCAATACGGCACGGGCCATACGATTCAAAAGCTCTTCGTGCGTTGAGCGTCGTGATCGCGAGAGGGGATATCCAGCTAACGGCGCGCGTGCGCGGCGGCCTTCGCCGCAGGGTGCCCGGGCGAGAGCCCGAGCCTCTGCCGGATCTGCGCGCGCGCGATGCCGAGCGCGCCCGACGCCGCGCTGCGCAGCCATGATCTCCCCGTCTTCTCTTCGATGAAGCGCCTCGCCGCCGCCTCGTCGGTGAGCAGCGGCGTGAGGGTCCGCGGGTCGGCGAAGCCCCACGCGAACGCGTCGGCGATGGCTTGTTTGCCGTCCCCCCGCTCACCGTCGCTGCCATATTGCGCGATGAGGAGCGTGCGCCCCGCGGCCGTCAGCGGCTCCAGCATCAGGTTCGTGAGCTCGTATGCCGGGCGGCCTTGGTCCTCCCAAAAGAGGTCGAAGGTCTCTGTCATCCACGCTTCGTCAAAGGCACCTTCCCCTCGCTCGACGACGCGCGCGACCATGTGCTTCGCCATCTTCGTCCCGTTGTTGGCGCCCTGCGCCGCGAGCGGATCGAAGTGCGCCGCCGTGTCTCCCACGCAGGTGACCGCGCGCCCGGAGGGGAGCTTGCCAACGGCCCTTCGCACGGTGGGGGTGACCCGGCCGACCAACCACCCTTGCTCGTCGGCCAGCTCCATGCCTTTGGCCCAAGGCACGTCCCAAGGCACGAGCGTCTCAATCACGCTCATCGCGCGATCGAGCGCGTCTTTGCCGGTCTTCGCGCCTTGAAACACGTCCATGGGCCCGCCGGGCTTCGCCTCGAAGATGAGGTTCCAGCTCGGCCCCACGTCACGATGATAAAACGGGATCCAAACGGCCTCTCCGGCGCCTTCGAGGATGTTGTTCTTGACGGCGGTGAACGGCACTCCCTCGATCGCGAGGCTCGGCCCTTTGACGATCACCATCGCGAGGTTGCGCTTGGGCTCCGCATAAACGCTCCTCGCGGGGTCGCGCGCGAAGAGCTTGGTCAGATCGGCCTTGCCCGCGGCCACGATGGTGAGGTCGTGCTCGGCGGCGATCGCGTCGAGCCGCTCGACCGACACGCTCTCGATGACGACGCGGCCCCCGCGCTCGGTGAGGTCGAGCATCCAGCGGTGGCTCTGGAGGCGCACGTCGATCGCGGCGCCGGGCATCGCCTGCTTGCCCGTGAGCGTCGCGAGGCGGTTGTGGAGCGAGGGGCAATACGTGAGGTGCGCGCCGTGGATCTTCGGCGCGTCCGCCTCCCAATGATTCAAGCCGAGCGCGCGCTCGTACGCCAAAGCCACCTCGAAGCGGGCCGCCGTCCCCGTCGGCCTCGATTCGCGCAGCCACTCCTCCGGCGTGCGATCCGAGAAGAGCGTGACCTCGTGACCCGCGCGGCGGAGGCCGTGCGCGGTGAGCAGGCCCGCGATCCCCGATCCAATCACAGCGATGCGTCGTACGGTCATCTCCGCGACATCCTCATGGGCCACGCCGCCGCGCGGCTCACGCCTCGCACAAATTCATTACCGCCTCCCGGCGAGCGTACTACATCTCAACCGGTGATCCCGAGGCCGGCTCTCCCAAGGCCATCGCCCTCGCAGGCCGACAAGCTCCGGTCGCGCCTCGAACGCGCGCTCGGCCCGTCCAAGGTGATCACCGATCCTGCGCGCTGCGAGGCGTACGCGGGCGACGAGTCCGATCAAGCGCCGGTCGTGCCCGACGCGGTCGCGATCGCGTCGTCGGCCGCCGACATCGAGAAGGCCCTCGCCGCGGGCCGCGAGGCCGAGGTGCCGATCGTCGTGCGCGGCGGCGGATCGGGCAAATCGGGCGGCGCCGTGCCGGTCGCCGGCGGGCTCGTGATCACGACGCTCGGGATGAACGCCATCAAGGAGATCAGCGTGGCCGAGCAGGTCGCGGTGGTCGAGCCGGGCGTGATCCTCGCGGACCTGCACGCCGCGGTCGAGGCCGAGGGCCTCTTTTATCCGCCGGATCCCAACTCGCTCAAGATGTGCGCGATCGGCGGCAACATCGCCGAGAACGCGGGCGGGCCGCGGGTCTTCAAATACGGCCCCACGCGCGATTGGGTGCTCGGGCTCGACGTGCTGCTCGCCTCTGGCACGCGCCTCCGCACGGGCAAGCGCACGGTGAAGGGCGTGACGGGCTACGACGTCACGTCGCTCCTCGTGGGCAGCGAGGGCACGCTCGCCGTCACCACCGAGGCGACGCTCCAGCTCATGCCGAAGCCCGCGCTCGTCGTGACGCTGCTCGCGCTGTTCGAAGACGTGGAGGGCGCGGGCGGCGCGGTCGAGGCGATCATCGCCGCGGGGCTCGTCCCGCGCTGCTTGGAGCTGCTCGACGCGGCGACGCTCGGCGCGGTGCGCGCGCGGGGCGTGACCGTGGACGCGCGCGCGGGCGCGATGTTGCTCATCGAGGTCGACGGAGACACGCAGGCGTGCGAGGCCGCGATGGAGCGCGTCGGCTCGGTGTGCGACGAGCGCGGCGCGATCAGCGTGCTCGCGGCGCAGGACGCGGCGCAACGCGATCGGCTCTGGGAGGCGCGGCGACAGCTCTCGCCCGCGACGCGCGCGATGGCGCGCTTCAAGATCTCCGAGGACGTGGTCGTGCCGAGGCCGCGCATCGTCGATCTGCTCCGCGAGGTCGATCGCATCGCGCAGGCGACGGGCGTGCGCATGCCCACGTATGGCCACGCGGGCGACGGCAACCTCCACGTGAACTTCTTGTGGGACGACGAGGGCGCGGTCGATCGCGTCAAAGACGGCCTCGATCGCCTGTTCCGCGCGGTCGTCGCGATGCGCGGCACGCTCACGGGCGAGCACGGCGTGGGCACGTCCAAGGCCGAGCACCTGCCGCTCGAACAGAGCGCCGAGCTCATCGCGATCCAGCGGCAAATCAAGGCCGTGTTCGATCCGCGCGGCCTCTTGAACCCGCACAAAATCTTCCCCCGCGCGGGGCACCGGGCCTGCTGATGCGCGTGCTCGGGATCGATCCGGGGAGCCGTCATCTCGGCTGGGGCGTGCTCGATCGCACCGGCACGCGCGTCGTGCACGTGGCGCACGGCGTGGTCGATGCGGTGGAGGCGGGCGCGCTCGCGGAGCGGCTCGTCGCGATCGACGACGCGCTCACGCGGGTGATCGAGGAGCAGAGGCCCGACGTCGCCGCGGTGGAGAGCCTCTTCTTCGCCAAGGACGCGCAGAGCGCGGCCAAGCTCGGGCACGCGCGCGGCGT
>CAYTJL010000129.1:0-26985 GCA_964437785.1 uncultured Polyangiaceae bacterium
GCCACAACCCATGACTTTTTTGTGGCAGCCTCCCGCGCGCGCCGCGGCGGCGCGGGTCCCTCCGTGGAGATTTGGCAGCGCGCGGCTCGGATCGCGCGGGATCGCGTTAGGAGTGGTCAAAACGAAAGGGAGCCACGCCATGATGGATAAGCGCGCGTACAAGATCGGCCTCGCCCTCTATCTGGGCCTCATCGCGCTCATTTGCGTCGGGGCCTACACAGGCCACCTGCCGACCGAGCTCAGGCACGTAAAGCACGCTGACAAGCTCGTTCACGCGGTCGGGATCGGCGCGATCGCCTTCTTCCTCGAAGGCGCGCTCGACCTCCGCCCGCTCTTCAAAGGCATCTCCCAGCCCCGCCTCGCCCCCGTGATCGTCATCGCCGCGGCCGGCGCAGAGGAGTATCTCCAGCGCTTCTCCGCGCGGCGATCGTCGTCGTGGGGCGACTTCATCGCCGACGTCATCGGTGTCGTGCTCTTCTCGTGCGTCGCGGGGAAGCTCGTCAAGAAGCCGAATCAGCTCGGCGTGAGCAGCGCGGTCAGCTCGGCGGGGTAAACGCCATATTCCTTGCCGCAAAAGTCACAGCGGATCTCGAGCGCCTCGCCGTCGCGGATCAGCTCCTCGATGTCCGCGCGTGGCAACGTCGCGAGGCTCGTCAAGACGCGCGTCTGGCTGCACGCGCACCCGAACGAGAGCGGCGAAGAGCCCGTCCGCGCGAACGGCATCCCGTAGAACAGCTCGTCGAGCAGCTTGTCCGGGGAGCCGCTTTCGCCGCGCAAGACCTCGTCGAGCCGCTCGAAATCGCGCAAGCGCTCGGTCATCACGGCGAGCGGCCCGCGCTCCACCTCGGGGAGGAGCTGGAGCAAATACCCCCCCGCGACCTCGATTTCGCCGCTCTGCGCGAAGAGCGTCGCCACCGCGATCATCGACACGACCTGCTCCGAGTCCTGCATGTACGCCATGAGCGTGTCGGAGATCGCGTCGCCCGCGACCTCGACCACGCCTTGGTGCATCGCGCCGCTCGGCAGCGTGCGCATCACCTGCAAGAGCGCGCCTTTGCCGACGCGGACGCGCGAGCCTTCGGCCTTGCCGAGCTGCACGAGGCCGCGGCTCGTCCCGTCGGGCTGCGCGTCCGCGACGAGGTTGCCGCCCGAGGCTCCCTTGATGATCGCCTGCACGCGCAGGCTCGGCGCCATCGCCTCGCGGATGAGCACGGCGCCCGTGAGCAGATCGCCGAGGTGCTTCGCGTTCTCGCCGGTCGCGCCCTGCGCGCGCACGGCGCCCTTCACCGTCTCGGTGGTGCGCGCCGCGATCGCGCGGAACGCGCCGTCTTTGGTGAGCGCGCGGACGACGTGATCGCTCACGAGCCCTTCGCTCCGTCGATGAGCCCGTCGCGCTCGAAGAGCGCGTCGAGCCGCGGGGGACGGCCCATGAAGCGCTCGAAGAGCACGCCAGGATCTTCGCTGTCGCCGCGCGCGAGGATCGTGTCGCGGAACGCCTGGCCCACCTCGCGCGACAAAAGCCCCTCGCGCTTGAAGCGCGAGAACGCGTCGGCGTCGAGCACCTCGGCCCACTTGTACGAGTAGTAACCGGCCGCGTAGCCCACGGGGCTCGCGAAGAGGTGCGAGAAAGACGCGATCATCGCGTAGTCCGACGGCAGCGCCGTGGGGGCGTGGCGCGCGAGGACGTCGCGCGCGAAGGCGATCGGATCGGCGTCGCTCGCGGGATCGAGGTCCATGTGCAGCGCGAGATCGACCTCGGCGAAGCCGAGCTGGCGCATCATCGCGTTGGCGGTGCGGAACGTGCGCGCCGCGCGCATGCGCTCGAAGAGGGCGTCGGGGATGCGCTCGCCGGTCTCGTAGTGCTTCGCGAAGAGATCGAGCGCGCCGCGATCCCAGCACCAGTTCTCCATGATCTGCGAGGGAAGCTCGACGAAGTCCCACGCGACCGACGTGCCCGCGAGGCTCGCGATCGGCACGCGGCTCGCCGCGTGGTGCATCAGGTGGCCGAGCTCGTGGAAGATGGTCTCGACCTCGCGGTGGCCGAGGAGCGCGGGCTTGCCGCCGACGGGCGGCGTCACGTTGCCAGCGAGCACCTCGACGTGCGGGTACGGCGCGCCGCCGCCCGGCACCGCGGTCACGAGGCCGTACATCCACGCGCCGTCGCGCTTGTTGTCGCGCGGCGTGACGTCCACGTAAAACCGCGCCGAGACCTCGCCGCCGGGCTCGCGCACGAGGTAGCTCGTGACGCTCGGATCCCACGCGCCGCCGCCGTCCCAAGGCTCGATCGTCACGCCGTAGAGCCGCTCGACGATCGTGAACGCGCCGCGCAAGACCGCGTCGAGCGGGAAGTACGGGCGCAGCTCCTCTTCGTCGAATTCGTACCGCGCGCGGCGGAGCTTGTCGGCGTAATAGCCGACGTCCCAGGGCTCGAGCGGCGGCGCGCCGGGCCCCTCGATCTCGCGGCGGAACGCGGCGAGCTCCTCGTTCTCGCGCGCGAAGAAGGGCTCGGTGCGATCGCGCAGCATCCGCACGAAGCTCCGCGCGGCCTCGCCCGTCTTCGCCATGCGATCTTCGAGCACGAAGCTCGCGAAGTGAGGGAACCCGAGGAGGAGCGCCTTCTTTCGGCGCAGCTCCAAGATCGCGCGGAGGAGCCCGCGGTTGTCGCTGTCGCCGCTCGCCGCGCGCGTGTTGAACGCGCGGTAGAGGCGCTCGCGGAGCGCGCGGTCGTCGAGGTACGTCATCGCGGGCACGTAGCTCGGCGCTTGCAGCGTCAAGCGATACCCCGTCGCGCCCTTCTCGGCGGCGCTCTCGCGCGCGGCCTCGACGCAGCGCTCGGGGAGCCCCGCGAGCGCTGCGCGATCGGCGACGACAACCTCGAACGCGTTGGTCGCGTCGAGCACGTTCTGCCCGAACTTCAGCGTGAGCGAGGCGAGCTCCGCGTCGATGGCGAGCAGGCGCTCTTTGTCCGGGCCCTCGAGCCCCGCGCCCACGCGGCGGAAATCAGCGAGGGTCTTGTCGAGGAAGCGGCGCTGGACCCCTTGGAGCGCGCGCCCCTCGTCGCTCGCGGCGAGATCCGTGAGCGCGCTCCACACGCCGCGATCGAGCGGGATCCCCGCTTGGAACGCGGAGACCTCGGGCTTGACCTTGGCGTGCGCCGCGCGGAGCTCGGGCGTCGTCGCGACGAGCTCGAGATGCGCGATCACCGTCATCGCGTTGTCGAGATCGCGCGTCGCCTCGTCGAGCGCGCCCAACGTGGAGGCATACGTCCGTGGCTCTCTCGTCGCGATCGCGCGAACACGTTCGCGCGCGCCGTCGAGCAACGCCGCGATCGCGGGCTCCACGTGGGCTCCCGTAACGCGATCAAAAGGGAGAGGGAGGCTCGGATCGAGCGCGAGGAGCGGATTTTGGGAGGTGTCCATGCGATGTCGTCGGCCGCGAGAGGGCGAGCCCCCTTCGTACGACGGCCGCGCGATCGTCGCAAGCGAGGTTCCTCTGTTGACCTGGGTCGCTCGCGTCCCCTACGATCGCGTCCTTCGATGACGCACTCGATCGGCGGGAAATACAGCCTCTTGAAGGAGATCGCGCGCGGTGGGATGGGCGAGATTTGGGAGGCGTTCGACGAGCACCTGAAGCGTCGCGTCGCGGTCAAGCGCATGAGCCGCGACGCCAACATCACGCCGATGCTGCGCAGCCGGTTCGAGCGCGAGGCCCTCGCGATCGCCCAGCTCAAGAGCCCCAACGTCATCCAGATTTACGACTTCGGCTTCGACGACGGCTCGCCGTTCCTCGTGATGGAGCTGCTCGAAGGCGAGGACCTCGACGCGCGCCTCAAGCGCCAGCGCAAGCTCGCGCTGAGCCAGATCACGCCCATCATCACGCAGATCGCCAAGGCGCTCACGGCCGCGCACGGCGCGGGCATCGTCCACCGCGATCTCAAGCCCGCCAACATCTTCCTCGCGCGGGGCGACGGCGAAGAGACGATCCGCGTGCTCGACTTCGGCGTCGCCGCCATCTCGGAGGCGCTCGCGGGCCGCGAGGTCCACGGCACGCAGTCGGGCGCCCTCCTCGGCACGCCGCTCTACATGAGCCCCGAGCAGGCGCGCAGCTCGCGCAACGTCGATCACCGCAGCGATCTCTGGTCGCTCGCGGTCGTCGCGTACCGGGCGCTCACCGGCGCGTACCCCTTCAGCGGCGAGTCGCTCGGCGATCTCATCGTGAACATCTGCACCGACGCGCCGATGCCGCCGAGCCACGCTGCGCCCGAGCTCGGCGCCGCGGTCGATCAGCTCTTCAGCCGCGCCCTCGCGCGCGATCCCAACAAGCGCTTTCAGTCCGCGCGCGAGCTCGCCGCCGCCCTCTCCATGCTCGAGACCGAAGGCGCGCCGCGCGCCGCGCGCATCTTGGTCGTGGACGACGAGCCCGACGTCGAGGCGATGATCCGGCAGCGGTTCCGCCAGCAGATCCGCAAGGGCGTGTTCCAGTTCTCGTTCGCGCAGAACGGCGTCGAGGCGCTCGACAAGCTGCGCGAGGACTCCGAGGTCGACGCCGTCCTGACCGACATCAACATGCCGCAGATGGACGGGCTCACGCTCCTCGGCCGGGCGATGGAGCTCTCGATCCAGGCCAAATTCATCGTGGTCTCGGCGTACGGCGACATGGCCAACATCCGCACCGCGATGAACCGCGGCGCCTTCGATTTCTTGGTCAAACCGATCGATCTGGCCGACCTCGAAGCGACCATGACCAAGACGGTCAAGCACGTGGTCGAGCACCGGCGCGCGCTGCGATCGGTCGAGGAGAGCAACCTGCTCCGCACGTTCTTGAACCACGGCTTCGCCGATCGCGCGCTGCCCGCGCTCCGCGCGGGGCAGGCGCCGCCCGTGGAGCGCGTCGAGGCGACCGTCGCGATCATCGACATCGTGGGCTTCGTCCGCGCCGCGCGCGGCGTCGCGCCCGATGCGGTCGTGCGCCGCTTGAACGCGAACTTCGAGGTGATCGTCCCCGAGGTCGTCGCGCGCGGCGGGCGCATCGACAAGTTCATCGGCGACGCGGTCATGGTCGTCTTCATGGGGGATGGCCACGCGGAGCGCGCGCTCGACGCGTGCGTCGCCGTGCGCGAGCAGCTCGCCGATCTCGCGAAGCGCGCCGGGGAACAGTCGCCGTACGCGCACGGCGTGGCCATCGGGGTAGGCTCGGGCCCCGTGGTGCTCGGCGGCATCGGCGCGGCGCTGCTCCAGCGCGTCGACTACACGGTGGTGGGCGAGGCGGTGCTCGAAGCGGAGCGGCTCCACGGCTTGGCCGCGCGCGGCGAGGTGCTCGTGACCGAGAGCCTCTACGATGAAGCCGCGCGGCGCTTCGTCTGCGATCGCCCGGTCACGCGCGGCAACATCCCGGTCTACAACGTGGTGCGCCGCTTGGTCGACGAGGCGACGGCGTCGAGCACGCCTACGCTCGAGGTCTCGGGCGTGGGGGTGGCGACGGCGATCGACGCGGCGCTCTCGCCGAGCCGGCGCTTCGCGTCGTCCTCGTGATGGGTTATAAGGCGGGCCCATGATCCGATTGAACAGCGAGTGGACGGCGCTCCTCGCCGACTACAAAGACCAGCACCGCCACCCCAAGAACCAGGCCTGCCACACGATCGGTATCCCGATGATCCTGGCGAGCATCCCCGTGGGGGCGACCCTCGTCGGGCTGCCGCTCGCGGCCACGCTCTTCACCGTGGGATGGGGCTTTCAGTTCCTCGGCCACCACTACGAGGGCAACGATCCTGCGTTCTTCAGCGACCCGCGCAACCTGCTGGTGGGCGCGATTTGGTGGTTCGAAAAGCAGGGCTTGCCCATTCAAAAAGAGATCAGCGCCTCGTAGCGCGCTACCACCGCGCCGCGATGCCGCGCGCGATCTTGTCCGAGAGCGCCATGCACGTGAGCATGGGGTTCACCGCGGGGCTGCCCGCGAACATGCCCGTGTCGACCACATAGACGTTCTCGGTCCCAAAGCACCTTCCGTCCTCGTCCACCACGCCGTCCGCCTCGCGCTTCGCCATCCGCGTGGTGCCGAAGGCGTGGTTCGCCGCGGCGATGGTGTGGTTGGCCCCGAGCTTCATGGTGCGGATGATCGCGGCCTCTTCTTGGGTGTGGATCACCTCAGGGATGCCGTGGAGCCCCGGCAAGATGAGCTTGGCGCCCGACGCCCAACAGATGTCCGAGAGCACCACCAACCCCTCTTGAATCAGGTCCACGTCCTCTTGCGCGAAGTGGAATTGGATGTCCGGGTCCCAGCTCCCGCGCTTGGGCTTGACCGTGCCGCTCGACCGATCGGCGGCGACGATCACGTCGAAAGGAGCCATGTTGCGGTACGAGAGCAGGTGATGTTGGTAGTCGTGCCCGAGCCCGGGCAGGCGCGCGGCGAGCACCGAAGGCGGCGACCAAAGCACCTCGAGCTTGATGCCCTTCTCGATGTAATGGAGCGAGTGATATCCCTGCGTCGCCCCCTTCCACGGGTCGATGACCTCCTCGTACACGGCCATGATCGCGAGCCCCGGATGGAGCTGCAAGTCGCGGCCGGTCCAACGCGGGTTGCCGAGGCCGCTGCGCATCAAGATGAGCGGCGTCGCCATGCAGCCCGCGCCGAGCACGACGGCCTTGGCGTCGATGGTGACCTCGGCCCCCTCCCTCCACGTGAAGGGCTCGATGACACGGCCCTTGAGCCCGGTCGCGCGTTTGCCGTCGTGCGTGATCGTCTCGGCGCGAACGGACGTGTAGACGCGCGCGCCCGCGCGGATGGCCGCGGGGACGTAGCTCACGTCGGTGGATTGTTTGGCGCCGTTGCGGCAGCCGGTGAAGCACTCGGAGCTGCCTTTGCAGCCCTTGACGTTGCGCCACGTGGGCTCGCTCGTGATGCCGATTTTGTCGCAGCCCTCTTTGAAGCGGAGGTTGCGATCGCCCTGCACGTCCATGGGCGTGGGGCCCACGAACAGCGTCTCTTCGACGCGCTCGTAGTGCGGGTCGAGCGCCTCGCGGGTGAGCGCGATGCCCGTCTTCTGGGCCCACTTGTCGAACACGAAGGCGGGCGCGCGCGCGCAGATGGCCGAGTTGACGAGCGAGCCGCCGCCGAGCGCGATGGCCTGCATGGTGGGCATGAAGAGGTTGCCGCGCGTGGCGCGCGTGCCGCCTTCGCGCATGGTGCGCGCCATGGCCTCGGACGCCTCTTGTGAGAAGGTGTCGGGCCCGAACGGAGGCCCCTCTTCGATCAAAATGACGTCGCGCCCAGCCTCGGCGAGCTCTTTGGCGGCGACCGCGCCCCCCGGCCCCGAGCCGATGACCACGACGTCGCACGCGTCGCGGAGGGGGCCTTGGTAATCGGCGAAGACCTTGACGCCCGCGTGGGCGCTTGGCTTAGAGACGTCGAGCTTCTTCATGCGGCCTCGGCGGGGTTCTCCTCGAAGGGTGCTTTGCGCGCGATCATGCCCATGGCCTTGGCCACCTCGGGGTGCGCCAGATATCCCATCGTGAGCATGGCGCGCATCGACAGGAACGAGATGCGGCGAAAGTAAATCGGGCTCCTCGCCATGCGCGCGAGCATCTTCATCCTGTCGTCGTGCGAGAGGCTCGTAAAGCGCCCTTTGAGCCCGAAGATCCAAGGCCCGTGCTCGATGGACCAAAAGAGGAGCTTGATCAACAGCTCCTGGGTCCTCCCGAGGCGCTTGACGTAAAGGTCCATGTACGCGACGAGCCCCGCCTCGGTGCCCGAGAGGGGGATGGGGCCTTGCGCCGGGAACAACGTCTCTGCGCACGCGGCGACGATGGCCTGCTCCTTGGCGCTGAAGATGGAGCCTTGGAGGCGCGGGCCCGGATACCCCAAGAAGACACCGCGCGCGAGGAGCGCGATCGCGAGCGCGACCGCCGCGGTCACGAGGAGCGCGAGGTGCTGGTGAACGAAGCTCATGTCTTGTCCCCCTTCTTGGCTGAGATGCGTTTAGGACCCTCTTTGCCGGCGCGCGCCGGCCTCTGCAAAGGTGGGTTTTGCGCGGCGGCGAGCAGGGTCGAGAGATCCGCCAAGATGCCGTCGTCCACGCGGGAGAACCACGCGACGACGAGCTCCTCCGCTTTGTGCGCCTCGCGCGCCTCGATGTGATCGAGGAGCCTTTCCATGGTGGTTTGATAACCCTTCTGCGCCTCGCCCACGAACGCCGCGAGCTCGGCGTGCAGATCGCGCATGGGCGACCAAAACACGTTGGCGAGCCACACCGCGGGCCAAATGCCGCTCGACACCACGAGCGCGCGGAAGAACGACAGCTCGTTCATGCCGTGCGCCACCGGATCGGCGGCGAGCGAAGGTGCTTTGGCGAGGATGGCCCGCGCCTCGGCGAGGCCCCCTCGATCGGCGTAGAGCGCCGCGAGCCGGACCGCCTGCGCGGCGAGCAGCGTGCGAATCCCGAGCAGCTCGCGCGCGAGCACGTCCGCCGGGCGATCGAAGCGACCTGCCATGACGTACGAAGGCAGGAGCGCGGGCGTGCCCTCGCGCCGGAAATCGAGCACGAGCGCGCCCGACCCGCGGCGGCTCTTCACCACGCCGAGCGACGTGAGATGACGGAGCGCCTCGCGCACGGTGCTGCGCCCGCAGCGGTACGCGGCGGCGAGATCGGTCTCCGAAGGGAGCCGCAGCCCAGCGGGATAATCGCCCGCGACGATGCGCCGGAGGACCGCGTCGGCGACGCGCTGCACCTCGCCGGGGACCGGCTCAGAACCACCATCTGCCATGTTGTCGGGCAGATTAGTCTGACAACTTTTCGATCGCAAGGAGAAAATTCTCTTGAGCCCCAAGGGGCCTCTCCATAAAGGAGGGTATGCGATCGATCTGTGTGTTTTGCGGTGGAAATCCGGGCGCGCGCCCGAGCTATGCGGCGGCGGCGCGGGCGGTCGGGCGGCTCCTCGGCGAGCGGGGGATCACGCTCGTGTACGGCGGCGCGTCGGTAGGGCTCATGGGCACCGTCGCGGACGCGACGCTCGCCGGCGGCGGCAAGGTGGTTGGGGTCATCCCGACGTTCCTCGCGGCGCGCGAGATCACCCACGCGGGGCTCACCGAGCTCATCGAGGTCCGCTCCATGACCGAGCGCAAAGACATCATGTTCGCGCGGTCGGACGCGTTTTTGGCGCTCCCCGGCGGGCTCGGCACCATGGATGAGCTCTTCGAGGTGCTCACGCTCGGCCAGATCGGGCAGCATCAAAAGCCTGTTGGGCTCTTGGACGTCGAGGGCTATTACGCTTCGCTCCTCGCCTTCTTGGACCACGCGACGCGCGAAGGGCTCGTGCGGCGCGAGCACCGCGAGGCGCTCATCACCGACACCGATCTCCCGCGGCTCCTCGACAAGCTCGGTTGAAGGAGCTTCAGAAGCTCCCGCTCAGCACCGTTCCATAGAGCCCGGGCCCGACGAGCGGAGCCAACGAGATCTCCAAGATGCCGTCTTTGGGCGCGCCTTGATCTTTGGGTTTGTCGTCCCTGCGCACCGGCGCCGCCGCGACCGAGGGTTGATCAAAGCCGTACAGGATGAGCCCGGTCCCCGCGATGAGCGCGCCCGCGCCGAACGCCACGGCGCCCGCGCTCCTCAGGTTGTTGCGCGCGTCGACGGCCTCTTTGTACTCCTTGAGCTCGTCCGCGTCGACGCCGGTCGAGAGGCGCCGTTTGTTGAGCTCTTCGGCGCTCTTTTGCTGCAAGAACGCGAGCCCGGCGAGCACGCCGCCCGCCGCGATGCCGGCCGCGCCGACGCCGATGAGCGCGAACGAGGCTGTCCGTTGGTTGGTCCTCTCGAGCCGGATCGTCAGCGTCTTTTGCTCGCCGCGACCCACCGTGATCTCTTCGGCGTAAGGGCGGTGCCCGCGCTTCGTGAGCGTGAGGTAGTGTGTCCCCGGCGCGAGCTCGAGCGGCTTGGGGAGCGGCGTCACCGCGACGATGCGGCCGTCGATCGCCACGTCCGCGCCGGTGCTCGCGTTGAACGACACCACGCCGGGCCGCTCTTTGAGCGGGATGTCGATCGCCACCACCGCGCCGTCGGCGGCTTGGATCTCGCGCTCCTCGGGGAAATACCCGTCGGCCGTGACCTTGAAGGAGTGTTTGCCCGGCTTGACCTCGGCGATGAGCGGCAGCGCGCTCGGCTTGCCGCCGTCGAGCACCACCGTCGCGCGCGCGTCGCGGCTCTGCGTCGAGATCATCACGCGCGTCGGCGATTTGCGCTCGACGAGCGCCGCCGCGTCCGCCGTCTTGCCGAGCCGCTCCGCGATGGGATCGAGCTCGCCGAGGGCCTGCACCGCCTCGGCGCGCCGCCCGCCCTGCTCGACCTTGTTCACGTACTCGCGATAGTGCTTGACCGCCGCGAAGAGGTGAGAAGGCTGCTTGTCGACGAAGTACTGTTTGCGGTGGGCCTGCGCCATCGAGAACAGGATGCCGGTCCGGGGCGAGATGCGATAAGCCTCGGTGAAGGCTTGGATCGCCGCGTTGTATTGGCCCGCCTCGTACGCTTGCGCGCCCGCGTTGAAGAGCGCCTTGGCCTGCTCGGTCGCGTCTTGGGCCGAGGCGCTCAGCGACGAGGTGGTGAGGGCGAGCGCGAGCGCGACCGAAGAGGAGAATCGACGGAGGCTCATCTCAAAACTCTCCTGCGGTGGGGACGGCGTCCTCGACGTTGACCCTCCCGGGCGGCGCCACCGCGCCGAACAGGACACGGAACCCTTTGTCGCCGCCGAGGACCACGTCTTGGACGCCGTCTCCGTTGAGGTCGCCCGACGCGACGGCGTTGCCGCCGACCAGGGTTCCATCGTTGTTCGAGACGCACGTGACGCCGGGGAAGCGCTGCTCGATAGGCACGTTGCCAAAGAACGTCTCGTCGTACCAGAGCAGGATGGTGGCTTGAGGGAGCACGGCCAAGAGGGCGTCGCGCCCGTGCTGGCCGCCCGTCTCCGGGACGATCTTGGCGAAATCGTCCTCGAACTTCCCGTTGGCCGGCGGCATACGAATCTTCGTGGCGTCGAGCCCGAACGGCGGGATGGCGGGGCAGGCGCCGTCGATGCCCTCCATGGGCGGCGGCTCCTCGCCTCCGCCGAAGAAGAAGCAGCTGTTGCTCAGCGTGCAATAATCGATGTCCGGCAAACGCTGCTCGAGCTCGTTGTTGGGTCCGCGGAACAAGATACGAATCCTCGCCGCGCGCGACTCGGCGGTCGGCGTGGGCACGCCGCCGGGCCCGGGCTCGGGCGGGGAGACGAGGACAACGTCCTCGCGCCCGTCGCCGTCCATGTCGGCGGCGATGATCTTCCCGAGCACCTCCAGCGGCCGCTCAGGCAGCTTGAAGTCGGGGATCTCGTGGGCCGCGACCACCTGAAAGACACCGTTATTGACCTTGGCGATGGCGACGGCGCTCTTGTTGGGATCGGCGCTCTTGCACACGTCGCCGTCGATTTGGCTCATGCAATTGGCCGAGCAGGGCGCGGCGATGGCGACGCTCATCGTGTCGGGAGAGACGTTGAAGAGATCGTCTTTGAGGACCGCGAGCAGCGCCGAGTCCTTGACCGCGAACGGGCAGCCGAGCTTGACCTCTTTGGGCGTGAGCGAGTCGTCGCCGACCGAGGGCTTGTCGCTCGGGTCGGTCGGGTCGAAGGTCGTATAGAGGTTGATCGAGGCTTGGATCGCCGCGTCGTCGGTGACGGGCAGGAGCCAGAGCCGGCTCGCGCACTCGCCTTGACCGTTGAAGCACGTGCTGGCGGGCTGGCTCGTATAGACAACGATGTCGTCGCGCGACGTCTTGCCGTCGGGCGCGTTGGCCGTGAGCTCCGCGGCCGCGGTGCGGGTGCCGAGGCTCGCGTTGGAGGTGCCATTCGGCACGAGGAAGAACGGCGCCGAGACTTGGCGGCTGCTCGATCCGGGGATGAGCGCGACGTTGGTCTGGCCCTTTTGAGGATCGAAGCCGATCGCGAACATGTCGGAGATCAGATCGACCGCGAGGAGCGGCTGGATCGTCGGCGAAATCTGCGTCACGCCGCGCATCTTGGTGACGGGGATGGGCTGCGACGGACCGCCCGTGAGCGAGCCGAACGAGATGGCGATGGTGTCGTCGGTGAAGTCGGGGAGGCTCGTGTCAATGACGTCGCCGATCTCGGCGAACGCGAGATCGCCGAGCAAGTCTCCGTCGAAGTCGCCGACCGCGAACGCGCGTACGGGGCCCTGGGTCGCGAGCTTGACGGGGTTGAAGATGCCTGTCCCGGTGCCGAGGAAGAACGTGATCCCCTGCGAAGATGACGAGCCGGCGAAATAATCGAGGTTGCCGTCGCGGTTCATGTCGACCATCGCGACGCTCGTCCAGCTGTGGGCCTCCTCGAACTCGATGGTGCTGTAATAGAGACCATCCATCTTGTTCGAGAAGAACAGGCCGAACGAGTTGACGAAGTCGATGCGACCGTCGTTGTTGACGTCGCCCACGGCGAGCGGCGGCAGGATCCGCGCGACCTCGGAGAGCTTGTTCTCCTTCATGGTCACTTGGAGGTACGACGCGGTGTCCGGCAACGTGAGGTTCGAGAGGCCGAAGAAGTGGCCTTGCCCGTTGCCGTACGCGACGAAGAGCACCGAGCGATCTTTGACGACCTTTTGGAGGTGACCCGCGATGATGAGGTCCAAGAAGCCATCACCGTTGAGGTCGAGCTGAGAGAGCCTCGGCACCGCGGCGCGGCAGCTCCACGGGTCCGTCGCGGCCTTGGTGGGGCTGCAAATCCCCGGCGTTTGAAGGCCCATCCCGTCGTTGATGGGAGGCAGCGTGATGACGGACAGGGGCGCGGCTGCGCCGATCCCGTTGCCTTGGCACGGATCGAAGATCCGCACCTCACCGGCTTTGGCGACGGCCGCGGTCTCATCGTCGGCCATGGCCACGGCCACGAAATCACACTTTCGTTGGGAGAGCAGGGGGTTCGTGACGAGGCCGTTCAAGACGTCGCCGGGAGCGGCGTTGAGCGGGACCGCATACGGATCTGGAGGGACGACAGCGTAGATGCGCTGCGCCTCCGGCAGGTGCCACGTCGCCGCCGGCGTGGGGAACGGGGCGCTTGGAGGCGCGTTTGGAGGCACGAAGTAGAGCGCGTTGACCTTGACCGGCTGAGCGCCCATGGGGCCGTTGCGGTCGGTGAGCGTGACCGTCGCGTACGAGTTGGCGATGAGGAGACGATCGCTGTCGCTCGCCGCGGTGCCGACGCCGCCGTTCGCCAAGAACGCGACGCCCTTGCCGCCGTTGAAATTTCCGATGGAAGGCAGCTTCGAGGGGGCGCCGACCTTCTCGGCGACGAGGAACGAAGCGCCGGTGTCCGCCGGGTCGGCATAATGGATCTCGAGCTGCGGAGGAGCGAACGAGATGACGTCGTCGCGCTGGTCGCCGTCCATGTCCGCGACCTCGAGCGCCACGACGGCGCCGGCCGAGACCACCTGCGATGAGCCGAGCTCGGGCAGCGCGTAGGTGCACGGATCGGTGACACAGTGATACGCCGGCCGCCTGCAGACGTTGTCGACGCCGCACAAAAAGCCTTCGGGGCAGGGCGCTTCGTCGTTGATGTCGCGCGAGCACCGATAACGACATTGGTTGGCGGAGCCGGCCTGGATACACCCGCCCTTCTGCTTGCTCGCGCCCGCGTCGCCCGCGTCGCTCGCGCCCGCGTCGGCCTCGGGGAGCACGTCGCAGTCCTCACCCGAGATGGGCTCCCAAACGCCGTTGCCGCAGATGCCCTCTTGCACGTCCGGCAACGTTTGACACCCCATCTCGACGGCCGCGGCGGGGAGGATGACGATGGATGTGATGAGAAGAAAGCGCTTCGAACCTTTAAAACTCGAGCTCACCTTTACCCCCGTTCTTCTTCACGACAGCGGGGCCGGCTGCCTTCTTGAGCTTGATCTGAAGCCCCAAGTTGGACGCGAGGGACACGTCCATATCTTCGGTCACGTAGCCTTTGGCTTGGAACGAGAGCTTGGTCTTGCCCTCGGCGCGCTTGATCTTGATGGGCTTCTCGCTGGTGCCGATCTTGATCTTGTCGACGTAGACGTCGACCACGGCGGGCTCCGACGTGATGGTGATCTCGACCTCCGCGGGCTTGTCGGCGGGCAGCGGCGGGGGCGCGTCCGACGACGGCGCCACGGTGACCGTGCTCGTCGCGGGCGCCTGCGCCTTCGCCTCGGCCGTCACCACGCTCGCGGTGGTGGCGCCGTGGGTCTGGCCCTCGTCGTGCTTCGATCGAAGGAAGATGGTGACGCCCGCGCTCACCGCCACGACGCCGACGGCGATCGCGGCGATGAGCGGCGTGCGGCTCTTCTGCGGCTGCACGTCGCTCGACGAGGTCCCGAGCGTGCGGCTCGCGCCGTCGGTCGACGCGACCGTCCTCGCCTCGGCGAGCGCGCCCGCGGGCTTCGGCGGCGTGATGATCGCGGGCCCGGTCGCGCTCGCGCCGCCGCCGGTCGAGATGGCCTTCTTGCTGAGCTCGACGCCGTAGCCGGCCTCCTTGGCCGCGAAGGCGAGCGCGTCGAGCGCGGCCATCAACGTCTCGGGCCGCTTCGCCGGATCTTTTTCGAGCATCTGCAGCACCGGCGCGTCGAGCGTCGGCGGGAGATCGGTCGCGATCTCGCTCATGCGCGGCGGCGGCGCGCTCGTCTGTTTGATGAGCAGATCCATCACGTCGTCGCCCTCGAACGGGAGCTTCCCCGTGAGCACGAGATGGGTCATCACGCCGAACGAATAGATGTCGGTGCGGTGGTCGACGTTCTTTCCGCGGCACTGCTCCGGCGACATGTAATAAGGCGTGCCCATCGGCGCGCCGGTGCGCGTCTTATGGCCGCTGATCGAGTCGCCGAGCAGCTTGGCGATCCCGAAGTCGAGCAGCTTTGGGAACACGCCGCTGTCTTCGTCGAACATCAGGAAGATGTTCTCGGGCTTCAAATCGCGGTGCGCGATGCCCGCCGCGTGCGCCGCGTCGATGGCGCGCGCGATGCCGCGCAGGACGGTCACCGCCTCTTCGACCGCGAGCCGCTTCTTTTGCGCGATGTATTTGTCGAACGTGGTGCCGTCGAGCAGCTCCATCACGTAATACTGGCGGCCGTCGTCGAGCTTTCCGAACGAGAAGATATCGATGATGTTGCGGTGCCGGATCTGATTGACGGCGCGCGCCTCGGCGATGAAGCGCGAGACCATCTGCGGGTTGGACGAATATTGCCGGTTCAGCACCTTGATGGCGGCGGCCTTGCCGATCACCGGGTGGACCGCGCGATACACCGCGCCGAAGCCGCCCGCGCCGAGCTTGCCTTCGATGCGATACTCGCCGACCACTTGGCCGGCGACGAGATCGGCTTCGGCGTTGAAGGCGCTGTCGGGGAGCAGGGTCGCGCCGTCGTTCGGGCACGTCGCCGTGCCCTCGGGGTGCTGTGTGTGACATGAAGGGCAAGTGGCCATGGTGGGTCGATCCGAGCGTACCTGCCGAGACTACACGAGGAGCGCGCTGCAAGGAAATGACCACGCACCATCGGCTCGCGCGCCCGCGGCTTTCGCGCTCGCCCGCGAGGCGCGGGCGCCACGCCGTGGCGCGCGCGCGACGCCACGAGATCATTGTGGCCGCGCCCCCGGCTGTGATACCCCTTGAAACGCCCGAGGGGAGGCAGCCTCGATGACGATCCTCGACCTCACGTTTGCCTCCGGTGAGCGATCGCTCTCGGTGCGGCGCTTCTCGGTCAAAGAGAGCATCTCGTCGCTCTTCTCGGCGTCGGTGTGGGCCCGCTCCGCGAGCCCCGATATCGATCTCGAGAGCATCGTGGGCAAGCCCGCGGCGCTCACCGCGACGAGCGGGCTCGCGTTCGCGGCGTTCGGCGGCGTGCGGCGGTGGAGCGGGGTGTGCAGCTACTTCGAGCAGATCCAGGCCGAGCCCACGGGCCTCTCGACGTACTTCCTGCGCATCGTGCCTTCGCTCTGGCTCCTCGGGCAGCGGCGCGACTACCGCGTCTTTCAACACCTCGCCATCCCAGACATCGTCGATAGCGTGCTCGCGCGCTGGAGCGTCAATCACACGTGGGACCTCCTCGACCGGGCGCGCTACTTCAAGCTCGAATACAAGGTCCAATACGGCGAGACCGACGGCGCCTTCGTCGCGCGCCTGCTCGAAGAGGCGGGCATCGCGTTCACGTTCCCGGACGGCGAGACGATGGCCATGAGCGACAAGCTCCACATGGGCGCGCCGCGCATCGCGCCGCCCATCCATTACGTCGACAACCCCAACGCAGCAGGCGAGATTGAATACGTCACCCAGGTGCGGCTCTCGCACGAGGTGAGGCCCGGCGCGTACACCATCCGCGACTACGATTTTCGCAATCCCTCGTTCGCGCTCTTCGGCGAGGCGAAGAAGGCCGATCCTCCCGAGTCCATCTACGAGCAATATCAGTATTGGCCGGGCGGCTCGATCGCCGAGACGGGCGCGGCGGGCGACACGCCGGTCGCCGACGACAAGGGCTTTGCGCGCTACGATCAACGGCATCTCGCCGAGCGCGCCTCCGCCGCGCTCCTCGGTGAGCGGGCGGGCAGGCGCGGCGTCGCGTTCGACTCCAACGCGACGGATCTCAAGCCCGGCGTCGTCTTCTCGATGGCGCTGCACCCGCACGTCGAGCTCAACCCCGCCGCGCTGCTCCTCGTCTCGGACGCGATCTTCGAGGGCAGCCCCGACGGCGAGTGGGTCGTGTCGTGTCAGGCGGTGTTCACCGACGTCGTTTATCGGCCGCTCCTCCGCGCCAAGAAGCCGCGCGCCGAGGGCGTCCAGAGCGCGGTGGTGGTGGGCCGCTCCGGGCAGGAGATCGACACCGACGAATTCGGCCGCGTCCGCGTGCAATTCCCGTGGGATCGCGAGGGCAAGAAGGACGAGAACAGCTCGTGTTGGGTCCGGGTGAGCCACGGCTGGGCGGGAGCGGGCTTTGGGATGATCACCACACCTCGCATCGGCCACGAGGTGCTCGTGGGGTTCTTGGGCGGCGACCCCGATGACCCCATCATCGTGGGCCGCGTCTTCAACGCGACCAACCCGGTGCCGTACAAGCTGCCCGAGCACAAGACGCGGAGCACCTGGAAGAGCGACTCATCCATCGGCTCGGGCGGCTTCAACGAGCTGCTCTTCGAAGATCTCAAGGGCTCGGAGCTCGTCTATGTCCAAGCCCAAAAGAACCTCCGCAGGCTGGTGAAGAACGACGAGACCATCACCGTCGTGAACGACCGGAGGAAGCTCGTCAAAGGCAACGAGATCGAGACCACCAACCAAAACCGCACCGAGGTGGTCGGGCAGAGCCGCGTCGAGATCACCGATCAGAACAGGACCACCGTCATCGGCGGGACGTATCAAAAGCTCGTCAAACAAGACGAGATCGAGCGGACCGAGAAGGATCACGTGGTCTTCGTGGGCCGCGATCAGCACATCACCGTCCAAGGCACCCGGCGCGAGCTCATCGAGGGCAATAGCCAGCTCGGCGTCAAAGGGTCACGCAACGAGGCCATCGACGGCGGCCAATCGCTCTCGGTCGGCGGCGATCAACACGAGAAGATCGGCGGCTGTCACCTCGCCGAGGCCGCGTCCGACATTCACTACAAGGCCGGCGGGTGCATCGTGCTCGAAGCGCCGGACATCACCATCAAGGCCCCCGGCGGCTTCGTCCGCGTGGACGCGGGCGGGGTCACCATCGTAGGATCCATCGTCAGGATCAACAGCGGAGGCTCCGCAGGCTCCGCGCCCGACGCGAAGCCCGGCGGCCCTGAGGAGCCGCGCGAGGCCAAGATTGATGAGCCCAACAAGCCCGAGGTCGATGACGTCAGCGTCACCGGCCTCAAGCAATGACACGGAGATAGCATGAGAAGAATCCGCGCTCGTTTCGTCCGTTCGGTCCTTTCGCTCGCGGTCACGCGCTCTCTGCCGTCGCAGGCGCTCAGCGTGCCTTCACAAAGCGGGATGCCGTCGCGGTCTCCCGGCAGGATGGGGGGCTCATCGATCATCCCCGTGACGTCGTATCCGGGGGGGATGGGCACGTATTTGCTCGGCTGTCAGCCGCTCCGCCATTTCGTGCCGCCGGCGGGCACCACCAAGTGAGCAAGTGAGATGCCCCCCGCCGCGCGCGTGACCGACATGCACACGTGCCCGAAGGTGGAGCCCGGCCCGGTGCCCCACGTGGGCGGCCCTATCCTCCCTGCGGGCGAGCCGACGGTGCTCATCGGCTTCATGCCCGCTGCGAGGGTGGGTGACATGGCGGTCTGCGTGGGCCCGCCCGACAAGATTCAACAGGGCGAGCCCACGGTGCAAATCGGCCACAAAGACGCGGCGAGGCTCGGTGATCCGATGGAGCACGGGGGGGTCATCGTGCTCGGCGATCCCACGGTGATCATCGGATCTTCGGCGCAGGGCGCCGCGCTCTCCACGGGCGCGCCGTATTGCGCGGTCTGCGCGGCGGCGGCGGCGCAGCGCGCGAGCTCGTGAAAGAGCCATGACGAAGCGGCGCGTGATCGTGATGGTCAAATGGGGGCCTTCGGCCTTCCAAAAGGCCGTGATCGAGCCCGGCTCCACGCTCTGGGTGGGCCGGGGCGAGCGCGCCGATTTGACGATCCCGCACGACAGCGCGCTCTCCGCCGTTCATTTCGAGATCGCGTGGGATGGCGTCGTGTGCCGGCTCGAAGACCTGGGCAGCCAAGGCGGCGTGATGCTCGGCGGCGAGAAGGTCGATGTGGCGGTGGTCCAGAACGGGGGTTGGATCCGCGCGGGCAACACCATCTTCATGGTCTATTTCGAGCGCTTCACGCCGCCCAGAGAGCTCCCGGACGACGGCTCACCCCATCTCGCGATGCTGCTCTCGGCGCTGAAGAGCGAGGGGCACGACCTCTATGCCGTGCTCGACGCGTCCCGCGGAGGGAGGTTGATGGAGCTGCTGCGGGAGTCCGTCGATCCCCATCGATCGCTCTTCGAGGGGACGCAGGGCGACGCGCTCGAGGACGTCGCCCCTTATCTGGTCCATTTTCAAGAGGGCTCGGATCTCCTCGATTGTCTCGTCCACGAGGGGTGGGGCAAGCGGTGGGGGATTTACCTCGCGACGCCGATGTCGTTCGAGCTCGTGCGCCGGCACCTCCGGCGCTTCTTGATGGTGGAGGACGACGCGACCGGCGAGCCGCTCTTCTTCCGGTATTACGACCCTGCCACGTTGCGCGTGTACGTGCCGGCCGCGAGCCGCCGCCAAGCCGCGCAGATCTTCGGCGAGATCGATCGGTTTTGGGTCGAGGGCAAAGAGGGGGAGCTCGTCGCCCTCGAACGATCCACCTATGTGGCCGGCGCGCCGAGCGAAGAGGCGAGGCCCTGATGCTGCGCGTCCGCGAGAGCGAGAAGCGCGCCTTTTACGTCGAGGCGTTCAAGGACTTCGAAGATCGGATGGTGACCCACCTGGAGAAGTTCTTCCCCGCGTACACAGCGCCGCTCGGTGACGACGCGGTGAGGCGGCTCATCCGGTATGGAGTCGAGCGCGCGGCCAAATACGGAATCGTGGCCGAGCGGGACGTGTGCCTCTACATCGACGCGATGTTCGCGTACGGCCGCGATTTCGACGAGGACCCGAGCGTGCCTTGGGCCGCTGCCATCTTGAAGGACCCTTCGATGCAGAGCCCCAAATATCGTATGAGCCGCCTGGTGGACGCGGCGTTCGAGCACCTCGACGAGGCGCGCGGCATCAAGCTCTCGGAGGCGGAGCTGTGGTGACCGAACACGCAAGGAAGGACGCAGCGGCGAGCTTCGGCGCTCACCCCGTTGGAACGACGGTCGCGCCGTGCGCTCCGATCGCGCCCGTCGTTCGTTTCGTCAACGATGGCGGCCATCCCGCGACGACCACGGCCACCGTCAGGACGACCTTGGAGGTGAGCAACCGTGTCACCACACGGTCGCTCCCAACGCGCTTTTCGGGGCGATCATCGGATCGTGACAACTTCAAGGTCGAGGTGCTGGACGCGACGGTGACGGGTCGCTCAATCCCTGGGGCGAGCGTCGAGGTGGAGGCGCTCAAGCCCGACGGAACAGCCTTCGCGCCGAGGCGCATGATCAACGTGCCTCTCCGCCGGGTGGGCCGGAGCAACCTCTTTCGCTCCAAATACCTTAGGCTCGTCGTGGACGAGCGGGACAACGCGGTGAACCGAGCGCAAACACTCCTCACCGATTGGGATCCTGCCGACGAGAGCATCGATATTTTAGGGCAGATCGTGCAGGTCACCTACACCTCCGCGGCGGGGCCCATCACGTCACGAGCCACGGTGGGGAGCGCGACGCGATCGTTCATGCGGGTCGCGGTCCACGTGATGCGCCAAGCGCCGGGCGGGGCGCCGGTCGTCACCGTCGCGCAAGCGACGACGCGCATCAAGAAGTGGTTTCGCCGGGTGCTCGCTCAAATCAGCGTGACACCGGATCTCGTGTCGGTCACGGAGCGAGATCCTTTGGAGAACCTCATCTCCATCTCCAACGATCATGGTCGGAGCGCCGCGGGCGGAGCGGCGAGCCGGGTTCAATTCACCATCCGATCCACGCGCCCAGGCGCGCCCGACGTCGTGCAGGTCATCGGCCCGTATACACCCGTGACCGGGCACACGCCGATGCAGACCGCGAACGCGATCGCGGCCCTCATCCGGGCGCAGCCCAACTTCAACGTCACCACGGTGCAGAACCCGCCGACCTTGGAGCCCACCATCACCCAAGGGTCCGCGGACCTCATCATCGTAGACCCAGCGGGCGGGCGGGTTCGGATCGAGGGGCTCGTCGCGACCGACACGACGCAAACGGTCGAGGTTGGCGTCGTCAACGTCGGCCTCTTCGGGAGCTGGGCCAGGGATCCCCCGGGTCGTGCGCCGGCGCCCTTCAATTGGGTCGTCGGCTCCATTCAACAGCGCGTGCTCCTCAACGCCTACGACACGGGCAGCGATCGGGTGGACATCTTCGTGATTGGCACCCTCGACACGCCGAACCGCGGCCAAGCCATGCTCCCCGGCTCCTTTTATGCGGCAGGGAAGCAGGCGATCCCGCAGGTGACCCGCTCTGCGTTCGTTAACGCTAACACCATGGATGGCACCGACGCGGACTGTTACAACACGATCCATGAGGTCTCGCACGTCGCCCTCGACGTGATCCACGTGGTTCGGAATCGGACGCAGCTCCTCATGGGATCGGGCACGAGCATGACCAACGTGGTGCGCGGCTCCAAACGATTCAGCGAGAGCGCCGTGAGGTTCGATGATCCCCCGAGATCCTTCGTGCAAGAGACGCGGCTGCGCGCGGCGGGCGCTCCCCTGCTCCGACCCTTCCCGTGATATGTCGCGCTGGAGACGATTATGGACGGCCCTCACGATCGTAGGATGTTGCGCGTGCTCTATGAGCGGCGGGGCTCCGTCGCCCAAGAGGAGTGATCCCATGACCGTCGCGTCTGCAGCCCCTTTTGGGAGGACCGATTACAAGCCCGAGCCCGTGGCCCGCGCGGCGCTTCGTCACTTCATCGATGACTTCGATCCTCGCCTCGACAGCCTCCCGAAGCGCATCGAGCCCGCGCTCGTCGAGCGGGTCCTGCGCGAGGAGGTCCAGCGCGGGAGGCCCGCCTCGGACCGCGCGGGGAGGATGGTCGAGCTCGCCGACTTTTATGGCACCTCCGGGATCGTGGCCGATTGGCTCGCGCAGCTCGATCGGACCGAGAAGACGGACGACGCGCTCCAAAGCTCGCTCCAATTCATCGCCGCGGCGGGTCTCTTCGGCGATCGGGAGCAGCAGGCGGCGGCGCGGAGCTATTACCATCATGTCTTGTCGCTCCCGTTCGCGGAGGCGCACATGGCAGACCTCTTGACGTGTTATGCGTCCCTCGCGCCGGCCGAGACCCCGGGCCTCACGCTCGGGAGGATCGATGGGATCCTCGCGGCGCTGCGCCCGCGCGCGGACGCCGACTACGCCGCCGGCGTGAGCTATCGGACCATCGACAACCTGCGGAGCAACACCGTGCCTCGCATCGAGAACGGGCTCGCGCTCGCCGCGGAGATCCTCGCCGCAGCCGACCCGACCGCCCGTGTCGCGCGGCTCGTGGAGGTCTATTTGGGCTTCGACGAGCGGTATCACGAGATCGTGTTCCCTCGCGCGGTAAGGCAGCTCCTCCGCGAAGCGCGCGAGGGGCGGGCGCAGCTCCTCGTCACGCAGCTCCGCGCATCGCTCCACAAGCTCGCGGGCAGGCCCGCGGAGGAGGCTTGGCGAGCGCGCGCCGTCCACGCGATCGAATTCTTCGGCGGCGCGCTGAGCCCCGAGGAGCAGAGCGCCGTGAGGCCCGAGAACAAACGCTACGACATCCTCAGCACCGATTGAGGCGATCCACCATGGCAAGCGCAGAGATCCGCGTAAGCTCCGGCGAATCGTCGTTCACGGTGGTTCGCTTCACCCTGCGCGAGGCGGTCTCCGAGCTCTTCTCGATCCAGGTCTGGGCGCGCTCGCCCTCTTCGAACGTCGCGCTCAACGCCATCGCCGGCTTCGGCGCCGAGCTCCACATCGCGAGCGGGCTCGCGCTCGCCGCGCTCGGCGGCGCGCGCGTGGTGCGGGGCATGTGCTCGTTCATCGAGCAGGTCGCGCCGGACGACGCCGGCCTCACCACGTATCGCGTGGAGATCGTCCCCATCCTCTACAAAACCACGCTCCGCAGCAATTATCGAATCTTCCAACACATGACCGTCCCCGCGATCATCGACAAGCTCCTGGATCCCTGGGGCGTCGCGCGGGTGTGGGAGATCGATCCGGCCAAGTATCCCAAGCTCGAATACCGCTGCCAATACGGCGAGACCGATTATGCCTTCTTCTCCCGCATGCTGGGCGAGGCGGGCATCGCCTTCGTCTTCGAGGATCGTTTGGGGGTGACAACGCTGGTGCTCTCCGACGGGCTCAACCGCAGGCTGCCGCGCCTCTCGCCGCCTATCCCGTTCGTCGACGACCCGAACCCCTCTTCCGAGGAGGAGCACGTCACCGAGGTGGATCTCGGCGAGGAGGTCCGAAACGGGGCTTATGGCATCTTCGACTACGACTTTCGAAACCCCGCGCGAACGCTCTTCGGAGAGGCGTCCCCCAAGGGCAAGAGCCCTGAGGACACGTACGAGGAGACGACGTATCTCCCCGGCGGCTTCTTGATCGAGACGCCGGGGATCAAGAGCGACACGCCCGCCGCCGACGACAAAGGCACGGCGCGCCGCGACCCGAAGGCGGGCGCGGATCGCGCGACGCGCGCGCTCGAAGCGCTCCGCACGGGCAAGCGCGCGGTGCGGTTTCAAACCAACGTGGTTGACCTCGCGCCGGGCGTCCTCTTCATGATGGATCACCACCCGCGGAGCGAGCTGTCGCCCGTCAAACCCCTCTTGATCACCGAATTCATCCTCGAAGGCTCGATCGACGGAGAGTGGGTGGCGCACGGCCGCGCGGTGCTCGCGGAGAGCCCGTTTCGGCCGCCCCTCGGCCCGAAGAAGCCGCGCGCCGCGAGCGTCGAGAGCGCGACCGTGGTCGGCCCCAACGGCCAAGAGATCCACACCGACGAATTCGGCCGCGTGCGCGTGCAGTTCGCGTGGGATCGCGAGGGCAACCGCGATGAGCGGGCGTCGTGCTGGATGCGCGTGAGCCAAGGATGGGCCGGGCCGGGATATGGCATGTTCACGATCCCGCGGATCGGCCAAGAGGTGCTCGTCGCCTTCATGAACGGCGATCCCGACGCGCCGGTCGTGGTCGGGAGGGTCTATAACGCCACGAGCCCGCCGCCGTACAAGCTGCCCGGCGACAAGACGCGGAGCACGTGGAAGACCGACAGCTCCCCCTCTTCAGACGGCTTCAACGAGCTCTTGTTCGAGGACCTCAAGAATAACGAGCTCGTCTACGTCCAAGCGCAGAAGAACCAGCGTACCCTCGTCAAGAACGACGAGACCATCACCGTGGTCCAGCACCGCGACAAGACCGTCGATCAAAACGAAGAGGAGACCACCAACAAAGACCGCACCCAGGTCACGTTGCAGGACCGCAAAGAGACCACCTCCAAGAACCTCACCTCGATGACGGTGCGCGAGCAGCGCAAGCTCGTCAAAGGTGAGGAGATTGAAGAGCTCGATCAAGAGCAGGTGACGCTCGTCGGCAAGGACCAGCACCTCCACGTCCGCGGCGATCGCAAGGAGTCGATCGGCATGGAGCACCACGTCCACGTCAAGAAGTCGAGGAGCGACTCTTATGGTGGGAGGGCGCTCGGCGTGGGCGGCAGCCAGCACGAGAAGATGGGCGGCAGCCATTTGCTCGAAGCAGACGGCGACGTTCACATCAAGTCCGCGGCGCAGATCGTCCTCTCGGCGCCCGACATCACGCTCAAAGGGGGTGGCGGGTTCGTCCGTGTCGACGCCGGCGGCGTCACCCTCCAAGGCACGCTGGTGAAGATCAACGCGGGCGGGGCGCCGGGCTCGGCGGCGGACGCGGGCGGCCCCTCGGTGAGCCCGCCGCGCCAGGAGAAGGTTCAAACCACCTTCACGCTGAGCGCGCGTTGGGTCGACCTGAGCGTGCTTTGCGGCGATCTCGCGCGGCTCGAAGGGACGGTGTCGCCGTCGCCGGCCGACGGCCCGGCCACGGTGGAGGTGATCTTGGTCTCGACGGGCGCGGTGCTCGCCACGATCAACACCGTCGTGACGAGCGGCCGTATCGTCGCGGTGTGGCTCTCCAAGGCGCCCACGGCCGCGTGGCGGACCGACCTCATCAGCTTTCGGATCACGGTGCCGAGCATCGGTTTGACGGGCACGTCGACCAACACCTTTACGTTCGCGCGGAGGCCCACGACCGGGATGATCCTCATCGATCGGCTCCTGCCCGGCCCGCCCGGCTTCCCGCCCCTCGCCGACGTCCACGACACCACGCTGGAGGCCGACAAGGTGCGTTATGCGCTCAGGCTCCGCACGCAGGGCGCGGTCTTCACCCCCGCGCGCCAAGCCAACGCCAAACAGCTCATCGAGGGGCCTTGGAACAACGGGTTCCTCTCGAAGCGCTTTCACCGCACCCTCTGCGGCCGGGGCCGGGGGTGCGATTGCCAATTCGACTGCTGCAAGGCCGGGTTCCGCTTCGACGTGGACTTCGTCCAGAACGGGGAGCACGTGCTCATCACCATGCTCGTCCCGCCGGATCCGGCCAATCCGCCCGGCTCAGGCACCCTCCGGGTGGGCAGCACGTGGTATGAGCCCCCGGCGGACGAGCCCTCGGTGTACGCCCACGAGACTGGCCATTTGATCGGCCAATACGACGAATATGCGGGAGGCGGCAACGACCCGACGGGGGTCCAGCCCGCGGTCTCTCCCATCCCCAACTTGATGGCGACGCGTCTCAACACGACCACCTTGAACCGTCATTATCGCTGGGTGCTCGAGTTCTTGAACGCCCACTCCAACGCGGATCCTTATGAGATCATCCCCCCGGGGCCTTGAGCGCCATGACCTCCTTTCGAGCCCTCCTCCTCGTGATCGCGGCGCGCGCGGCGTCGTGCTCACCCGCCACGTCGCCGAGCCCAGCGCCGGAGCAAGCCATGAAATTCGATAGGATCGAATACACCTTTTCGAGCGCTCCGCAGGCCCCGGAGAGCCTCATCGTCTCGGCGTCCGGCGCCGCCCGCTACGCCTCGCTCACCAACATGGGATCGCCGGAGAGGCCCGAGATTGGCGTCTACGAGTGGACACTCCCTCCCGCGGAGGTCGCCCAGCTGGGGAGCGCGCTCGGCGGCGCGCCCCTCGCGTCGATTCCGGATCACTTCGGTAAGCTCCTCTATGGCGGCACCTTCCACAAGGTGATGGTCACGGCGGGAGGCGAGGTGACGACCAAGGTGGTTGGGGCGCACCTCCCGGTGGACGCGCGCATGAGCGCGATCGTGAATCACCTCGACGGCGTGGTTCAAAAGGCGTACGACCACCCGCGGCAGGTGCTCTCCATCGCGGTGTCGAACGCGGTCGTGCGGCCGGATCGCACGGTGGAGCTCGTGCTCACGCTCACGGGCAAGGGGACTCAGCCGGTCACCTGCCGCGCGCCTTCGGCGCTCAAGAGCGCGCCGGACGGGTGGGTTCAAATCAAGCTGTGGCCCGATGTGCCGAGAGACAAGCTCGGCGCGCACAACATCTGGAGCGCCAAGGCGACCGACGTGGAGGACGCGCAAAACCCCCTCTCGTACGTCTCGATCCTGGACCTCGCGCCGGGCGCCTCGGCGTCGTACCGCGTCCGCGCGCGCCTCCCGGACGCGCAGCCCGGCGCGTCGATCCTGCGCGTCTCGTACGCGAATTTCGCCCCCGGCCCCCCGGAGAAGCAGCTCTTGATCGGCGAGGTGCTCTCCAAGAAGGTGCCTGTGGAGGTGCGTTGATGTCCCCTCCGATCAAACCCAAGTTCCCGAAGCCCACGTTCGCGGACCTCTTGAAGAGCTACAAGACCGATCCCAAGACGGTCCACGCGTGCAGCGTCGTGAACCCCGCGGACAGCGCGGTCAACACGTGCGCTTGCCGGATGAGCGAGGCGCTCGTCATCGCGAACAAGCTCATCAAGAGCCGCGCCGCGATCGGCAAGCTCGGCGACGGCAAGGGGGATGGCAAGAAGTTCCTCCTCGGCAAATATGGATATTCGCACAAGCTCTGTCCCCACGGGCTCGGCCGCGGCGCGCAGGACGTCGGCGGGTTCCTCGCCCAGCACTGGGGCACGTGGACGAGCGGTTGGGAGAAGCCCGGCACCGAGCCCGCGTCGCTCAAAGACAAGACCGGGGTCATCATGTTCGGCACGATCCCGGGCTTCGACGGCCAAGGGCACATCGATCTGTGGAACAAGACCAAGGCCGTCGGGCACGCCTATTGGGACGCGGCCGTGGTGTGGTTTTGGAAGATGGATTGAGCGCTCGAGCTCCGCGCTCACCCCTTCTTGGCCGGCG
>CAYTJL010000130.1:0-2152 GCA_964437785.1 uncultured Polyangiaceae bacterium
TTGCAAATCCGATTCACCGCCTCGGTCTTGGCCTCTTCGAACCGCGCATACGCGCCGCCGGTGCGCAGCACGGTGCACGTCGTAATGGCCCCTTCGAAGGTCACGGCCATGGCGGTCGTGCCCATATCGATCTGCCGCGGACCTGCTTTTGCCGTGCACCCCGAGCCCAAAGCGCGCTTCGCCGCCGTCACGGCCTTGGCGTGGAGCGCCGGTCCGATATGCCCCTTGCACGCCTCGCGGCGATCGCCCTGCGAGCCCGGAATGGGCTGGAGCTCCTCGTTCACCTCGCCGTCCCCGCCGCTCGTGACGGACTCCCACGTGACGTCCCCCGCCTCGTTCACCTCGAAGCGTTGTGTCGTTTGCGGCAAGCCGCCGGAAGGAGGGATGGACAAGCTCCATCGAACGGCCATGGGCGGGCTCGGCGGCGGGCCCGTGTCCGGGGCTGACGCCGAAGGCGCGACAGGCGCCGAAGCGACGCTCGGAGGTGCCTTGTCGAAGCCTTTATCCACGCTCGGCGGAGGAGCGTTGAGCGGAGGGCGCGCGGGATCGCCCGAGCACGCGGCGAGCGCGACGATCGCGAACAAAAACCCAAGAGAGCGCGGCGGGGCCAATCCCTCTCACACTCCCTGTCTCATCGAAGAATGTCAAGGCTCGCGCTCCATCGATCGACGTGGGTCGCGACCCCGCGTTCGCGGGCCGCTCGATCGCTTCCGCCGGCTCACCGCAGAGCGTAGAGTCGCGCCCCGCGCATGAAGCCCGGCGACACCATCGGCGGCCGTTTCGTGGTGGAGCGGCTCGCAGGCACAGGCTCCATGGGCGCGGTGTACCGAGGGCGCGACGCGGCGAGCGGGAGGCCCGTCGCCGTGAAGGTGCTGCACGACCCCGAGAGCGGCGCCGCGCGCTTCGAGCGAGAGGCCGAAATCCTCGCCTCGCTCGACCATTCGCACATCGTCCGGTACGTCGCCCACGGCCACGTCGATGGGCCCGAGCGATCCGGCTACCTCGTCCTCGAATGGCTCGACGGCTTCGACCTCGGCACACGCCTGCTCGACGGCCGCCTCGACATCGCCGAAGCGATCACGCTCACCCGCAGCGTCGCGAGCGCGCTCGCCGCGGCCCACGCGCGCGGCGTGCTCCACCGCGACGTCAAGCCGAGCAACATCTTCCTCGACGGAGGCTCGATCGACCGCGTAAAAGTGCTCGATTTCGGCGTCGCGCGCGTCGCGCGATCGTCCGCGCGGACGCGCACCGGCGCCGCCATCGGCACGCCCGGGTACATGGCGCCCGAGCAGGCGCGCGGCGATCCCAGCGTCGATGCGCGCGCGGACGTTTTCGCGCTCGGGTGCGTCGCGTTCGAATGCCTCACCGGCCGCCACGCCTTCGCGGGCGAAAACGTGATGGCCGTGCTCGCGAAGGTGCTACTCGAAGATCCGCCGCGCGCCTCGGCGATGCGCGCGCGCGTGCCGCCCGCGCTCGACGATCTCGTCGCGCGCATGCTCGCGAAATCGCCCGCGGGCAGGCCCGCGGACGGCGCGGCCGTGCTGCGCGAGATCGAGGCGATCAACGTCGCGAGCCTCGCGGTCTCGATGACCGTGCCCGAGACGCTCACGACGGGCGAGCAACGCGTGATCTCCGTCGTGATCGTGGGCCGCGGATCCGAGCCCGACGACGCGCAGCCCTTCGACGCGACCATCACGCGCGAAGAGGCGCTCGCCGAAGAGGCGCTCGCGCGATCGGCGCGCGGGCCCGCCGAGCGGATCGCCGCCGAGCTCGGCCACTTCGGCGCGACGGTCGAACCGCTCCGCGACGGATCGATCGCGGCCACGATCGCGGGCTTCGGCGGCGCCTCGGATCAAGCCGCGCGCGCCGCCCGCTTCGCGCTCGCGCTGCGCGCCCTCTTCCCCGACCTGCCCATGGCGCTCGCGACCGGTCGCGGCGCTTCGGGCCCCGATCGCGTGACCTCGCGCGGCCTCTCCGTCGGCGAAGCGATCGATCGCGCCGCGCGCCTCATCACCGCGGCCGACGGGCCGGTCCACACACACCCGGTCCGGATCGACAACGTCACCGCGGGCCTGCTCGATCCGCGCTTCGAAGTGAGCGGCGACGCGCGCGGCCTCGTGCTCCTCTCCGAGCGCGAGCGCGCCGAAGCGAC
>CAYTJL010000130.1:2252-26960 GCA_964437785.1 uncultured Polyangiaceae bacterium
GCGGCGACGCGCGCGGCCTCGTGCTCCTCTCCGAGCGCGAGCGCGCCGAAGCGACCCGCACGCTGCTCGGCCGCGAGACGCCGTGCGTGGGCCGCGAGCGTGAGCTGCGCAGGTTGCTCGACATCTTCGACGAGTGCGTGAGCGAGCCCGTCGCGCGCGTAGTGCTCGTCACGTCACCCGCGGGCGCAGGCAAATCCAGGCTTCGTTACGAGCTCGTGCGCGCGATCAAGGCACGTGGAGAGCCGCTCATTGGTGGGGGCTCGGGTCCCGCGAGCGGGCCCTCTGCCCCCACACCCCCGGTCGAAATCTGGAACGGCCGCGGCGATCCCATGCGCGCGGGCGCGCCGTTCGCGCTGATCGCGCCCGCGATCCGAAGGGCCGCGGGCATCTACGACGGCGAGCCGATCGAGGTGCGAAGGCAGAAGCTCCTCGCGCGCGCGGGCCGCAACCTCGCGGGCGCAGAGGCGCGCCGCGCCGCGGAATTCTTGGGCGAGCTCATCGGCGCGCCGTTCCCCGACGAGGGCAGCGTCGAGCTGCGCGCGGCGCGGCGCGACGCGATGCTCATGGGCGATCAGATGCGCCGCGCGTTCGAAGCGTTCCTGCGCGCCGAGTGCAGCGTCGCGCCGCTCGCCTTCGTGATCGACAACCTCGAATGGGGCGACAGGCCGAGCATCGACTTCCTCGACGCCGCGCTCCGCGCGCTCGACAGCGCGCCGTTCCTGGTGCTCGCGCTCGGCAGGCCCGAGGTGCGCGACGTGTTCCCGCGCATCTGGGAGGAGCGCGCGCTCATCGACATGCGCCTCGGCGAGCTCTCCAAGAAGGCCTCGGAGAAGCTCGTGCGCGCGGTGCTCGGCGACGGCGCGCCCGCGGAGGTCGTGGCGACGATCGTCACGCAGGCCGCGGGAAACGCCTTCTTTTTGGAGGAGCTCGTGCGCGCGGTCGCGGAGGGGGACACGCGCCTGCCCGACACCGTCCTCGCCATGGTCGAGAGCAGGCTCGAACGGCTGGGCCCCGGCGCGCGCCGCGCGCTGCGCGCGGGCAGCGTGTTCGGGCAGGTGTTCTGGAGAGGCGGCGTCGCCGCGCTCCTCGGCGGCACCGCGGCCGAGATCGATCAAGCGATCGCCGAGCTCGCCGCGACCGAGACCATCGAGCAGCGCGCGACCGCGCGTTTCCCGGGCGAAGCCGAGTACGTCGTGCGCCAAGCGATCGTGCGCGAGGCCGCGTACGCGATGCTCACCGACGCTGATCGCGCGCTCGGTCACAGGCTCGCGGCCGCGTGGCTCGAACGCGCGGGCGAGGGCGACAGCTTGGTGCTCGCCGAGCATCTCGACCGCGGCGGCGAGCCCGCGCGCGCGGCGTCGCACTACGCGCGCGCGGCCGCGCAGGCGCTCGAAGGCAACGATTTTCCCGCCGCCGTCGAGCGCGCCGAGCGCGGCGTGCGCGCGGGCGCGTCGGGCAGCGAGCTGCCGCGCCTCAGGCTCATCCAGGTCGAGGCGATGCGCTGGCTCGGCGACAACGCGGGCGCGGCGCGCGCCGCGGCCGAGGCGATGGAGCAGCTCACCGAAGGCGAAGGCGCGTGGTGCATCGCCGCGGCCGAACGCGGCAACGCGCTCGGGAGGCTCGGCGAAGCGGTGGCCCTCGCGGAGCTCGCGGAGCGCGTGCTCGCGGCGCCGATTGAGCGCGCGCGCCTCGATGATCGTGCCGCATTCGGATCCATGATCGCGCAGCTCATCTATGCAGGCCGCTACGAGTCGGTGACCGCGCTGCTCGATCGCATCGGCGGCGGCGAGGGCTTCCCCGCCGAAGGCGTCGACGTCCCCGGCGTCGACCCGCGCACGGTCGCGATCCTCTGCCAAGCGCGCGGCGCGTGGGCCACGTGGCGCGGCGACGCGATCAGCTACCGCATCGAGACCGAGCGATCCGCGATCTCCGCCGAGCGCGCGGGCGATCTCCGCCTCGCGTGCCAGCAGCGCGTGAACCTCGGCGACGCGTACCTCGTGCTCGGCGGCTACGCCGAGGCCGAGCGCGTGCTCACCGCCACCGCAGCCGCGGCCGAGCGCATGGGCCTCGCCGTCGTGCAGGCCGTCGCGCGCGTGAACTTGGGCTGCGCGATCGGCTGCCAAGGAAGGCTCGACGAGGCCCGCGGCGTGCTCGAAGCGGTCGAGCGATCCCCCGGCGCGCGCGCCTACCGCCGCGCGTGGCTCGGCGCGCGCATCTACCTCTCGCTCGCGCACGCGATCGCCGGCGACGCCGAGGGATCCGCGCGCCACGCGACCGCGGTGCTCGACGAGATGCCCCCTCCTCCGCTCCGCGCGTTCGCGCTCGCGCTGCTCGCGCGGGCCGAGGTCGCGGGTCGCTCGATCGCGCTCGCGAACGAGCACGCCCTGCAAGCGCACCGCATCCTCATGCAGCTCGGCCGCATCGACGCGGGCGAAGCGATCGTGCGGCTCGCGTACGCCGAGGCGCTGTTCGCGTCGGGCGCCGAGGACGAGGGCCGCGCCGCGATCCGCGTCGCGCGCGACCGGCTCTTCGAGCGCGCCGAGCGCCTCACCGATCCCGCCTGGAAACAGAGCTTCTTGGGCAACGTGCGCGAGAACGCGGAGACGCTGCGGATCGCGGCCGAGAAGCTCGATCGCTGATCGCCTACGAGGCTCCGCCGGACGCCGCAAAGAGGGCTCGATAAAAGGCGTCGTGGCCGCCGCCCTCGGGGACGCCCGCCGACCCGCCGTCGTTCAGCTCGACGACGAGCCACCCGCCGTTCTCTTGTTTGGCCACGTCCGCCGCGTAAAAGCGGCTCTTCACGAGCGGCAGGATGGGGGCGATGACGGACGGGTCCGGCGGCTCGCCGTGATAATCGCCCTCGGCCCAATAAGGGGCCACGTAAAAGGGCCTTTGGTCGAGGATGAAGAAGCGATATTCGCGCACGAGCGGCAAACGGCTCTTCGCGTGGAGGCCGATCCGCTCGAATTCGACGAAGGCCCGGAACACGAGCCCTCCCACCACCTCCTCTTGCAGCCGGAGGAAGTTATGCACGACCCGCGCGACGTTCGCCCCGTCGTCCGCGCGGGGGATGAAGCACGCGTCGAACCACTCGTGCTTTCGCGACTTCACATAATCTTTGACGATCACGGGCGACGCGCCGAACGCCCGCGCGACCTCGGCCGCGACCGCGCCCACATCGAACGATTCGCCCGGGATCCACATCGATCGCGGCGTGCGCGCCTCGCCGCCGATCGAGCGACCCGCGGAGGCGGAGTCGCGACCCACGGTGAGCGCCTCGTACCACGCGGGGAGATGATAACAGTGCTGGTAGGCGGTGAGGTCCGTGACGAGCGTCTTTTTACGCGCGGCGACGACCTCCGCCATCTTCGCGTACGCGTCGAGCGTGAGGATCCAGCCCCGATAGAGCACCTCGCCTTCGCCCTCGGGCACCTTGCGGAGCTTGGGTCCGGGGCTCGCGTCCATATCGAGCAGGCCAATCGCGAAGCCCGCGCGCTCGGCGGCGGCTGCCTCGGATTCGAAGGCGCTGTCGGCGACGCTCGGCCGGAGCGGGCTCGACGGGAAGATCACCATGGGCACGCGTCACCCCTTGTACGTGGAGGGCCCGACGTCGCCAAAGGGCTCATCGCGCTCGCGCACAGCCTGCTTGAAGCCGGCCTCGGCGGCGCGCGTCTGAAACGCATAGCCCTCCGGCGTGTGGCGCGCGGCGCCGTCGAAGAGCACGCCGAGGAGCTGCGTCGTGTGGAGGCCCTGCGCCATCACCGCTTGATTGACGAGGAGCTTCATCATGGTGAGCTGATTGACCGGCATGCGCGCGACACGCGCGAGCAGCGCCTCGAACCGCTCATCGAGCCTCTCGGCGGGGGGCGCCTCGACGCCGAGCCCCCACGCGACGGCCTCGGCGCCCGACAGGCAATCTCCCGTGAAGAGGAGCCGCTTGGTGCGCTCGACGCCGATGCGCGCCATCCAAAGCGCCGTCGTGGGGACGCCCCACACCCGCGCGGGCGGATACCCGATCTTCGCTTTGTCCTCGATGATGAGCAGATCCGAGCAGAGCGCCATGTCGGTGCCGCCCGCCACGCAGAACCCTTGCACCTTGCAGACGACGGGCTTTTCGCTGTGGAACAAGCTCATGAAGCCGCGGACGTTGCGGCTCATCATGGCGTGATCGATCATCGGATCCCAGCCGCCCTGCGGGTCGTGGTTCCTCTTTTGGACCGCGGGATCGAGCGGAGATCCCGGCCCGCCCTCGCCCGTGCCGACCTCGAGCGCCTCGGCGGAGTCGACGAGGTCATATCCCCCGCAGAAGCCTTTGCCCTTGCCGGAGAGGGCGATGACGTGCACCTCGGGATCCAGGTTCGCGCGCTCCACGCACGCCGCGATCTCGCGCGGCATCGTGAGCGTGATGCCGTTGCCGCGCTCGGGGCGGTTGAGCGTGATGCGCGCGATCGCGCCGGTCTTCTCGTAAATGAGCGTCGAGAGCGTCTGCAAAGCGGCCTCCTCGGGCGGAGGCTATCGGGAGGGGTTTGGGGCGTCAATTCGGCCTCGCGCGGGGAGGGCCGCCCGGCAGGCGTTGCGCCCGCGCCACGCCGTAACGCCGCTGCCTCGTCGGATCGCAAAGAGAGCCTCTCTTTCGCGGCAAAACCAAGCGGCACATCGCTTGCCAAACGCGGTACCTCGCCGGGGTAACGATGGCCCGCGCACCACCCTCGAAGAGGTCCCTCCCATGTCGAATCCGATCCGTTCCACAGCGCTCCGCTTCTTTACGCTCTCGACGCTCGCAGCGTCGTTTGCGGCCTGCTCCGTCCCTTCGGACACGGGGGATGAGGCGGTCGACAGCGCCTCCGCCGCGGCGTGCATCAGCGTCGATCCGGCGCGGTCACTCTTCGTGACCGATCCTGAGGTGATGGCGCAGTTCCCGTTTCAAGACGTGATGAACCAGATCGTCGCGCGCGCGTCGGTCGGCGCGCAGACCTCGCTCCAGCTCTACAAACAATGGTGGGACACCAACAACGACGCGGCGAACGCCCAGACGCAGGGCCCGCACTGCGACGATCAAAAGACGCTCGGCCAACCGTCCGTCAACGGCTTTCCCATCCAGTGTCCCCGGCAAGAGGGCACGCTCGCGACGACCAACCCCTTCGTGGGCACGGGCCCCGACACCTACCTCCCCATCGGCGTCGTGAACCGCTTTGACCTCGCGCCGAGCGACGGCAGCCATTGTGGCGAGTACCGCGTGGTCTATGGAAAGCGCTCGGGCGTCAATAGCCCGCTCGATCGCAACCTCATCATCTTCGAGGCCCGTTTGCCGAACCCGCACCCCGAACAAGGGCTCGACGGCTGCACCGACGTGGCCTCGTTCTGGGGTGATCTCACGAACGACAACAACGCTTCGTCGCGCGCGACCAAGCTCCGCTCGTTCTACTTCACGGGTCTCCCCGGCTTCGCGCCCGTCATCGATCCTGCGCACTTCTTCGGGAGCGAGAACGGCTCGGGCCAAATCCGCACGAACCAGTTCATGTCGGGCCGCTCCTACCTCGGCGGGCCTCCGCTCGCGCAACAATGGCAGCTCCGCGAATACCGCCTCACGCGCCCGTGCGTGGGCGGCGTTTGCAGGCTCGTCGTGCGCGAGTCGTCGGTCAAGAACAACCCCTTTGGAGGGCTCTTTGCGCTCGGCGGCAACAGCACACAGGCGTTCCGCGACGACTTCTTGCAAAACCAGCTCCCGCTCCTCATCACCGATGACATCAACGCCATCAGCCTGAGCACGCCCTTCTCGTTCAACGCCGGGCAGAGCAGCGAGCAGGACACGTCCAACGACTACGGCGCTCAGCTCGCGCAAAACGCCTCGTTCGCCGCGCAAATCGAGGCTCGCCTCGACCAGCTCGGCAGGCCCGATCTGTCGGCCGACAACGCCGCGGACCGCGCCACGACGCAGTCGTGCGCGGGCTGTCATCAGCTCAGCCCGGGCACCAACTTGGGCGGAGGGGTGGTGTGGCCGGCGAGCAACGTGTTCACCCAGATCGATGAGAATCGCACCCTCTCACCGGCCCTCACGACGACGTTCCTCCCCCACCGCAAGCAGGTGCTCGAAGCCTTCCTCTGCGGCGGGTGATGCGCGCGTATCGAGGGTTTACGGCACGACGGCGTTGAAGCGGACAGGCAACGTCGCGAGCGAGCGAACGCCGAACGCCGGCCGCCAATCGGGCGCTTCGGCGGCCAGCGTCAAACCCTCCAAGCGACGGAGCAGCGTTCGAATCGCGATCTGACCCTCCATCCGCGCGAGCGCGGCGCCGATACAGAAGTGCGGCCCGTAGCCGAACGCGACGTGAGGGTTGGGGCTCCGCCGGACGTCGAAGCGCTCGGGGTCCTCGAACTGCGACGGATCACGGTTCGCCGCGCCGAGCACGCACACCACCTGCTCGCCGCGGCGGATCGGCTGCCCCGCGATCACGAGATCGTCGGAGGCGACGCGCACCACGAATTGGAAGGCGGGCTCATACCGCATCGCCTCCTCCACCGCGCCCGCCGCGAGGGTTGGATTGTCCAAGAGGAGCTTCTTTTGCGCGGGATCGCGGAGGATATGAACCATCCCGCTGCTCACGGTGTTCATCGTGGACTCATAACCTCCGTGGAGCAGGAGCATGCACTGCGAGAGGATCTCGGTCTCGCTGAGCGCCTCGCCTTGGTGCTCGGCCGCGAGCAAGCTCCCCACGAGATCGTCTTTGGGCGAGCGGCGGTGATCGTCCACCACACCGCGCATGAAGTCGGCCATCTCGGTGACCGTCTCGCGGAGCGCGCCCACCGTCGCCGGGTTGCCGAGCGAGCCAATCGCAAAGTAAAGCGCGATGGTGTGGACCCAGCGCTGGAAGCGGTGGTGATCGCCGCCCTTCATGCCGAGCAGCTCCTCGATGACCATGGCGGGCAGCGTGAGCGCGAAGTCCGCGACCAGGTCCATCTCGGTGCGCCCGCGAACGCCGTCGATCAACCGATCGGCGATGGCCTGCACGCGCGGCTCCATCGCTTGCAGGACGCGCGGGCCGAGGGCCGTGGTGAGCGCGTGGCGAAGGCGCTTGTGCGCGGGGTTGTCTTGGAAGAGCACCCATCTGCCCAAGAGATCGTCGACCGGCCCGAGGTCCCGCCGCAGATCCTCGGAGAGCTGCGCGGCTTGCACGTCGCGCGTCATCGCGGCCGACAGGCGTGGATCGGTGAGCGCCGCGCGCACGTCGGCGTAGCGGGTCAGGAGCCAGGCGTAAAACACCTTGCTGAAGTAGACCGGCGAGGTCTCGCGGGTGCGCCGGTAAGCGGGGTAAGGATCGGCGTTGTGGGAGAAGTCGAACGGATCTTCGGCGACGAGCGCGGGCGAATCTGTCATGGGGTCGGTGGCTCCTCGGATCAGGGGGCCCATAACATAGCAAGATCAATCGCGATAGCGGCGAACGGCTCCGCGCGCACCTTGTCGTCCCCTTCATGCGTGTCGAGGAGCACCCACCGGCCCTCCTCCAATCGATACACTCTACACGTTCTCGGGGCCGACCAGGTTGTCGATCCAATATTGGGTCAAGAACACGTTCTTGGGGTCGAGCCGCTTGCGGAGCTTCAAGAAGGGCTCGATCATGGGGAGCTGCGCGCGGTAATAAGCCCTCCAATCGGCGCTCGCGTTGGGCAGGTATTTGCCCCAGTGCGGCCGGAAGCCATAAGGCTCGAGCAGCGACCAGAACTTGGGATAGAACGAGTCGGCGGGGCTCCCCGCGTTGAGCCCGAACCAAAACACGTCGATACGCACCACGTCGGCGCCATACGACGGGCTCAGCCACAGATCGCTCTCGCGCGAGGCGTAGATCTCGCACGAGAACGCGCCGGTGTTCTCATAGGCGCTCCGCGCGGTGCCGTCGCCGGCGTAGAACGTCTTGAGCGCGTTCATCACGTCTTTGGCCTTGTCGAGGGGGACCCAAAGCTCGGTGAAGTCCGTGGGCCAGAGCTGGTCGTCCATCTGGTTGTCCATCGGCAAACCGCACATCCACGTGTCCCAGAACGTCTGCGCGCCGTTCGGCACGAACGGGTCCAAGATGTACGGGATGAGGTACGGCATGAGCTCGTTCAAGACGTCGGCGATGAGCTGCGCGACGTGCGACTCGAGCGCTCCGTCGAGGATGAGCTTGACCACCTGGGTGACGATCCACGCGATGATTTGACGCCAGATGTCGCCGGCGAGCCCGCCCAAGAACCCGCCGATCTTGCCCGCGATGCTGCCCAGCTTGGAGCCCTCGCGCGTCGCCTCGGGGTGCCTCGCCACGGCTTCGACGAGCGCGTTGGTGAGGATCTTGGAGAAGTGATCGAACACCTGCTCTTTGGTGATCGCGCCCCGCGGCGCGACCTCCGACGGACATGCGTTTTGGTTCGGGTCGCCCGCGATCGCCTCGTCGAGGTGCTTGTACCAATCACCCAGCTTGGACGGCACCGCCGCGATGTCGTCGAGGTTGCCGATGAGCGTGTAAAAGAGCGATCCCGCGAGCGCCGAGAGGATGGGCGCGCGGCCGAGCTCCATGTAGGGTTGGGCCTTGAAGCCCTTGACGGGCGCGAGGCGCGCGCTCTCCCAGATCTGGATCCGGTCGAAGTTGTGCTGAGGCCACCACATGAGCCGCGTATAAGGCGTGTTCCGCAGGAAGTCGGCGAAGCTCGGCTTGATGCTGTCGCCGTCGCCGAAGAGGTCCACCGAGGCGTCTTGGGTCGTGCTCGTCACCTGGCTTCCATAGAGGTTGAAGCTCGGGCCGACCCGCAAAAACACCTTCGAGATGACGCCCAAGAGCCCCATCGAGATGACCGCCGCGCGGAACATGTCGCGCTTGTCCTGGTCGGGGTCGTCGCGCGAGAGGTCGTGGAGGGTCCCTGTCCCGTCGATGAGCCGTAGGCGAGCGACGTTGTCGTGCACCGAATACGCGATCGAGCCGCCGGACGATCCGGTGTTGAGGAAGCCCGAGACGGTCTGGTGCGTGATGCCGCCGAGATCGTCGAGCGCGTAGCCCGCCTTTTGGAGCAGCTCGTTCAGGCTGTTCTTCCACGTGGAGGTGTGCGTCGGGTCATACGGGTTCTTGCCCAGGTTGCACCCCGCCTCCACCTCGACCGTCGCGTGGGAAGGGTCGTTTGCGTCGGGCGTGATCGTCACGTCGCGATAACGATTGAGCATCACGTCCATGCCCGTGGGCGGCGGGCCCTCGCCGTCGTACCCGGTGGTGTAGATGGCCGGGGTGACCGAGTGAGCCGAGCCGCGGACGCGGAGCGAGCGCCCGTTTTGGTAGGCGTAGAGGACCAGGTTTTGAAGCTCTTCTTCGGTCGACGGATGATAATACCCATCGTCGCCGATGGGGATGATGGCAGTTGCCTCCATGGGCTCTCCTCCCTTTTCTGATGTGATCGGGCTGGGGACGTGATTGGTCGCTACGACGAGCGCATCACTTGGGCGTGGGCGGGACGAACACGGTGTTGATGGGCTGGACGCTCATGCCGGCCGGGTACGCGTAGCTCGCGGTCTGCGCCCAACCCCACACCGTGAGGCCGAACGGGGTCGCGCTGTCGGCGGTGTGAACGCCGTTGTCACAACCGCCTTGAGGCTGGCCGTCCCTCACGAGATCCACCCACGCGAACTCGTAGGTCCCGCCATTGCCGACAGGCTGCCAACCCTGGACCGTGCCGAGGCAGTCGAGCGTCACGTCTTTGAAGGTGTTGTCGCCGGACTTCTTGCGCACGAACACGAGGTGCGTATTCGAATACGTCGGGTCCGTCAGGAACAGGTAGTGCGGCAAGAACTGCTCGGGCGCGACAACGTTGACGTATTCGGGGTCACCTTCGTAATTGTTGTTGTTCGGGACCTCGAGCGCGCTCGTCATGTGGCCCGCGACGTAGAACGGATGGCTGTTGTCTTGGCTCTTGATCACGAAGGCGTTGGGCGTGAAGAAGCGCACCATCTGCCCGCTGTTCATGGCCATGGGCGCGCCCGACGGCGCCGCGGGGTCATAGGTGTATTGGGTGCCGTCGACCGCGCCGATGATGGTCCACGGCGTGCTCTCGTTGGCGCCCGCGATGCGGTCGCGGTGGCGGACCGCCACGTATTCGTACCCGAGCGTCTTGACCGGCAAGAGCTGTTGGTGGCCCGAGTCGCACGCGATGGAGCCGACGGGGATACGCATGCAGCCCGTGCCGCCCCAAACGCTGATGGGCTTATCGGAGCTGATGGGGCTGCCCGCGAGCTCGGCCGGCTGCGCGAGCTGCACGACTTGACCCTTGTTGATCGAATAGGTGATGGGCTGTCCTTGCCCGGTGGGGGCGACGCCCGGCCCGCCCTGGATCGCCGAGGTGGGGCTGATGGTGACGTTGGTGCCGTCCTCGGCCGCGACGAGCTGGATAAAGGGCACACCGCCATAAGGCACGAGCCCTTGATCGGTCTCGTACGCGTCCGCGGCGATGTAGTTGGTGCCCCACGCGGGCGTCGGCACGAGCATGGTCGCGCTCGAAATAAAGCTCGACGCGCCGCCATAAGGATAGATGTCGTAGGCCACGACAGGCGCGTTCGTCGTGATGTGGAACGCCTTGCCGACCCCCGTATCCATGACGGCCGGGTCGAGCTGCACACCGGGGTTGACGCCGCCGGGGCAGGGGATCCAGAAGATGTCGCCGCTCGGGTAGTTCGACAGGAACAAGATCGCGATTTGACCCGGCGGGAGCTGGTTGTTGGGGAGCGGAGAATACGTGAGGTTCGCGCCGTTGCCCGAGGGGATGCGCGCCATTCCGCCGATGTCGAGCTGCGCGCCGTTGTATTCGGCGGTGATCGAGATAGGCGACGTCCACGTGTTGGCGAGCAGCGCGGCGAAGCACGAGCCGCGCGTCTCGGTCTCGGGGTGCGGCACCACGCTGTAGAAGTCACAGCCGATGGTGCTCGCGTTGTCCCGCGCCGCGTCGCACGGAGCGACGCAATCGCCGGTGGTCGAGCAGCCGAGATCCGGCGGGCAGCTCTTCACCACGTTGTCGTGGCAGTCGATGACGGAGTGGAGATCGGCGGAGCAGTGGAAAGGGCAGCTCCCGCCCACGCCGCTCGAAGGCCCGCTCCCCACGAACGTGGGGTCTTCTCCGCCCGTGCCGCTTCCGCTCGGGTTGCCCGCGCCCGCGCCGCCGCTCCCCGTGGAGGTCGTGTTGTTTGGGGAAGCGCTGCAGGCGAACGGCGCGAGGCCGCTCGCGGCGACCAGGAGCGAGAACAAACCAAAGCGATGGCCGGGCGAGAGAGGAAGCTGCATGGTGTCCTCCTTGGGGCGGGACCCGACGAATCTATCGGAGCGCACGCGCCCGGGGGAAGGGACTCGTTACCTGAAAACGCTTCACGACGACGGCTTGTCGCGCCCGTCGTGCGACCGGGGGGGTTTCGGGGGACCCCCTTCGGGTCCCCCCATCGTGATGACGTGATCGGCGAGCGCCGCGTCCATCGCCGCGAGCGGAGCCGGTTGCCCCGTATAGAGCTCGAATTGGCCCGCGGCTTGGTGGAGGAGCATCCGGCCTCCGTGGATCGCGCGCGCTCCTCGCCGCGTCGCAGCGCGGACGAGCTCGGTTTCGAGCGGTTTGTAGACGATATCCATGATGACCTGCCCGGCCGCGATCGCCTCCTCCGGGACGATGCTCGCGCGGCCGTCGCCCATGCCCACCGAGGTCGCGTTGATGATCGCGTCCCATGGCCCCCTGCTGATCACGTCGAGCCCGGCGGCCGTCGCCGACGTCTCGTCCGCGAGCGATCGCGCTTTGTCCTCGTCGCGGTTCGCGAGGGTGAGCGCCGCGCCGCGATCGGCGAGCGCGAACGCGATCGCCCGCGCGGCGCCGCCCGCGCCGATCACGAGCACGCGCGCGCCGCGGATCGTCATCACCTCTTCGAGCGCGCGCGCGGATCCGATCGCGTCGGTGTTGTGCCCCGTGAGCGTGCCCTCGTCGTTCACCACCGTGTTGACCGCGCCGATGCGCGCGGCCACGGGATCGAGCTCGTCGAGGAGCGGGAGGATGGCTTGTTTGAAGGGCATGGAGATGCCCGCGCCGCGCACGTTGAGCGCGCGAATGCCGCGCACCGCGCCTTCGAGATCGGTCACGCGAGCCACACGAAATGGCACGTACGTGAACGACAAACCGAGCGCGCGATACCCCGCGAGGTGCATGGCCGCGCCCACGGGCGCAGGGTGGAGCGAGAGCGATCCGCAGACGGTGAGCGACGATCCGGGCGCAGGGAAGAGCGGTGTCATGGAAGGGCCACGGTCCCGTTGCCATCGTCGGCGCCGCACGTAAATTGGGTGGTCACCATGTCGGGCGGCGGATAGGGCTGCGGCTCGTCGCTCCACGTGGTGTCGTCGAGCGCGCGGCTCATCCCTGCGACGAGGTACGTGTCGGTGCCGCCCGCGTCGACGAAGATGCCAATCGTCGGCGCGTCTTGCCGGGGCTCGCCGAACGGCGCCTCCGCCGAGTAGTTGCCGGTGCCGAACGTGGGGTCGCCCGCGGCGTCGTACGTGTCGTTGCCGCCCGCGTTGACGAAGCACCCGATGCCGTTGATGTTGCCGCTGCCGAGCGAGAGACCGGGCGCGCGATACGTGTCGTCGCCGCCTTCGTCGAGGTGCACGCCGGCCGAGAAATCGTGGCCCAACCCGATCGACGTCGCCGCGGGCGTGATCACTTGGTTGTACTGATCGTCGCCGCCGCCCTCTAAAAACATCGCGAGCGCGAAGTGCGCGGCCGAGCCTTGGATGTACCAGAGCGCGTCGTACGTGTCGGCGCCCGATCCGTCGATGAGCACGCCGAGCCCTTGCCAATAGCCGACGCCCTGCGCGAACACGCTGCCGAGATAATGATCGTCCCCCGCGCGATCGAAGAGCAATCCAAAGCCCCCTGCCATGTACGCCGCGTCGCTCGCCGACTGCGGGCGCCTGCCCTGCGCCGCGCCCTGCGACATCGAGCTGTTGCCCGTGCCCGGCCGCTGCGGAGAGTAATAGAGCGGGTGGCCTCCCTGCGCGGGATCGCCCACGTCGACCACGTAGTCGTCGTCGCCGTCGAGATCGACGAGCGCGCCCGCGCCGTAGGTCCCGCCGAAGCCCTGCGACGATGCGAACGACGCGTAGTGATCGACGCCGCTGCGATCGAGGAGCAGGCCAATGCCGAACATGGCCGAGCCCTGCGCGCCGATCTCGGCCGCGTAGTCGTCGTCGCCGCCCGCGTCGTAGAGCACGCCCGTGCCCATGGCCGCGAAGCCCTGCGAGATCGCGAGCGATCGATACACGTCACCTTCGACGCCCAAATCGAAGAGCATGCCGATCCCTGCGAGGCCCGCGCCTTGCCGCGCGACGCGCGAGAGCGTGATCGGGCCCCAGTCTTGATCGGGCGTGGTCGCCGAGTGGTAGCGGCCTTTGCCGTCGCTCGGGAGCAGATCGCCGTCGGCCGTGTCGGCCTTGATCGCGTAGCCGTAGTGGTCTTTGCCGCGCACGTCGATCGCGATCGAGACAGGGTGCTTCTCGTCGCTCGCGCCCGCGCCGATCTCGTACGTGTCGTCGCCGCCGAGATCGAACAAGAGGAGCGCGCCGTCCGCGGCGCTCGCCTTGAGGTACGTGTCGTTCGCGGCGTCGTGGACGACGATCGATCCGATGGGCGTCGGCGCTTCGAAGGCCGCAAAAGAAGCCGCGGGCTCGTCTTCGAAGCGCGCCTCTTCGATCACGCGCGCGAGCAAGATCGCGGCCTCGGTGATGCGCCCGATGTCCACGGTGTCGAGCTTCGCGATCGACTCGGCGGTGGTGCTGTATGCGCTGACGCTCGGGAGGAAGAGCGAGTGGCTCCTCGCGAAGTAGCGGAGGTCGGTGAGGTCCTCGGTGCCGAGCGCGGCGCGCACCTCGCTCACCGCGAAGCCCATCGCGAAGACGACGCGCGCGAGCTTGATTTGAAGGCTCAGCGGCACGTTCATCGCCGCCGCGCGGAGCGCCGCCTCATCGCCGGGCACACCGAGATCCGCGTCGAGCGTGAGCACCGCGGTCGCGAGCGGCGTCGTGTCCATCGGATCGGGCGCGGCGGGCACGAGATCCAAACAGCGCTCCGGGAACGCGTGACCGCGCCGCACCGAGAGCGCGGCGAGCGCGTCGCTCACCGGGTGCGCCGACGCGCCCGCGGCTTCGAGCCACGATCGCGTCTCGCGCGCGTAGCCCGGCAAACGCAGCGGTCCGCGGTGCAGCGGCGTGAAGTCGGGCAGCCTTCGTTTGTCGAAGAGCATGTCGCTCGGCCACCCCGAGAGCGCCACGTGATCGGGCCAGAAGCGCACGCTGCACCGTGTGATCGTCGCCGCGGCGAGCGCCGCGTCGAACGCGTCCGCGTCGCCCGGCAGGGGCGCGGGGCAATCATCGGTGCCGGGGAGCGCGGCGGCGACGGGCGACGCGACGCACACGCTGTCCATCATTCCGCCGGATCCGCCGCCCGATCCTCCTCCGCCCGAAGCGCCCGTGCCCGAGCTCGACGTCGTCTGCGTGTCCGAGCCCGAGCACCCGAAGAGGATCGCGAACGAGCAACCGATCAGCGCGGCGAGCTTCCTCATCCGACCATCGTGGAGCAAATCGCGCGCGCGATTCAACCCATCAGCGCCCAGCCCACCACGAATCCGAGAGCGACGCGTCCTCGACGGTGTCGATCTCCATGTAGCCACCGTCGGTGTCGACGCGGTGCATCTCTTCGCCCGCTTCGAGCATCGCGGCGAGCAGATCGATGAGGTACGCCTTTCGGAAGGTGCGGCCCTCGCGGTACTCCTTGTCTTGATCGACGATGGCCGCGCGCGCCTCGTCGTACGCGCGGACGAAGCGCGCCGCGCCGCCCGCCGAGAGCCTCATCACGCCGATGAATTCGCCCGACGCGCGCTCGGACGGGATGCGGCGCGAGAGCTCCACCACGCGCTCACCTTCGGCGCGGAGCTTCTCGGCGTCGGTCTCGGGGTGCTGCGATCGGCCGACGTAACGGCGGCGCCACGCGGTGTCGCACGCGAGCGTGATCGCGTGCGGCGATCGCATCAAATCGGCTACGATTTGCGGGCGATACACGATGTCGGCGTAGGTCGAGACGAAGCCCTCGGCGAGGTGATCGCGCGCGTAGAGGAGCGAGGCGAGGATGTTGTTCCTCTCCCATTCGGGGTTCTCCACGTACGTGAGATCCGGGTAGCGCTCTTGGATCACGTGCGCTTTGTAGCCCGCGATGAAGACCACGTCGCGGCGCGAGAAGCCGCCTGCGGCGAGCGCGTCGAGGATGTGATCGAGCATCGGTCGCCCCACGATGGGCACGAGCGTCTTGGGGATCTCCTCGGTGAAATGACGGAGTCGCGCGCCGCGACCTGCTCCGATGATGATCGCTTTCACGGGCGGGTGCCGTATCACAGCGGACCCTTAGCGGCGCAGCTTTTCGCGCGCCGAAGAGAGGATCTCCGCGGGCTCGGCGTCGAGGTCCACGTCGAAGGGCGCGCCGCGGAGCCGCTCGATCGCGCGCTTGGCGAAGCGGCGCACGAGCGGGTAATCGTCGGCGAGGAGCGGCACGAGCGCCTCGGCGTCGGTGGGCTTGCCGCGTTCGCCGAGCGCGCCCGCCGCGGTGAGCCGCTCATGGGCCTTGCCGCGCACGAGCGTCGCGTAGATCGCGTTCACGTCGAGGTTCGGGCCGTACAAGATGGCGAGCCTATGTTTGTCGAACGATTTGCGGTACCAACGCTCCATCGTCCCGATGAGCGACGCCGCGGTTTTGTCGACGTGGCAGAGCGCGCACTCCAAAGGCATGTCGCGCTCGGCGCGCTTCGCGTCGGTCGGTGATCCGATGTTGTGATAGCGCGTGAGCGCGTAGTTGAGCCCCGCGTTCTTCTTGGGCATGTGGCACGAGAGGCACGCGCTGCCCTCGCCGTCGGGCGCGTGGTGCGTGTGCGCGGCGCGCGCGCCCTTCTCCTCGTATTGGCCGTGGCAGCGCGTGCAGCGGCCGTTTTGCGCGACGGTGCCCATCGCGTCGAGGTCGGCGCGCGCGTCTTCGCCGTGCGGATCATGGCAGCTCGAACAAGCGAGCTTCGACGCGCAGCCGCCGAGCAAAAAATCCCTCGCTTCACCGGAGTTGATCGCGCTTCCGCCTGGTTCTTTACGCCTCGTCCCGCCCTCCCACGTGTACGGATAACGCGAGAAGAGGACGGTGTGGCAGCGCGCGCAGACGCGGTTGATCGACGCCTCGCGCGTCTGTGCGCCCTTGGGCGGGCTCCACGCGAACGCCGCGTTTTTGGGCTCGTAGCTCGGCGTTTTGGAGGGATCCGAGGCGTGCTCTTTGCTGCCGTTGTGGCACGCCTCGCAGCCGATCCCCACCTCGACGAGCTGCTCTTCGCCGAAGCGCGCCTCGGTCTCGCGCATCACGTCGCCGAGCTTCTCGGTCGCGCTGCGGTCCGCGCGGGCGGCGGCGCCGAGGAGCGCGAGCTCGCGATCGATCGCGCGTTCGAGCGCGCCTTCATCGCCGATCGCGAAGGTGCCGAGCTTGCCTTCGGGCAAGAGGCGATCGCTCACCGAGCCTTGATAGGAGCCCTTCCCGCCCGCGAGATCATCGTAGATCGTGGCGAGGTGAGGCACGGTGTTGTGGCAGAAGATGCACGTCGTCCGCCACGGAGCGCCCTTCTTTCCGAGGTGCGGGCGCTCTTTGACCATCACCGAATAACCCTTGTAGCGAAGGGTCTTGTCGAACAAAAGGTACGAGACGGGGAGCACCGGCTCGTCGCGCGGGTCGCCGACCGCGGGCGCGTCCTCTTCGGTGCCTGCCACCTCGCGACCTACGTAGTCCTCGCGATAACGCCCGCCGATCACCTTGGTGACGCGATAGAGGCGCTCGCCCTCGCGCGAGCGAACGCGCATGTACCTTCGATCGGCGCGCCTCTCCAGCACGACCGAGTCCCCTTTGAAGGAGAAGGTCTGATCGAACGGCGCGGAGATGACGTCGGCGAGCGCGCGCCTCGTCATCTTGCGCATGGGCGACGCGCTCCATCGCTCGTAGATCGCCGCGTGACAAGGCGCGCACGCGCGTGAGCCGGCGTAGTCCCCGCGGAGCGCGTTGCTCGCCACCGTCGTTCGCGCGGGTGTGCCCAACGGTGGAGGCTCGGGTGGCCGCTGGCCGCCGCAGGCCCCAATCACGGCTGCTCCCGCGAGTAACATCAATAAGAAGAGGAGAGGGGGCGCGCGCCGCAATTCCATCACATTGTCCCACCTCCGCGCGTATCATGCTTCCTATTTTATGGAGATTGATCACTTTCAATTTGTCCTGCACCAAAAAGGACCGTTACTCTCTTCTCCACCACCCACGCTGCCGTCTGAATCGTCACAGAGAGGAAGACCGATGCGCACTCCGCTGATCATCTCCACCCTCTTCGCCGTCTCGCTCTTCGGCTCCACCGCGCTCGCCGAGAAGCCTCAACCGCAACGCTTCAACATGCCGCGGATCCACGGCGACACGGTGGATAAGAACGTTCGGCAAATGCAACGGCCGAACGTCACGCGCGACGCGAGGCAGCTCCAGGTCCGCCAGGTCAAGAACCCCGTCGACAAGGCGGCTTCGCGGATCAACTGCTCGCTCGACGCGGACTGCGGCAACGGCGCCAAGGCGCAACGCCAGAGCCCCGCGGACCAAGCGACGGCCGGCAACCGGGTCGACAAGTCCATTCGTGCTCCTGGCATCCTCGCCAAGGTGCTCGGCTCCGATCGCATGCAGTGCAACGAAGCGGGCGAGTCCTGCGCGATGAGCTCTGCGGCGGTCAAGCGTGAGTGGGCCGCGGGCTCCAACGTGTCTGCCGGCAACAAGGCCGCGTTCGGCGCGATGGGCAGCAACAAGCAGCAGATGCGCGAGCGCAAGGAGGGCCAGCACGGCGGCGAGCGCATGGCCTGCAACGAAGCGGGCGAGTGCTCGATGTCGAACAAGGATGTGGCCAAGGTCTGGGCGCGTGAGTCCATCAAAGCCGGCACCTTCAAGCCCGCCGAGAAGCCCGCGATGAGGCCGCTCGACAAGGCCAAGCTCGAGAAGAAGGACGACAACAAAAAGCAGTAATGATGACGTGAGTCAATCAACGGCCAACGGGCTTTAGCCCCGTTGTTCGAGGGAGCCTGCCGGCGACGGCGGGCTCCCTGCGTTTTGTTCATGGAACAAAACCAAGCCTTTTGTATGCGCGGCGGTACCATAAAGGCATGCAGCGCCCAGCGCCTACCCCCGACATACAGGAGAGCGACGGCACGACGGCCGATCGCCCGATCGTAAGGGAGGTCATCGCTTCGGGCCGTCACGCGGTCGAAGCGTTGCGCCTCAAATGGGTGATCTCCGCAGCTGAGGACGATCACGTCGTCCCTGAGGACGAGGACACCGCGGAGCTGTCGCCCGACGAGCTGAGCGCGGTGATGGATGGGATGTCGAGCGTCCCGCGCAAAGCGTAAAAAAAGGCTTTAAAACGCGACGATCGCGGTGCAGCGAGGCCGCGTGACGCGTGCGTCCTCGCCGTCTTCGACGAGCGCGCACGCGACGGCGGGGCGACCGTCGAGCATGAAGGCTCGCGTGAACGCGCGCACGCGCTCGCCCGCGAAGCTCGGCTTGCGATACGCGATCTCGGCGCGCCGCGCGAGCCGCTCGCCATCGCCGATGCGCAGCGCATCGAGCCTGCGAAGCGCGGCCTCGATGAAGAGGCGCGTGTACACGAGCGAGTTGACGTGTTGATTGGAGTCGGTGTGATCGAGGCCGAAGACCGTGACCGAATCATCGGCGACGAGCTCCGCGTCGAGCACGTTCGTACCGTCCGGCAAGGCGATCAGGCTCTCGGGCGGCTGCCAGCGGTACGGTGACGGCGCGAGCGGAACGCCGTCGGGAACGCTCGTGACCTTGCGTTGATCCGGCGGGCCAAAGGGACGCGTGAGCACGTGCTCGGCGAAGACGCGCCCCGCGATCACCTCTTTGCCAGCCTCGGGTGGAGCCCCACTGTGGACCTGAGGATAGGTGCGGCCGATCGGCGCGATCGCGTTGACCCACATGCCGAGCACGATGCGATCGCCGCTTTCAGATCGCATCAGCGCGAACGAGCCTTCGGCGCGCGCGGAGCCGATGGCGCTGATGGGGCCTCCGCAGCTCTCGACGTGGACGCGGCTCAAAATGGGGATGACGCCGCGGCCGAACGTGAGGCCCGTTCGCTCTCGCTTCGCGTTGAGCGAGCGCCACAAAGTGCCGAGCGCGGTGGGGATGGCCTCGACCAAGAGCGCGCCGCTCTGGCTCACGTCCTCGTAACGAAGGAAGAGCTCGCCCGAGGCGCGTTGATCATCGAAATGTCGCTCTTCGCCCGTAACAGCAGCCTGGGGGGGTTTGGGGGGCGCCTCGGGGAAGACCAACATGATGACGAATCAGGAGACCCAGCGCGGACGGCGCGCGTCCGCGCGCACGTAGCTCAGCGAAGCCGCGACCCTACCCGCGCGCTCGTCGTTGAGGCGCTTCAGCACCGCGAACGCGAGCTTACGCGCGTACGAGCGGCGATCGCCTTTGGGGGGAGGGAGCCGGATACCGAGGGCCCGGGCGAGGCGCTCCACGTTCTCGACCCGGGCTTCGAGCAAACAGTCGACATCAAGATCCATTAGGGTCGCGTCTATACAGGAACACGAAACACTTGTCGAGTGTCCCGTGAGGAAAATCGACCTATTTCGTGATCTAATCGGGCCGTCGATCGAAGCCGCGTGTTTAAGGCGTAAAGCGGAGCGAATAGCTCACGGTGGTGTCGCCGCCTTTGGGCTTCAAGAAGTCGATGCCCTCGAACACCTTCACCACGCACTCCGAGAAGGGTTTGCCTTTGATGGCCGTGCGCGGGTGCGTGACCTTGGCTTTGCCTCCGGCCTTGGGGATGTGGAGATCGACGCCGACGTCGCCCCCTTTGCTCATGTCCTCGACCAGCGCAAAACAGCGGCGAAACGCGTCGAAATGGGGCTCGACCGAGCGCTTGATGGGCGACTTGGTCGCCGCGTCGTTGGGGCCGCCGCCGATGTGCATCCCGATGTTGGTGACCTTGACGTTGGGCGGCGGCGCTTCGGCGCTCGCGGTCGCGGAGGGCGCGGGTGGAGAGGGCGGCGCGGACGCGTCGGCTTCGAGCGGAATCGCCGAAACCTCGGGTTTTGCAGGGGCGAGCGGCGCGGAGGAGGCAACGACGGTTGCGCTCGAAGGCGTCGCGCTCACCTCGGAGGAGCACGCCGAAGCGAGCATGGCGGCGGCGATCGCGGCGGCGGCAAAGACACGATGGGCACGAGGATGGGCTGTCACGGCGGCGGCGGAACCTGCCGCGTCCTCTCGTCGAATGCAATGGTTTCTCGTCGGGGGTAGGATCGCGCGGCGATGGCCGAGGAGGATTCATCCCCTGAGCTGCCCGGCGTAGCGCGCCCGCCGTCGTACGCGCTCACGCGCTTCGTGATCCTGCGGCTGCTCGGGGCGATGTACGCGATCGCGTTCCTCGGGCTCGCGCTCCAGAGTAAACCGCTCATCGGCGCGCGCGGGCTCTTGCCCGCGGCCTCGTTCCTGCGCGATCTCGCGGTTGAGCACCGCGGGCGAGGTGCGTTGTTCTGGAAGCTCCCCACGTTGTTCTTGGCTATCGAGCCTTCGGACGCGGCGCTCGTCGGGCTCGCGTGGCTCGGATTCGCGCTCTCAATCGCGGTCGCGCTCGGGCTCACGAGCGCGGTCGCTCAAGCGCTCTTATGGGCGCTTTACCTGTCGTTCGTCCACGTGGGGCAGGTGTTTTATGGGTATGGATGGGAGATCCAGCTCTGCGAGACAGGGTTCTTGGCGATCTTCTTATGCCCGCTCATCCCCGCGGGACCGTTCCCCAAGAGCGCGCCGCCCGCGCCGGTGATTTGGCTCTTTCGCTGGCTCATCGTGCGCATCATGCTGGGCGCGGGCCTCATCAAGCTGCGCGGCGACCCGTGTTGGCGCGACCTCACGTGCCTTGTTTATCACTACGAGACACAGCCCATCCCCAACCCGTTGAGCCCGCTCTTTCACGCGATGCCGGCCGCGTTTCACAAGGCGGGCGCGGCGTTCAACCACTTTGTCGAGATCGCGTGTCCGTTCTTCGCGTTCGGGCCGCGCCGGGCGAGGATCGCGGCGGGCGCGCTGTTCGTCGTCTTTCAAGGCATCTTGATCCTGAGCGGCAACCTCTCGTTCCTCAACTGGCTCACGCTCGTGCCCGCCGTCGCGTGCTTCGATGATCGAGCGCTCGCCCGCGTGCTCCCCAAAGGCTTGATCGCGCGGTGCGAGGTGGAGCGCGAGGCGCCGTGGGCGCACAAAATTGCGGCATGGGCGCTCGGGCTCGTGGTCTTGTGCCTGTCGGTGAACCCCTTTTTGAACCTGCTCTCGGACCGGCAGGCCATGAACAGCTCGTTTGATCCGTTCGCGCTCGTCAACACGTATGGAGCGTTCGGGTCGGTGGGGCGGGAGCGGATCGAGGTGGTGATCGAGGGCACGATGGATGATCGGGTGAGCGACGCGACCGTGTGGAAGGAGTACGCCTTCCCGTGCAAGCCCGGTGACCCCGGGCGGAGGCCGTGTGTTACGTCGCCGTATCAACCCCGGCTCGATTGGCAGATTTGGTTCGAGCCCTTTCAACCGGGGCGGCCCTCCCCGTGGCTGATTCACCTCGTGCACCAATTGCTCCGCGGCGACCCGGGGCCTCGGACGCTGCTCGCCGGAGATCCGTTTGGGGGCCAAAGGCCGCGGTTCGTCCGCGCGTCGCTCTATCGTTATCGCTTCTCGAAGGCGAAGGGGGTTTGGTGGGAGCGGGAGCGGGCGGGCGAGCACCTCCGGCCCGTCTCGCTCGAAGACCCGGCGCTCCGCGCCTACGTCGAGGCGCGAGGGTGGGAGTGACGCTCAAGGGTTGAAGCGCGCGACGCCGATCTCCACGGACATTGGGAACGGCTGACCCGGCGGGAGGATGGTCCCGCACCCCGGATCGAAGCTCGGCCACCTGCTGAGCATCCAGAGCGCGCCGCAGCCGTCCATGCCGATGTACTCCGTAGGGCCGATCACGCTGATGGCGCGGCTATGGCGGAAGGAGCCATCGCCCGTGAAGCTCACGACAACCTCGTCCGCGCTGGTCGCGGAGAGCGCCCCTCCGCCGAAATCGACGGCGCCCGAATAATGGGTGTGGAGGTAGCGGTGCCCCGTGTCCGCCGCCACGATCGCGCTGCCCGACACCCCACCTCGGAGCAGGTAAGACCCGGGCGCGGGGATCTGGAGGGAGGCGTTGTTGACCGCGTGATTGGTCGTCACCACGGCGTAGAGGTTGCCGAGCAGATCGACCTGCGGCGCCGAAAATTGAGCGGGGGAGGCGCCGATGCCCATTTGCAGGTCGTACCAATGGGTCTCTACGTTGGAGGCGTGCGAGGTCAGGAGATGGCTCGACGCCGTCGATTGGAAGGAGGTGCCATACGGCACGATCAGGCTGTTGTCGGGACCGAAGCCGAAATTCGCGCTGTTGTAGGAGTGGTGAGCCTCGACGAAGATCTGCTCCACCATGAGGCCATCCCCGTTGAGGCGCACCCCCATGGGGATGAAGGCCGTGGCCGTGCCGATCGTGTGGAGCCACGCAAAATCTCCCGTGGGACCCACGGTCGCCACCAGTTGATCGACGCCCGAAGGTGGGTATTGAATCTTCACCACCCTGGTCCACGTCAGGTCACCGCCGCTCTTCGACGGGTCGATCGCAGCGCTGCAGTCCGCCCAGCTCGGGCCGCCGCCGACGGGATGGGGGACCGGGCAAGCCTGCACCACACCGCTGCTCGATGAGGAGGAGCTTTGCGCGCCGCCCGCGCCGCCTGTCCCACCGGCGCTGCTCGATGAAGAAGAGGAGGAAGAAGAAGAGCTCAGCGCGCCGCCTGCGCCTCCAACACCGCTCGATGAAGAAGAGCTTTGCGCGCCGCCCGCGCCTCCAGCGCCGCCCGATGAGGAGGATGTAGAAGAGCTTTGAGCGCCGCCCGCGCCTCCAACACCGCTCGATGAGGAGGAGCTTTGAGCGCCGCCCGCGCCTCCAACACCGCTCGATGAGGAGGATGTAGAAGAGCTTTGAGCGCCGCTCGATGAAGAGCTCGATGAAGAGGACGAGCCGGAGGAGGAAGAGACGTTCGACGAGCCTCCCCCCGTCCCCGACGTCGTGTTCTCCACCACAGGGGAGCAGGCCGCGAGCGCGAGCGCCGCCCAACCAATGCCGTCCCCTCGCCGAGCGCGCTGGTATTTCATGGCAGCGCGTTTAGGTGCGCGCCCGCGTTTGGATGTTCACGCGCGTGACCGAGGCAGCGCTGCGCGCGCCCCGTTGGCTCAGAGTTGATATCCGGTCTCGCCGTGCTCGGTCGCGTCGAGCCCCTCGCGCTCGTCGCTCACGGGGACGCGCAAGCCAAGGACCTTATCGATGATCTTGAGGAGCGCAAAGGTGATGACGCCCGAATAGACGGCCACCACACCGATGCTCGCGAGCTGCTTGACGATCTGGCCCGCGTCGCCGTGGAGCGCGCCGTTGCGGCCCGCGTCGTTGAGGGATTTGTCGGCGAAGACGCCGGTGAGCACGGCGCCGAGCGCGCCGCCGACGCCGTGGACGCCGAAGGCATCGAGCGTGTCGTCATAGCCGAGCTTCTCTTTGTAGACGACCGCGCCATAACACACCACGCCCGACGCCGCGCCGATGGCGATTGAGGCGAGCGGGCTCACGAAGCCGGCAGCAGGGGTGATGGCCACGAGCCCCGCGACGAGGCCCGACGCGACGCCGAGCGCGGTGGGCTTGCTCCGGTGCCACCACTCGACGGCCACCCACGAGGCGGCGCCCGCCGCGGCGGCAGCATGGGTGTTGAGGAGCGCGAGCGCGGCGAGGCCGTTGGACGCGAGCGCGCTGCCCGCGTTGAAGCCGAACCACCCAAACCACAAGACACCTGCGCCCGTGAGCGTCATGGTGAGGTTGTGGGGCGGGTGGCGCTCGTGCGGATATCCCTTTCGTTTGCCGAGCACGAGCGCGCAGACGAGCGCGGACGTGCCGGCGGTCAAGTGAACGACGGTGCCCCCCGCGAAGTCGAGCGCGCCATACGCGCCGAGCCAACCGCCGTCGGCCCAGGCCCAATGGCACACCGGATCATACACGAGCGTGGTCCAGGCGAGGCAAAACGCGAGGTACGCCGAGAACCGCATGCGCTCGGCGAACGCGCCGGCGATGAGCGCAGGGGTGATGACGGCGAACATCATTTGATACGCGGTGAACGCGAGGTGCGGGACCGTGTTCTTGGTCGCGCCCGCGAGCCCCTTGAGGCCCACGAGATCGAGCCCGCCCACGAGCCCCTTGTGCGAGGCGCCGAACGCGATCGAATAACCGACGATGACCCATTGGAGCGTCACGAGGGGCAGCGCGCCGAACGCGTGCATGAGCGACGAGAGCACGTTCTTTCGCCGCACCATCCCGCCGTAAAACAAGGCGAGGCCGGGGGTCATGAACAAGACGAGCGCGGTCGAGACGAGGAGCCACGCCGTATCGCCGGTGTCGATCTTCATGGCCGAAGGTGTAGCCGGGCCAATGTTTCGCGGAGGTTTCGCGGAGGTTGCCGGAGGCGGCGCGCCCGCTCAAAACATCAAGGTGAGCCCGGCGAAGAGGTTCACCTCGCGGCCCAAATTGCC
>CAYTJL010000131.1:0-5203 GCA_964437785.1 uncultured Polyangiaceae bacterium
GATCCTGATCCCGATCCGCCGGAAGAAGAAGGGGAAGAGGCAACGTCCCCTGAGCCGCCCAAGGTCGAGCCCGTCGAGCCGGTTCACATTGATCCGCCTTCGCCGGAGCCGCCCAAACCGCCCGCGATCACCGCGCGCAAAGCGCCCAAGCCAACGCCCATCCTCGCGGTGACCGGCCTCTCGGTCTCTCTGCCCGGCGGCGCGACCGTGGTGAACGATGCGTCGCTCACGCTGTTACCAGGCCGCGTGGTCGCGCTGCTCGGCCCGTCGGGCGCAGGCAAGAGCACGCTGCTCCGCGCGATCACCGCGCCGGACGAGCTGCGCGAGCGCGGCTACGGCGTCTCGTTCGACGATCGTGTCCTCGACGCCGAGGTCGCGTTCATCCCGCAGCGCGGCGCGCTCTTCGATCATCTCGACGTCGCGGGCAACATCGGGCTCGCGCAGATCGCAGGCGGAAAACGCGTCCACGTGGAGCCTTGGCTTTCTGCGGTCGACCTCGATCACGCGCTCGCGGAGAAGGGCACGAGCGTCGCCACGTTGAGCGGCGGCCAAGCGCAGCGCCTCGCGGTCGCGCGCACGCTCGCCGCGGGCCGATCGATCTTGGTGCTCGACGAGCCGAGCGTGGGGCTCGATCCGCTCGGCGTTCGCAGGCTCGCGAAGCTCCTCATCGATCAAGCGCGGAGCCGCGGCGTCGCCATGCTCGTCATCACGCACGACCTCGCGCTCGCCGCGGGCGCGTGCGACGAGGTGATCTTCCTCGACCCGTCCAAAGGCTCGCTCACCACGATCAGCAAGGCCGAGCCCGCCGAGCTCGTCCCCGAAGACGAGCGCGCCGATCGCATCAGCAAGCTCGAAGCCGAGGTCGTCAAGCTCGCGTCGCGCGCGCTCGCGCCCAAACGATCGAACGCGATCAAACCCCGCCGCGCGCTCGCCAAAGCGTCGGGCCCAGGCCCGCTGTCGATCCTCGGGAGCGCCATCGTCCACGCGCTCAACCCGAGGCTCGCGCGCCCTTCGTTCCACGTGATGATGCGCGGCGTGGGGCAGAGCCTCGTGAAGCCGCTCGTGTTCTACGCGACGGTCGGCGCGCTGCTCGGCTTCACCGTGCTCTACATCATCGCCAAAATGAGCGCGGATCTGCGCGCGGGCGCGGTGCTGAAGCTCGTCGGCGGCACGTACATCCTGTCGCTCGCGCCGCCGCTCTCGGCCATCTTGTTCGCCGCGACGAGCGGCAACGCGGTCAACGCGTGGCTCGGCGGCATGCAGCTCGGCAAACAGGTGCTCGCGCTCGCGGGGCTCGGCGTGCCCGCGCCGCGCTACCTGTGGTCGCCCGCGTGGATCGCGCTCGCGCTCTCGTACGCGGGCACGCTGCTCGTCTTCATCGCGTCGATGATCGCGGGCGGCGCCGCGCTCTTCGAGCTCTACGACGTCAAAGACGCGATCCCCATCTTGACCTCGGACTTTCTCGATCCCGCGCCGGGCCGAGGGCCCTATCTGGTGCGCGGTATTTGGCTCGCGATCGCGTACGCCGCGGCCATCGCCACCATCGTGGTCGGCCGCGGCGCGGCGCCCAAAGACGAGGCCGCCGAGGTGACGAGCGCGATGACCTCGGCCGTCGTGCGCGTCACGCTGTTCGTGGTCGCGATGGAGCTCGCGAGCGTGGTCGTGCTCTTCGTGGTGACGGGCAAATGAGGTGGCTCGGCGCGCTCGTGATCGCGCTCTTTATGGCTATTTTGCCGCTCGGGATGATGATCTCGAACGACGACGTGGAGCTCCGGGTCATGCTCCCGACGCCCGCCCCGCGCGAGATCGTCGCGTCGCAGGCGAGCCCTCTCGCGAGGCCCGAGGTGGGCCCGCCGTCGATCTTCCCGAGGCTCGAAAAGAAGGGTGAGCTCGATCTCGAAGGCGCGGGGCTCGCGCTCCGATCGTACCGCGCGGTGTGGGGCAAACGATGGGAGCGCGAGGTGAGCTGGCCCGTGCTGCGTGGCCCGTTCGACGCCGAGGGCACCGCGTGGCCGTGCGCGATCGCGATCCGCTTCGGCCCGCGCTTCTTCGATGATGGCAAGCCCGGCGGCGACGACGTCGAGGCCGTTGTCTCGCGCGTCATCCGCGATCAGTTCCCCATCGACGTCTTCGGGATGCACTTCGCCGCGGTCGCGGCGACCAACATCCACGTCAAACCCGTGAACGGCGGGGTGCTCATCGAAGGTGGGATTACGCTCGCGGACGGCGGAAAAACAGGCGATCCCACGCACTTCTCGGTCAAGGCCACCATCGCCCTCGCCGAGCGCGGGGGCGATCTGGAGGCGGGCATCAAAGACCTCTCCGTGGGCTGGAGCGGCAAGACGCGGAGCGCGCCGCTCATCGCGCTCGCGAGCTTGTTCATCGACGTGGACGAGCAGGCGCGGAGCGTGGTCGCGGGCCGGCTCAAGAACGTGCTCTCGATCTTGAAGATGCCCAAAGAGCCGCTCGCGCCGCTGCCGGGGAGATCCAACGATCGCTTGCTCGTGCGGCTCTGCGGCGCGCCTGTGGCGAAGCCCGAGGGGCTCACCGTGATGATCCGCGTGAACGCCAAGCTCGCCGAGCCGCGCTTCGATCCGTCGGTGCCGGGCCCAACCCATCTCGACGCGCCGCCCAAGCCCGATGACGTCGCGTGGGGGAAGGGAGAGCCCGCGCCCGTCGAGGCCATCGCGAGCGAAGCGGCCATTCATCAGGCCCTTTATCTGCTCTGGCAGTCGGGCGGGCTCGCGGCGTGGGGCAAGCGGCGAGATGTGGTGAACGGCCTCGAACAAAAGCTCGCCGAGCGGCTCACGCTCACGGTGAGCGAGGTGGACATGCGCCTGCCGCCGGTGGTCGTCGCGATGGATAAAGGCGCGATCGACAAGGGCGCTGCCGAAAGCGCATTTCGGGTGCGCTTCGGCGCGCTCGGCCTCGGATCCATGCCCGACGGCCGCGCGCTCATGACCTATGGTGAGATGCGCGCGACAGCGAAGATCCAGAGCCAAGACGGCACGCCCAAGCTCGCGGCCGAGGGCACGCTCGTCGACTTGGCGGCGAGCTGCGTGGGCGGCAAATCGGGCGCGTTCGAGCTCAAACCCTGTTTGTCGGACGTGGTCCCGGTGCTGCGTGAAGGCGGGATCTCGAGCGTGGGAGTCCCGTTCGATCTGCCGCTCGCCGATCGGTTGATGCGCCTCAATTTGGTGCTCGGCGCGGAGCTGGTGCTCGAAGGCGTCGAGGCCGAGACGCGCGGCTCGCCGCCGGTGCTGCATTTGCGCGCCCAGGCGAAGCTCGTGCAAAAGAGCCAGAAGAGGCGATAACATGGCCGCCATGGTGTCCCGCGCCCTCGCCCTCGTCGCGCTCTTCGCTGGTGGATCCTTGGCTACGGCGTGCGGCGCCGGCAGCGCCGAAGCGCCGGCGGTCGAAGCGTCGATGGTGAACGCCACATCGATCGTGAGCGCGTGCCCCGACGCCGCCAAGATGAACGCGCGCGCCGCGCAGGAGGCCATCCGCAAGCTCGTCGGGCCCTGCGCCAAGGTCCCCGGCGGTAAAGCGGCGTTCTCCGCGACGCTCGTCCCCGGCGGGCGCATCGAGCTCGCGTCGCCCTCGGGGGACGCCGCCGAAGGCGTGGTGCCCACCTGCGTGCTCAAGAATAGGCTCGTTCACAACGTGCTGCTCAAACAACCCTGCACCTTCCGCGTCGAGCTCGAAGAGCGCAAGGTGGGTGACGGAAAATAAAAAAGGATGACCGGAGGACATCGAATGACAAGGATGGTGCTTTCTGCGATCACGCTCGCGCTCGCCCTCGTCACGGGGTGCGGCGGCGCCCCCTCGGACGGCGCCGTGACCCCCGACAAACAGGCAGGCGCCGGCGCAGGAGCGGGAGCGGGAGCCGGCGCGGACACGGCGCAGGTCGCCGCGGGGGAGAAGCTCTATGCGGGCAAATGCGCGATGTGCCATGGCGCCGAGGGCAAGGGCAAAGGCACCACGCCCGGCGTGATCGGCAAAGAGGCGCTGCCCGTGGATCTCGCCAAATCCAAGGCGCGGACAGGCCCGCTCAAGACAGGCGCCGACCTCGCCAAGCTCATCAAAGACACCATGCCTCCCGACGCCCGAGGCAGCTTGAGCGACGAGCAGTCCTTCTCCCTCACCGCGTTCATCCTCCACAAAAACGGCGTCGCGCTCGGCGGAAAAGCCGTCGACGCCGCGAACGCCGCGAGCCTTTCCATTCACTGATCGAGAAAGAGGTGTACGCTCGGCCCATGCGCCGCGCTCACCTCCTCTGCCTCGCGCTCTTCACCCTCCTTTTTGGCTGCGCCAAGTCGAGCCGAGACGAGGGCCAAGCCTCCAAAGCATCCGCCCCCATGGCCGCCGCGACCGCCGCAGCCGCCGCGGAGAACGCCGAGAAACCCGGGGGAGGCGGCGCCAAAGGCGGCAAAGACGGCAAAGAGGACAAGAAGAAAGAGGTCAAGACGTGGCAGCGCGCCAAGATCGGCGCCAACAAAGCCAGGCTCGCGATCGGCGACAGGGACTCTCTCCCGCTCGCGGGCATGCAGGCGACCGTGGTGGTGGACGGCTTCCGTGCGCGCGTCGTCCTCGACGAGTACTTCAAGAATGATCGCGGCGGTTCGTACGAGGGCACATTTCAGCTCCGTCTGCCCAACGAGGCATCTCCGTACTTCTTCGCGTTCGGGCCTATGATCCTCGAAGATCGCGCGCCGATTCCCTACCTCGCGCAGAACCCCAAGCGCGACGTCCTCCCCGCGAGCCTCATGACCGAGCGCGCGCCCACGTGGAGCGCGCCCAAAGAGGCGAGGATGGTGCCCAAAGAGAAGGCCGCCGCGGTGTACGGCGCGACCGTGCGGCAAAACACGGATCCCGCGCTCGTCGAGTGGGCCGGCGCGGGCGTGTTCAACGCGCGTGTGTTCCCGCTCTCGCCCAACAAGGTTCATCGCATCGTGATGGGCTATGACGTCAACTTGGTGCGCGCGGGCGACGACATGGAGCTGTCGTTCGACGTCCCGGAGGACGCGCCGAGCGCCGTTATCGATCTGTCGCTCGCCCCGCCCGAGGGCGCGACGGCGGCGGTCTCCATCCAAGACGCGGCCGGCGCGTCGAAGGACGTGGCGACCATCGATCGCGACGGCCGCAAGGTCGCGCGCATCGAGGGCAACGCCGGTGCGACCGTGGCCGTCCGCTACAAAAAGGC
>CAYTJL010000131.1:5303-14592 GCA_964437785.1 uncultured Polyangiaceae bacterium
CAAAGGCCCCAAGAAGCCCGAGGCCAAGGGGGAGGCGCCGGGGAGAGCGGTGCTGCTCGTCGACACGTCGCTCTCGTCCGCGCCCGACAAATTCACTATCTGGGTCGCGCTGGCCGAGGCCATCCTCAAAAATGGCGGCGCGCGCATCAGCGAATTCAACGCGCTCTTCTTCAACGTCGAGGCGAGGTGGTATAAACCCGGCTTCGTCCCGAATACGCCCGAGAACGTGGCGGCGTTGATGGAGCACATGAAGGGGCTCGCGCTCGAAGGCGCGACCAACCTGGGCGCCGCGCTCCAAGAGGCCTCTAAACCCTCGTCGTGGAAGCCGCCCGAGGGCAGCTACGATATGTTCCTGCTCAGCGACGCGGCGGCCACGTGGGGGGAGAGCGATCTCTTCACCATGGCCAAAGCCATCTCGGGCGCGGGCAAGCTCTTCGCGTACCAAACCGGGCTCGCGGGGACCGAGACCGAGGCCTTGAACCTGCTGGCGCGCGAGCGCGGAGGGGCCGTGTTCTCGGTGGCGGGCGAGGCCGAGATCGAGGCGGCGTCCACCGCGTATCAAAAGAAGGTGCTCGATTTGGTGAAGGTCGAGGTCACGGGCGGGAGCGACGTGCTCGTCGCCGGCCGTCCCAAGGTGCTTTATCCCGGGCAAAGCCTGCTCCTCGGCGGCCGGGGCGCGCTCGGGGCGACCACCGAGGTGGCGATTACGGTGCGCGACGGCAAGAAGGAGAGCGTCATCAAGATGAAGCCCGCTCCGCTCGCTTCGCCGCTCGCGCCCAGGGTCTATGGGCAATTGGCGGTGGGCCAGCTCGAAGAGCTGGGCGACACGACGACCCGGCTCGCGACGGCGTACGCCACGTATTTCCGGGTGACCGGCAAGACAACCTCGCTCCTCATGTTGGAGACCGAAGACGAATACAAGCGCGCGGGCGTCGTCCCGGAGGATCCCAACATGATCACACGAGCGCTCGCGGCGCCTGCCATCGACGGCACCCTCAAAGAGATCGGCGACGCGCTCGGCGATCCCAAGCTCGGCTTCTTGAGCTGGCTCGACAAGCTCGGCAAGACCCCGAACATGAACGTCGCGTTTCCAAGCGCGCTCCGCGAGGCGCTGGGCGGCCTCAACCGCGAGGCGTTCACCGTCAACGCGCCTCCGCTCGCCGCCAAGATCACGGCCAAAAAGGACATCCCCGGCGCGTTCAGCGAGCTCTTGTCGCTCCGCCGCGTCGAATATGACCCCTTCTCCGCCGAGGCCGAGCGGAGGCTCAAAGAGGCCGGCCCCGCCGACGCGCTCAAAGCCCTCTCGTCGCTCATCGAGGAGAGCCCGGGCGACAGCGTCCTCGCGCGCGACGTCGCGTTCTCGGCCATGGCGTATGGCCAGCACGCCGAGGCGTATCACCTGCTCCGGCGCGTCGCCGCGTCACGGCCCTTCGAGCCGCAGACGTACCGGGCCATGGCCTCTTGCCTCGTCGCGATGAAGAAGATCGACCTCGCGATCGCGCTCTACGAGATCGGCGTGTCGGGCAAGTGGGATGACAGGTTCGGCGATTTCCCTCGGATCGTAGGCGTCGAGTACCTCCACCTGCTCCGTCAGATCGCCGAGGGAAAGGCCGAGTCGCAGCTCAAGACGTACGCGGTGGGGAGGCTCGAAGCGCTCTCCAAGGGGCTCGACCCCAAAGAGGCCGACCTCGTGATCGTGATCATGTGGAACACCGACAACACCGACGTGGATCTGCACGTGATCGAGCCGAGCGGCGAAGAGTGCTTTTACGGTCACCGGCAGACGAAGAACGGAGGCGAGCTGACGAGGGACGTGACGCGGGGCTATGGCCCCGAGATGTACGTGATGAAGAAGGCGCAGAAGGGCGCGTACAAGGTGAGGGCCCATTACTTCGCCTCGGACCGGAACCGCACGGGCGCGCGCACCAAGGTCCAAGCGCTCATCGTCGAGGGCTGGGGCCGGCCCACCGAGCGGGTGACCGAGAAGGTCGTGACCCTCGAATACAACAAAGACAAACACGACATCGCCGTCGTCGAGCAGTGACGTTGGGCTTGCGCGGCGCTCCCGAGGTTGTGTACAACACCGAGCCGTGATCACCCGGATCGAAGCGCTGAATTTCCGCTGCTTGCGCCACGTGTCGCAGCCCGTCGCTCCGTTTCAGGTGTTGGTCGGCCCGAATGCGAGCGGAAAGACGACCTTTCTCGATGTCGTCGCGCTCCTCGGAAAGCTCGTGTCGGATGGTCCCGGAGCTGCGGTTCGGGAACGGACAAGCAATTTTCGCGACATTGTGACGGGGCGCATCGGAGACCGTATCGAGCTCGCGATCGAAGCGCGGATCCCGGAGAAGCTCATTACGAACGAGCTTGATACGGTCCGTTACGAGGTCAAGCTCGGGCTCGGTGACGGTGATGAGGTCTTGATTTTGGGGGAGTATCTGCGCCTGAAATCGACGAACGAGCGGCGTGCTTCAACGACACGAGCTTTGTTTCCAAGTGTTCTCGAGGTGCCCGATACTTTGTTTATGAAGACTTCAAAGGGCCAATCCCGATCGGTTCTCGTTATCTCGAAGCCGGAGGGCAAGAAAAGCGACAATTTCAGCCCGGAGCCGACAGAGCCCGCGGGCAAGAAGTTTATTCACTCTTTCCGTCTCGGGCCGCGCAAATCGGCGCTCGGGAACCTTGTCGAGGACGAGGAGCGCTTCCCGAGGGCCACTTGGTTCAAAGAGTTTCTCACTGCCAGTGTGCAGCAATTCGTGTTGAATAGCTTGTACCTCCGGCGAGCGAGCCCGCCCAACCAGGGGACTGGTTTTCGAACGGACGGCTCGAACCTCCCTTGGGTGATTCATCGGTTGCGCCGCCAAGATCCAGAGCGGTTCCAGCGTTGGGTGGAGCACGTGCAAACAGCGCTCCCCGACATTCAAACCATCGACACGATTCAGCGCGACGATGACAAGCACCGTTATCTGGTGATCGACTATGCTGGTGGTCTGCGCGTGCCCTCGTGGATGATCTCCGACGGCACGCTCCGCTTGTTGGCGCTCACGTTGCCCGCCTACATCACCGACTTCAAGGGCGTCTATCTCATCGAGGAGCCGGAGAATGGGATCCATCCGAGGGCCGTGGAGACCGTGATTCAATCCCTCTCTTCGGTGTATGAGGCCCAGGTGCTCGTCGCCTCGCACTCGCCGGTCGTGCTCAGCAAGGTGAAGCCGGCGGAGGTGCTCTGTTTTGCGAAGAGGTCCGACGGCTCCACCGACATCGTCGCGGGGAGCGAGCACCCCTCACTGCGCAGTTGGCGCGGAGTCCCTGATTTTTCAGTGCTCTACGCGAGCGGGGTCTTGGGATGAGCGCCGCTCCGCAGGAAGACCTCGTCGTGCTCGTCGCCGACAAGAACATCGAGCACGTCTTCAAAGGGCTCCTCGAGCGACATCAGGCGCTCGCGATTCGTTCTATCTCCCGGACGATCCTCGTGCACATGCACCATGACCCCGGTTGCCTTCAAGCCGCCGAGTTTTTGCGCTCGCGGCAGGGGATTTCAACGCACGCGCTGGTCGTGTTCGATCGAGAGGGCTCCGGCGCCGAGGCGTCGCGCATCGAGATTGAAGCGCAGGTCGAGACCGATCTCTCGAAGACGGGCTGGGGGGACCGCGCGGCTGTCATCGTGCTCGATCCCGAGATCGAATGTTGGGTGTGGAGCCCATCGCCGCACGTCGATGAGGCCCTCGGCTGGAAGGGCCGCAAGCCACCGCTTCGAGAGTGGCTCAAGCAACAAGGGCACTTAGCGGAGGCCCAACCGAAGCCCTCGCGCCCCAAAGAGGCGCTCGAAGCTGCGACCCGAGCAGCGCGCGTCGCGCGCTCGTCCTCCATCTACGAGAAGATCGCAAAGCAGGTGAGCTTTGGGACGTGTCAGGACCCATCGTTCCTCAAGTTGCGAAAGGTGCTCTCTCGTTGGTTCGGTGCTTGAATTGAATGGCTGATCCCCCGGCGCTCGAACCCTGGTAGAATCCCGAGCCATGGATCACGAGCGCGGTCGCAAGCTGCTCCAAGACCTGGCCAAGCAGGTCGCCGAGAAGGTGTCCCCGACGGGCGAGCAGCTCGTCAATCGAGAAGGCCTCAAGATGGTCGAGCTGCTCGCGCGCGAGCTCACGGGGGCCACGTTCCCCGGGCTCAAGCTCCATCGCGACGCGCCCTCCAAGTTCCGGCTCCAGCGCTCCCCGCGCAACGCCGAGATCTGCGTGCACTGGCAGCGCGACATCAACGCCCTCGTGATGACGGGCGAGAAGTTCGGCGAGCCCAAAGCCATGATCCGCTTCGTCTACGACCAATACGAGGAGCGGTGGCGCAGGTTCGAAGGCGAGGGCACTCCGTATGAGGATCTCGCGGCCTGGCTCGTCGAGTTCCTCTATCCCGAAGGCAAGCCGAGCACCTGAGTCGCCAACCGTCGATTAGCCGCTCTCCCGCGCGAGCGGCACCGCGGGCGAGAGGCGATACCCCTCCTCGCCCGTTTGGATCACGTCTTTGAGCCCGAGCTTGCGCAACGTGGCGACAGCCACGCGGACGCGGTGCGCGCCCGCCGCCGGGAGCACGCGCTCGCCCGGCCACGCCGCTTCGAGCAGCTCATCCGACGTGACCTCGGCGCCCGGGCGCTCGTCACGCGCACGCGCGAGCCGATCGAGGATGAGCGCGAGCGGCCTCCGCCGATCGAGCGGCACGCGCGCGCTCTCCGGCGCGCGAAACCAAAGCCCCTTGTCACCCACGAGGAGCGCGTCGTCCGGCGGCGGCATGATCGACGCTCTGCGCTCGGTCGCCGCGCGATCCAACGTCGTGAGCGCGAGGCGCACCTCGGCCGATCGCGCGGCGATCGCCCGCGCCTTGGCGAGATCGTCGCCCTCGCCGCCGCGATCGAGGTGCGCGCGCGCGATCGCGACGAGCGCGAGGCTCACCGGATCGCCTGCTTTTACCGAGCGATCGTGCGCTGCGTCGAGGAGCGCGCGGGCGCTCGCGGCGCGGCCCACGATCGCTTCGAGCGCGGCTTTGTGCGCGAGCAGCGCGGTGATCCCGCGCGCGTCGCCCTCGTCGCCGAGATCGTCGATCGCGTCCGAGAAGAGCGCGAACGCCTCCGCGGTCTTGCCGGCGAGGAGCGACACGAGCCCAACCTTGCCCGACATCGCGGCGCTGAGCGGCAGATACCCGAGGTCGCGGAGCGTGGCCGAGGCCTCTTCCAAGGCTTTGTGCGCAGACTCCCCATCTCCCGAGAGCGCCGCGAGGAGGCCATAAAGGCCCTTCGCGATCGCTTCACCGGGCTTGTCGCCCACGCCTTGTCCCGCGCGCGCCGAGCCTTCGAGCTGCGCCCGCGCGTCGTCGAGCCTGCCCGCGTCGATCGACAGCTCCGCGAGCAGGTTGTGATCCATCACCTCGGCGACCGGGCTCTCCTCGGCGCGATGGATGGCGAGCGCCCGCGCGAGGAGCGGCGCAGCCTCTTCGAGCCGTGTTTGCCGGAGGAGGAGCGCGCCCATGCTCTGCATCGCGTCCGCGCTCGCGCTGCGATCACCGAGCGCGCGGAGCATGCGTTCGGCCCGCTCGTAGTGATCGAGCGCGCCCGCGACGTCGCCGCTCCCCGCGAGCGCGTGGCCGAGCTCGATCGTGACCTTGGCCTCGATCCCCTGATCGCCGAGCGTCCTCGCGATCGCGAGCGCTTGCACCAAGTCGCGGCTCGCCGCGCGGATCTTGCCGCGCTTGCGGAGGAGCGCGCCGCGCACCGCGAGCGCGTTCGCCGAGAGCCTCGGATCCGCGCCCGAATCGCGCGTCGCCGCGAGCGCAGGATCGATGAGCGACACCAAGGCTTCGAGCGGACCTTCGTAGAGCATCGCGGGCGCGAGCACGACGAGCGCGCGGAGCGCAGGCTCGGCCGCGCGCGCCGTGACCGGACCTTTGCCGAGCACGCGCTCGATCACCGCGAGGAGGTTCTCGCGATCGGCGAGCACGCGCGCCCGCGCCTCACGCGCGGTCTTGCCCGAGGCCTGCTTCGACGCCCGCTTCGACAGGAGCTCGGCCTCGGCCACGACGGCGTCGGCGTGCCGCAGCTCGACCGCGCGCTTGTCCTCGGCCGAGAGCGATCGCATCGCGAAATCGCGCACGCTCGCGTAGATCCCCAAGCGCAGCTCGCCCGGCACGTGGTGATCGGTCATCGCGAACAAAAGTGATTTGTCGCGGAGCGCTTCGAGGATCGCCATCACGGGCGGCGCGCCTTTGTGCCTGCTCACGTCGATCACGCGCTCGGCCGCTTCGAGCGAGAAGCCGCCGCGGAACACCGCGCACTGCGCGAGCGCGTCCTGCTCGTGCGGCGCGAGCGCGATCCACGAGGCCTCGATCGCGGCTTCGAGCGTCGCGTGCCGGCCGCGCGCCGCGCCGCTCTTTCGAAGAACTTCGAAGCGGCTCGCCATACGGTGGAGCAAGGCCCGCGCGCCCATCACCGCCATGCGCGACGCGGCGAGCTCGATGGCGAGCGGCAGCCCGTCGAGCTCGCGCACGAGCGCCGCGACGAACGGCGCTTCGGCCTCCGTGAGCGCATAGTCGGATCGCACGCGGCGCGCGGCCGCGACGAAGAGCGCGACCGCGGCGCTCGCTTCGATCGCCCCAGATTTCGGCTCCGCGCGATCGCTCGGCAGATCCAGCGGGCCCAGCTCGACGATCGCCTCGCCCTCGATCGCGAGCCGTTCGCGCGAGGTCACGACGATCACGAGCTCGGGCGCGGCGTGCAAGAGCGGGGGGATCGCCGCGCGCAGGGCGTCGATCGCGCGGTCCGCGTCGTCGAGCACAACGACGAGCTCCCCGCGGCTCGCGAGGGCTTTGTCGAGCGCGCCGCCCTCGGCGCCGATCGCGAGCGCGATCGCGTCGATGAGCGCCTCGCGGCGCGTCACCTCGCTCACGTCCGCGCGCGCCGCGGCGTCCTTCCCGAGCGCGACCTCGATCGCGAGCCTCGATTTTCCTGCGCCCGCCGGGCCTGTGATCGTGACGAGCCGCGCGCCTTCGTCGATCGCGCGCGTGACTGCCGCGAGCGCGCCGTCGCGGCCGATGAGCGGGGTCAACGGGCGAGCGATCCTCGAATGCACGGCCCGCAGAATACGTGAGCTGAAGAACCTTCGTTTGAACCTTGAGGACGGCTCCGCGTGTGGGGGTGGTGCAAACTGTCCCAAAGGTTCTTTACATAGATCGACGATGATGTGATCGTCGCGTCGACCAAACGCGGCACAGGCTCTCCACACAACGTTCTTCACGAGGAATCATGCGTCGAATCTTTTTGCTGCTCCCGTTTCTTTGTGCGCTCGCCGCCTGCGAGGACAAGCCGGGCGCCAACACGTCGCCGAGCGCGACGGCACACTCCGCTCCGACCGCGTCCGCTCGATCGTCGGCGACCTCTCCAACGCCCGGCGCGACGGGAGCCACGGCATCGAGCGCCGCGTCCCCCGCCGACCCGGCGGGCACCCTCGAGCACGACGAGCTGCTGAAGAAGGTCAAAGAGAAGAAGGCCGACTGGATTGGAAAGGAGGTCGTCGTGCGTGGGCCCTATCGGGCGGACTTCGAGAACCTCGAAAAGAAAAAGGGATTCACCTACTCAGAGGTCGGCACGCCGTCGGACTCCATCTCGGTGGTGCTCAAGAACCAGGACGACATGGCCAAGATCTCTCCCCTCGGGTCGGGATCGGCCATTATCGTCGTGAGGGCGAAGATCAAGGACTTCTCCCTGGGCCAGCTCTCGATGGTGGACGCGGAGATCCTCGACATCCGCAAGACCAAGAAGTAGCGGGCCGACGGCTCCGCAGAATACGTGAGCTGTACTAGGATGGGCCCCGATGTTGGTCCGGCTCGACGCATACGCGCGCGTTCATCGCTCGATGTGGCTGCGGGCCATGATCTTCCTCGTGTTCGGATCCATCGGCGTCGTCGTGTCGAGCGCGGTTCTTCTCATGGGCGTGCTCTTGTTTTTCATGCCCGACAGCGAGGATGGCGGCTTGTGGGCGCGTCGATCCGGCGTTGTCGTGGGCGGCTTCGGCGGCGTCTTCCCGCTCATCGCGTCGGTCGTGATGGTGTGGCGCGGGCTCGTGGGCCGATCGCGGCTCAAGCGGATGCGCGAGCTCGCCGCGTTCGCGCGCGTGGTCCCTTCGTTCACGTCGCCCGACGTCGCGCGCGCGCTGCACCTGAGCCCGCTCGACGTCGAGCGCCTCTTGCTCGACGCTTCGTCGATGGGCCTCATGGAAGAGGGGCCTTTACCCATCGTGGTGACGCCTTCCCCCGCGCTCCCGGCGGCCGTCGATCCTGCGTTTGCGCCCACGATGGCTCCGCTCACCCCTCCTCGCTCACCTTCGGGCGTGCGGTCCTTGTCGCAAACGGAGGTCTCGCCGCCGCCGGTCCCTCAAAAGGGGTTGGGCTTCGACGCGGGCGAGGTGCTGAATGGCACCTATCGCATCGAGGGCAAGATCGGCGCGGGCGGGATGGGGGTCGTCTATGAGGCGCGGCACCTCCGCACCGGGCGGCGTTATGCCATCAAGACCTTGCCGCCCGATCAACAGCTCTCCTCGGACGCTTTGAAGCGCTTCGAGCGCGAGGCCAAAGCCGCGAGCGCGCTCGGCCACCCGGGGATCGTCGCGGTCCACGACTTTCACACGAGCGAAGGTGGGATTGCCTATCTGGTGATGGACAGGCTCGACGGCGAGACGCTCGATCAGCGGCTCGGCCGCGTGGGCTCCCTCCCTTGGCAAGACGCGCGGCGCGTCGCGCTGGAGGTGGCCGACGCGGTGGCCTCGGCGCACGAAGCGGGCTTGCTCCACCGGGATCTCAAGCCCGCGAACATCTTCATGGCCTCTTCGCCGGGCGGCGGCGAGCGCGCCATTGTGCTCGACTTCGGGCTCGTCAAAGCGGTTGGGGACGCCCGTGTTTCGAGCATCACCACCACGGGATCGACGGTGGGAACGCCCATGTACATGTCGCCGGAGCAAGCGCGCGGCGAGCCGCTCGACGTGCGGAGCGACGTCTATAGTTTGGCGGCCGTCGTGTACGAGATGGTGACGGGCGCTCCGCCGTTCTTGGACGCGACGCTCGCGTCGGTCTATGCGCGCTTGCTCACCGAGTCTGCGCCTTCGGCGTCGTCGCTGGCGCGGTATCCGATCCCTCCGCTCGTCGATGACGTTTTGAGCGCAGCGCTCGCCAAAGCGAGGGATGAGCGCTTCGACTCGATGCGTGCGTTTGCGGCGGCGCTTGGCCGGGCGGGTGAGGCCGAGCAGAAGAGCGC
>CAYTJL010000131.1:14692-26922 GCA_964437785.1 uncultured Polyangiaceae bacterium
TGCGTGCGTTTGCGGCGGCGCTTGGCCGGGCGGGTGAGGCCGAGCAGAAGAGCGCTTGATCGTGGGAGACGACGCCCTCTCTGCTCTTGCACGTCCGAGGCCACGTCTCACATAGATTTTGACGCAAAGACGCAAAGACGCAAAGACGCTAAGAGAGGGTTTGAGGGTGGGTCACTTCTTCTTTTTTGTGGCAGGAGCCGCGGGCCTGGCCGGCGGGGCGGGGGCTTTGGTCGGCGCAGCGGGCTTGTTGGCGGCAGGCCCATTGTTCGCGGGCGCGTTGGTGCCGGCCGCGTTGGTGGCCGCGGGGGCGGCGCTCTTGGCGGGCGTCCACTTGCCGAGGATCTCGCAAACGCTCTTGTTCATGTCGTCGGAGACGCCGGTCTGCTTGTAATAATAAATCAGCTCGGACGCCTCATCCCCTTTGATCTCGCACGTGCCCGAGAGGTTGTCCTTGGAGCAGGGCGTGGGGCCTTTGGTGAGGACGCCCTTGCCTTCGAGGCCTTTGCAGAGGTCCTCGGCGAGCATGGGGAGGACGCCGTAATACTCTTTGCACACGTGCGACGAGGTGTCGTTGCAGCTCCCGAGCACGGGCTTTTCGCCGGCGGCGCCGCCTGCGGTGGCCGCGGCCGAGGCCGACCCTTTGTCGTTGCCCGGCGCTGCTTGGGACTTGCCGCAACCGGCGGCGGCGACGAGCGTGGTGAGGGCGAGGGCGATCGTGGCGGCGAGCGAGGTCGTGTTCATCGTTGGTCTCCGGTGTTTTCCTTCAGGTGGCCCGAAGGTACGCACCGGCGTCGATCAACGCACATCAAACGCGATCAAATCACGGCTTTGATCAGGGACGCGATGCTGTCGCGATTACGGACCGGCAGGGTGCCAGATGGTCTTCATCTCGACAAAGCGCTCGATCCAACGCGGGGTCTCGGTGGCTCCCGCGTCGCTCCACTCGGCCTCGGAGAGGCTCCGCGCGCGCACGCGCTTGACGTTGATCACGGCCGCGCCCTCCACGCTCTTGACGAGATCGGGCTCGACCCCGTGCAGATCGAGCGCCGCGACCTCCATGTGCTTGGCGAGATGGGGCAGCACCTCGGAGACCTGGCCCGTGAGCAGGTTGACCACGCCCGAGGGCAAATCGCTGGTCGCGAGCAGCTCGCCGAACACCAGCGCCGTGCGCGGGTCGTCTTCGCTCGCCAAGACAACACACGTGTTGCCCGAGCAGATGACCGGCAGGATGGCGCCCACGAGGCCCAAGAGCGCGGGACGGGCGGGCGCGACCACCGCCACCACGCCCATGGGCTCGGGCTTGGTGAAGTTGAAGTGAGGCCCTGCCACGGGGTTCAGGCTCGCGAAGAGGCTTTGGTATTTGTCGGCCCAGCCCGCGTAGGCGATGGTCCTGTCGATCGCCGCCTCGACCTCGGAGGTGGCTTGTTTGGCGGTGAGGCCGCCCATGGTGAGGATCCGCGTCAGCTCCTCTTTGCGCGACTCCATCATCTCGCCGAGGCGATAGAGGATCTGACCGCGATTGAACGCGGCCCGACCCGCCCAGCCCGACCACGCGCCGTGCGCGGCCTTGACCGCGTCGCGGCCGTCTTTGCGCGAGGCGCGCGGGACGTTCTCTTTGGCGGCGAGCGAGGGGGACTCTTTCACCTGGGTGTACCTCCCGGACTCGGACCGTACGAACGCGCCGCCGATGAAGAGCTTGTACGCCTTGCGCACGCCCAAACGGCCCTCCGGCTCGTCATGCGTTTGGGGCTCACGCGCTTGGGGCTCGTCTGCTTTTTTGCTCGTGCCTTTGGCCATGGCTCAATCCACCTCGGTGTACGCGAGCAGCCCTTGGCGCCCGCCTTCGCGGCCAAAGCCGCTCTCTTTGTAGCCGCCGAAGGGCGAGCTCGGGTCGAACTTGTTGTACGTGTTGGCCCACACCACGCCCGCGCGCAGGCGCTCGGCGACCCAAAAGCTCTTCGAGCCTTTGTCGGTCCAGATGCCGGCCGAGAGGCCGTACATGGTGTTGTTGGCTTTGTCGATGGCCTCTTCGGGCGTGCGGAACGTCATGATCGAGAGCACGGGCCCGAAGATCTCTTCGCGCGCGATGCGGTGCGACTGCGAGACGCCTGTAAAGAAGGTCGGCGCGAACCAATATCCCTTGCTCGGGATCGGGCAAGGCGCGCTGTAGCGCTCGGCGCCCTCGTCCTCGCCGCTCGCGACGAGCTCGCGGATCTTTTCGAGCTGCATCTTGGAGTTGATGGCGCCGACATCGGTGTTCTTGTCGAGCGGATCGCCGAGGCGCAGGCTCGCCATGCGGTCCTTGAGCTTGCGGACGAAGAGCGCCGCGGCGCTCTCCTCGACGAGCAGGCGCGAGCCCGCGCAGCACACGTGACCTTGGTTGAAGAAGATGCCGCCGATGACGCCCTCGACCGCTTGATCCAGGGGCGCGTCGGCAAACACGATGTTCGCGGCCTTGCCGCCGAGCTCCAGCGTGAGGCGCTTCTTGGTGCCGGCGAGGGCCTTTTGGATGCGCTTGCCCACGGCGGTCGATCCGGTGAAGGCCACTTTGTCGACGTCGGGGTGATTGACCACCGCCGCGCCCGTCGCGCCCGCGCCGGTCACGATGTTGACGACGCCCGGGGGCAAGTCGCACTCTTCGATGATCTGCGCGAGGAGGAGCGCGGTGAGCGGCGTTGTCTCGGCGGGCTTGAGGACACAGGTGTTGCCCGCGGCGAGGGCGGGGGCGAGCTTCCACGCGGCCATGAGGAGCGGGAAGTTCCAGGGGATGACTTGGCCCGCGACGCCGAGCGGACGCGGGTTTCGGCCCGGGAACGCGTAGGCCAACTTATCGGCCCAGCCGGCGTAATAAAAGAAGTGGTTGGCGGCGGTGGGCACGTCGAAGTCGCGTGACTCCTTGATGGGCTTGCCGCCGTCGAGGCTCTCGACGATGGCGAGCTCGCGCGCCTTCTCCTGCATGGCGCGGGAGATGCGATAAATGTATTTGCCGCGGTCGATGGGGCGGAGCTTGGACCAATAGCGCTCGTACGCCTTGCGCGCGGAGGCGACGGCGAGGTTCACGTCCTCCTCGTTGGCCTCGGCGATCTCGCTGAGCTTCTCTTCGTTCGAGGGGCTGATTGTGTCGAAGTACCGTTTGGACCTGGGCTCGACCCATTGGCCGCCGATGAAGAGGTCGTACCGGGGCGCGATCTTCACGTGATCGCGCGCCTCGGGCGCGGGCGCGTACGTCCACGCGTCGCCGAAGTCGAGGGTGCGCGGGCTGCGCTGCGACTCGCTTCGGACCGTGAGCGGGGGCTCGCGCGAGGGCTTGCTCGGCTCGACGCTCGGCGCCGGGACGGTGGCCGCTTTGGACGAGACGGGGCGCGCATCCAACGTGGGATTGCGCACGGCCTCGGGCGGCGTGGTCATGGGAGGTGTGTTGGGAGAGCCGCTCGGGCTCATGGTCTGGGAGGTCTCTTTGACGGTCATGACGTTCCCTTGGCCGCTTTGGCGGAGCACTTCTTCTTCAACGTAAGAAAGAGCCTCGCGGCCCACTGGGCGCGCGGGGAGAGGGTGTCGGGCGAGATGAGGCCGATCAGCGCGAAGCCGTGGCTCTTGTCATAAGCACCTTTGGTCTTGCTGTCTTTGGTCGCGGCGTCGAGCTTTTGGTAGAGGTCCTCTTTGTCGATGGTCTCGACATTGTTCGCATTGGGGAGCTTGTTGGGCTTGAACCCTTGACCGTAATAGCCTTTGAGCGCGTCCGGGTCGGCGACGAGCCAGGCTTCCATCACTTGGACCATCAAATGGAGCTGCTCATCGGTCACCCCCTCGGGGCGCTCCCACTCATCTCCTCGATGGGTCTTGACGTGATCCCAGGGGTTATCGCCTTGTACGGGGCCTTCGCTGTCGACGAGCAAGAGGCAAAGAGCATCTGCGCGCTTGGCGATAGCGTTCTTGAATTCGCGGAAGGTGTTGCCCCGGCCTCCGCTGCAAATGACCGAGGGCTTGGGCGCGTCGCCGAGGACCTTGGTAAAGAGGTTGATAAACCCTTGGCGAAGCCTTTTTTGCTCGTCACGGGTGCTGCCGCCGCCCTCGATGTAGACACGCACGGCTACCATCGGTTGCCTCCGAGCTCGCCTTTGCTCCAAAGTGCTCCGAGGGAGTAATCTTTGAGCCACTCCGCGAGGGAGGAGCGATTGAGGCGCTGCATGGTCGTCGAGCCATTCGCGCGCTCGCAGACAATCACGTCTTCGGGTGTCTTGGAGAGGGCATCGACGAGCGTCTCCGAATGGGTCGTGACGATGAGCTGCGTGCGCGTAGAAGCTTCCTTCAGAAGATCTCGCAGATCACTGATCAAATCGGGGTGGAGCCCGAGCTCCGGCTCTTCGATGCACACGAGCGGGGGAGGCTCGGGGTCGAGCAGCACCGCGAGGAGCGCGAGCCAGCGCATCGTGCCATCCGAGAGCCTGGTCGCGGGGATGGTCCATCGCTCTTCTTCGAGGAGGATTTGAATCGTTCCGGCGAAGATCTCCACCCCGATGTCCAAGGCGCCTTCGAAGATGAGCCTTGTCTTCTCGAGCAGTCGGTCTTTGACCGACTTGTTGTTTCGAAGCCGATTGAGCACGAGAGCGAGGTTGTCGAGCCGCTCGGAGAGGTGCGCCGCGGGCAATTCCGCGGGTTGATGGCGACGAAGCTCGGACTCTGCGCCCAACGTCCAATGCTTGTAAAGGCGCACGCTCTCGTACGCGTCCCCGAGCGCAGCCAGCTCGGGATACGCTTCAGGATCGCGGAGCTGTTCGAGCACCGAGCGGTTCGAATCGAACTTGTTCCCCAGGAGCACCCGCTCCGTTCCTTTGGTTACGTAGGTCAAGCCGGTGGGGCCGCGAAAGAAGAGGGCGTCGTCGCGCCCCTCCACGAGCACCCTCTCCGCGGCAAGAGGCGCCGGCTCCACGAAGAGCGTATGGGTCAACAGTGCTTCGCTGACATCGAGCGAAGCCTCGATGATGATGTCTTGCTCCTTGGAGGCTCCGCGCCATCGAAGCGCCTCTGCGCCGCCGCTCCTGACGAGCGCTTGCCGGAAGCCTTTGGGGGTCGAGCGCAGGAGATCGATCGCCTCGATGAAGTTGGACTTGCCCGAGCCGTTCGGGCCGATGAGCACGTTGAGCGGCAAAAGCTCCACCGCTTCGGCCGCGGGGCCGAACGAGAGGAAGTTCTGGAGCTTGAGGCTCTTGAGGAGCATGCGCGCTCAATCGTTGCTGAAGTAATCGGCCCCTTGGTACGCGCCGGTCTTCTCTTTTTCGAGCTGCATGAGCACGTCGTTCAAGAGGGTGGAGGCGCCGAAGCGGAAGAGATCGGGGGTGAGCCACCCGTCGCCGAGCGTCTCTTTGACCATCACGAGGTAATGGAGCGCTTGTTTGGCCGTGCGGATGCCGCCCGCGGGCTTCATGCCGATGCGGCGGCCGGTGGCGTAATAGAAGTCCCGGATGGCCTCGAGCATCACGAGCGTGACGGGCGGCGTGGCCGCGGGTTGGATCTTGCCGGTGGACGTCTTGATGAAGTCGCCGCCCGCGAGCATCGCGATTTGGCTCGCTTTGCGCACGACGTCGTAGCTCCCGAGCTCGCCCGTCTCCAAGATCACCTTGAGGTGCGCGTGGGAGCACGCCTCTTTGATCGCGGCGATCTCGTCGAACACGCGCGTGTGCTCGCCCGCGAGCATGGCGCCGCGATCGATGACCATGTCGATCTCGTCGGCGCCGAGCTCGACCGCGCGGCGCACGTCATCGAGCTTGACCGACAAGGGCGAGAGGCCGCTCGGGAACGCCGTGGCCACGCTCGCGACCTTCACCGCGCTGCCGGCGAGCGTCCGCTTGGCGGTAGGGACCAAGTTGGGGTAGACGCACACGGCCGCGCAGCTCGGGACGGTGCGGTCCTCGTGCGGCGAGATGGCTTTATGGCACATCTGGCGGACCTTGCCGGGCGAGTCTTTGCCCTCCAGCGTGGTGAGGTCCATCATCGAGATCGCGAGCTTGAGGCCCGCGACCTTGGTCGCCTTTTTGATGCTGCGTTTTGCGAACGAGGCGGCCCGCTCCTCGACCATCACCTTGTCAACGGTGGGCGCGGAGAAGTCCGGGTACGTCGCGGTGGAGTGTGCAGGTTGCGGGGTGCCTGCGCCGTTGCCGTTCGCGTGAGCCATGAGGGGCGCGACGCTACACCCAATCCGCGCGCGATTCCACAGGGCGAAACCAGAAAAATGACGCGGTCCGCGGCGCGGGCGCCCCGCGGTCAGCGCCTCTTGCGCTTCTCGAAGCTCGCCGGCCGCGACAGCAAGGCTCGGAGCTCCAGGAGGGTCGTTGGCTGTCCAGAGCCGCAACAGCAGTGAAAGCTCTTCCCGGCGCGCGTCACCTCCGCGAGCAACTGCCACTCCTTCACCTTGGAGGCCCGCGGTGGGCGAAAGCCGAGGCCCATCTCCCTTACATCGTCGCTGCCGCACGTCGGGCACCGGGCCGCGACGTCGGTTTGCGCGTCCGGCCCGAGATCCTCGGGGAGCCGGCGTTTGAAGGTCTTTCGGCACGCAAAGCAGGCGAAGAGCGGTTTGTATTTGAACCACGCATAGCGGCACAGCCAGTGCGACCCGCAGGGACAACAAGGGTGGCCTCGCTTCAACGGCACGTCGTCACCTCCCGGTGCGAGGTTTTTGTCCCGCCGCGATCGCCGCGGCGGCGGCGAGCTTGTGCTTCGCTTGCCAGGGCGGCCCGCACGAGCGGCCCATCGTGCGGAGACATGCGTCGATGTCACTCTGCCCGAGAGAGGCGGCCGCCTCGTGGAAGACGCGCTCTCGATCGTACCAATGCACCTGCCATCCAAGGTCCTTTGCGGCGGCCGCGAGGGCCTCTCGGTACATGACGGAGTCGGCGACCGTTTGCGCGCGGCTATCGGCGATGCGCTCTTCGATGGTCGGCGGGAGCGCGGGGCACACGCGGAGCGCGATGCGCGCGATGGGCATGGGCACCGCCGCGGCGAGGGAGGCGAGGGCCTCGCGCGCGCCGCGGGCCGCCGCTTCGCGGACGCGCTCGACGAGGGCGACGGCCTCGGGGAGCGAGATGGGTTTTGCCCATGGGGAGTCGAGGTAACGACCGACCGCCCACGAGCCTTGGTGGTGATGAGGATGGGTTGGGAGATCAGGAGGCGTGAGGTCGGCGCTCCTTCGATCGAGGAGCCCGCCATCCGGCGCGACCGTGACGAGGATCGCCGTGTTGCCGTTCTCGGCGACGCCGGCTGTTGCGACGTGCTGCGTTGGTGATCGCCGCGCCGGCTTCATTCGCCTGCTTCCTCGATGTCATCGGTCATTCGCCAGTGCTGGAGACCTACCGCCTCGAACTCGTCGAAGGACGCTCCGGCCTCGACGCCGGTGATGCGCAAAGCTTGGTTGATCGCGTCCCGCCCGATAAATGGGCCTGAAGCGATGCGGCCATGCTCGATAACCGCAGACGCTTGCGAGCCGACGCCGCCGAAATATTCGGTGACCGCGATAACCACCGGTCCGACGAGGTGGATCTGGCCGAGCGCGGTGATCGCGGCGTGGAAACCGCGCTCCACGTCGTTTGAGGTGGCTTGCTCGAGATCGATCCGGCGGACATCACGCGCGGCATCCCCGAAGGACGACGTCAGCGGGACGAGCCAGCGCTCGGCCTGCGCCCTTGTCCGTTTGGCCCCGGGGAAGGCGCGACAGAGCGCGCGGGCATCGGGCTCTTGTACGATGAGCGCTTGTATTGCGTGAGCCATCGCCCTCGGGGTTACCATGAATCCGCGGCGCCCAACAGCCCGAAGCTCGTACACAAATTCGTATGCGCGAGGGCCCCACGAAGAAATCTCGCCCATCGACGGAGAAACGACGCTAGAGTGCGGAGCCGTCATGCCCAGCGGCGAGCACCAAAGCCCGAGGATCGAGCGGATCATGCTCGACGGGCTCGGCCCGTTCGAAGGCGCCACGCTCGACATCCCCGCGCCCGAGGGCAAGGGTGAGCTCGTCTTGTTCGAGGGGCCCAACGGGAGCGGCAAGACCACCATCCTCGAAGCGATCACCGTGCTCGTCGGCGGGGGCACTGTCCGCGCTCATGAGCGACTGAGGCGCAGGGCTCGTGGCCAAGAAGCCAATGTGTCGATCCGGCTTCATCACGGGGATGTCTCGCTCCAAGTGCAGGAGAGCAGCACCAAGCACTCGGGTGTCCCCGAAGTGTTCACGCGCTTCAACCAGTCTGCGCGCGACAATACACCGGCGGATTGGGCCGTGTTTGCGTTTCACGGCGCGGAGCCCAACACCAACTTGGCCACCGAAGGCCCAAAGCGCATCGAGCGTCCCGCGCTCGCAGGCGGGCTCTCTTTCTCCTCCGGCTCATCCGATCTCGGCCAAGTCTTGGTCAACCTCCATTTCGATCGTCTTCAAGCGTGGATGGCCGCCGAGCAGGCCAAAGGCACCGATGCAGAGGCCTCGCTCCGTGCGCAGGCCGACGCGCTGCAGGCCTCGCTCGATCGCTTTGCACAAGCCCTCTCCGACGTGATGGCGCGCAAGGTCACGATCGAGTTTCTGCCCCGGCAACGCCCGCCTGTGATTCGGATCGACGGCGAGGTCATCCCGCTGGACCTCCTCGGCGAAGGGCTCCGCAAGACCTTTGGATGGATGAGCGATCTCATCGCGCGCTTGGAGCTCGCGCCTTGGGTGGATACCTCGCGATCGCCTTTTGATCAGGACTTTTGGCTCCTGCTCGACGAGGTCGATCAAAGCCTTCATCCCGCGCTCCAACGCCGCTTGCTCCCCACGTTGCGAAGGCTCTTCCCGAATGCGCGCATCTACGTCGCCACCCACTCGCCGTTCATGGTTGCTTCTGCGCCCGATGGATGGGTCTTCCCGCTCCGGCCGGGCTCCACCCATCGGGTGCGCGGATCGGTCGCTCCCGTCAAGCTCGGCCCGGGCCATTCGCTCGCGTGGGCCATCGAAGAGGTGTTGGGCCGGTGGAGCGCAGAGACCCGAGACATCTTGCATTGCGCTCCGCCATTCGATCGGTGTGCTTACTGATAGGCCTTGTTTTTCCGATTGTCCTCTTGTATAAGGAGAAACCTTCAGCGCGGGACGCATTCATGCCTCTGGCCAAGAAAAAGTTCACCGCTCTTTTGGTAAAGATTCGCGACGCATCGCGCAGGACGGTTATCCCGGCCATTCATGATCTCTTCGTTTACATCGAGACGGAGGCTCCCGACAGCCAGGGGTATCTGCGGTACGAAAACGACCGCAATACCAGATGGAAGGATTGGGGCGAAGACCGAACGTTCGGCAATTGGGATATGCCTCTTGACCAGGATGAGCGGAAGTCTCTCGCGTATCATCTCTATCGGGGCATCGTGGAGACTGGCGATGCTGGGAATGGGATGCTCCTATTCATGTATACTCAGCCCTTTGAAGCTAACTTTCGCTATTTTCAGAGCGACTTCTTCGATGTTTTCGTTGGCGCGATGGAGGACATCTATAATACCCAAGAGCGAGCCCCTGCGGCCTCCTCCGCTACTTCGCCGCCCGAGAAAGGTGCTAACATGCCGGATCCCAAGAAGGTGTTCATCATCCACGGTCGTAATGTCGCAGCCAGGACTGCCCTTGAGCATTTCCTCCGCGCCCTCGACCTTCAACCAGTCGACTTCGACCAACTCGCCGCGGACGAGGGGGGCACGGCATTCATCGGTGACATCGTGCGCGCCGGGCTCAAGCGTGCGCAGGGGATCGTTGCGCTCTTCTCGCCCGACGAGTATGCGGGATTGCGCCCAGATCATCGAGGACCTCACGACAAGTCGGAGGAGATTCTTCGCTGGCAGGCTCGCCCGAACGTCATCTTTGAGGCAGGGATGGCGTATGGAATGGCTCCCGAGCGAACGGTATTGGTCACGCTCGGCACGGATGTCGCACTTTTCTCGGACGTTGCCGGTGTCCATGTCGTGCGGCTCAACAATGGCTCCCAGAGTCGATCAAAGCTTCGCCAGAAATTGATCGGTATTAAATGCGACATCGATCAGCGCGCAGACTCCTGGACGGATCCCGCAAGGTCCGGCGATTTCGAGGCTTGCGTTAATCAGCTCCAGGGGGTGAGCCCGCGGGATCCCTTTTGATGCCGAAGCCTCCCGTACGCCGGGCGATTTTATCTACTTGGACGAAGACGATATCGACACGTACGTTGCAGGCATCGCAACCGCGGAGACAGCAGACCCGGCCGACGAGCTCGAGACACTGTTGGCAAGCGTGTTTGGTGGGCGGCGCCATCTGACGAGGTCGCGTATTGATCGAATTCGGAAGAGTGTGACGCCCATACTTCTTAAGAAGTGGCATGAGGTCGTCGAGTCGTTGCCCAGCGACGATGGTGCGGTTGTACGACGCGTGATTGCAGCATGGGAAGAGGCCGTGTTGCTCAAGATGGTTCCCGACATCCCCGCATTGACTCGCGGCTTTGGCAAGAACAAGACGGCGCTCATTAGGTATTACGTTGACAAGAAAACTCTCTGGACGTCCGCGCCTCAAGGGCGGCCGTGCCATGTGGGACCGCGAGTCCATGTGAGCACGGCCGAATTCATCTGGAAAGAAGGAGCCTGGGACCACTCCCAGCCGCTTGCAGGCCCGCTCTTCGAACTGGTGTGGGACGCTCTTTACCAGCGAAACGAAAAACAGATGGGTCTGACCATGTTCGACGTTCGTTGGTGGACCGCCGCAGGTGGCGTACTCACCACGAATGCTTCTGTCATGTTTGCTTGGCCTCTTGCCGATTTGCCGCTGTTTTCTAAATACGAGCGCATGGCAGTCGAGTGGTCTCATGCCTGTTCCCAAGCGCTCAAACTTTATGCAAGATTCCCTGACGAAGATGGCGGCGCAGATGATTTGGCGTATTGGTATGTAGATTATCACCACTCGCTCTGGCACTCAAAGGAAGTTCCAAGATGGAAGACCGGAGTGGGCCAGGACGACTGGAACAAGGCCATTAGTCATCTGCTCTATACACCTCCAGACGATGGACCATTCGCAGAGTGGATCCGCGCAGTCCCGCTGCTCGCCGCGCCCGAGTCGGGCTTGAGTCCGGAGGCAGCCGCCGCCATTCTCGCAAGTGCCAAACTCGATGACCACAAATGTAAGAACCTGCGTGCGCTTCGCCGCACTCGTGCTCAGATCTGCCTTCCTGACCAAGATCTGGAACCGGCGCTTGCATGCATCGACGCTACGTACCCTCATCACCCTTGGATTTTGCTAGTCGAAAATGGGTGCCCATACTGCGGCACTCGCAATGGAGGGCGACGCATCCTTTCTGGCGAAGTCTTTGTGTGTTTGGAATGCGGCAGATCCTATGGCCGAGTACCTCAAGACTAGTCGAAAGATGTTGCTTGCTGCTCGTGACCAAAAGGGATCGCTTCGCTCAATGCGGGAAGCGGATGCGGCGACCGACCTGATTGGCCCCTGGACAGACTCGTGCGAGCGGATAATCTGTTCCGGTGAGGTAGCACCATGAGCACGGCGACCGCGAAGAACCTGGAGGAAGCCATCGAACGACTCCGACGCGATCCGGTTCACCCGGTTGAAGCGGTCGTAGGCGGCCTCCGGGTGGAGGTCCGAGTCAAAGCGACGCGCTCGGCTGCGGACCTGTTCTGTGAGGTCGGCCCCTGGGAGGGCGAGTCGACGGAGGAGCTCCTGGACCGGCTCAGGGAAGAGCGACGCCGTGGGGGGAGCAAGGAGCCGCCGGCTCTGTGAGGTACGCGCTCGACACCAACGCCGTCGTCGCTGCGCTGAACGGGGTGCAGCCTGTGCCGACCAAGCTCGCGGCCTTGGAGGCGGCCGATATCCTGCTCCCCGCACCGGTGATCGCCGAGCTCTACTTCGGCGCATTTGCCTCGAGCCGCGTGCGCGAGAACGTCGCCCGGATCGATCGGCTCCTTACTCTCTTCGACGTACAGCCGTTCGATGAAGCCGCGGCACGCCGGTTCGCGGAGGTCAAGGCCGCGCTACGTAGGGCGGGACGCGCGAAGTCCGACTTCGATCTGGCCATCGCGAGCATCGCCCTCGTGCATGACGCCACGCTGGTCACACACGACACCGCTTTGCTCGACGGTTCTATCCTTGGGCTCTTGGTCGAAGACTGGCTCGCCTAAGCCGGGCTGCTCGCGCAGCATGCTCCGATAGATCGTGAGGTCCCCGGAGAGCTGCGGATCGCGCGTGAGCCACGAGCACG